>JBEKPI010000243.1:0-4110 GCA_049520855.1 Occallatibacter sp.
CTGCTGGCGAGCCCGCACGATGGTCGAATCCAGCATCAGATACTGGCTCTTCTTGTCACGCACCAACTCGTGAAAGATCCGCTCCCAGACGCCGGAGTTGGCCCAGCGCATGAAGCGCTTATGCACGCTTTTGTACTTGCCGTAACGCTCCGGAAGGTCAGCCCATCGCGCTCCCGAGCGCAGTACCCACAGTACGCCGTTCACAAATAAACGGTTATCGGCTGCTGTGCGGCCCACATGCTCCTTGCGCCCAGGAAGAAAATCCTTGATCTTCTCCCATTGCAAATCACTCAGTTCATAACGGCTAGGTGACATACTCCCATTTCAACACCGATCAATCCGGTTGCAAAGTGTATATGTCGATACGGCCTAGGGGGTTAAAAAGCCCGTGCCCTGCTTTTTCCGTTCTTCTTTGCGATGCGTTTACCCTGACTACTCCTTGCCACCCACTGTCTGAAATCGATATGAAGCTTTCAAACAAGGAAAGCGCGTGGAAGATGCTCCGTGCGTACTCGCGGATGAACGGCATGACGTCCATTCTCACATGGTTATAGCGCTCTTGGGAGAGTTAAAGGCACACTTCCCGCACGGCTTGATGCAACAATAAATTGACCGTTTACCTCCATGTTTACCTGAATGTTTACAGGAAAAACTTACCGATATTACGTTGACTGCCGTCTCAAGAAGCTCTTATGGTTGCCTAAATTTTGAATAGGGGATCAAGCGGTTCGGACGCCCCGTTTCAATCCGGTTCGTACGCCCCGTTTCAATCCCCGGAAACGGAAGCTCAAAAAATGAAAATGAATCTCGAGTGTTGCCATATGCGCTTTCGCAGCTGGCAGAGTGTGATCGCCGTCAGTCTCGCGTTGATCATGATTTTGGCGATGTCGCAGGCAAGCGGCTTCGCAGCAACCGTAACCATCAAGAATAGTTGTAGTTACACCATTTACCCCGGCATCTATCCCGCCACCTATGACAATGGCGGATGGTCGCAGGCCGCCGGCGCCTCGGTGAGCTTCACCCTCGCCAATGGATGGAATGGCCGCATCTGGGGCCGCAAAGGATGCAATGGCTCCAGTCCCGCCGTATGCACCACCGGCTCTTGCGGTGGCACCGGATTGCAATGCGCCGGCACCACAGGCGTGGCCGGCACCTCGCTGGCCGAGTTTAACCTGGATGCCTCGGGCACCGACTGGTATGACGTAAGCTATGTGGACGGATTCGACAATCCCATCGGCATCGTAGTCTCCAACACGAGCTGCGTCTCGCCCAATACCTGCACCACGGGTCCCCTCACCAGTTGCAATAGCAGCTTGCTGGCCGATGGCGGCGCGGATTGCCTCAGCCCCTGCACCGCGACCGGCAACGCTCAGTTCTGCTGCGCTGGCGCCTACAATACCAGCGCCACTTGCATCGTGGCGAATTGGCCTGCGGCTGACCAGTCGTATGTCAACAACATTCACGCCGACTGCCCCAACGAGTACTCCTATGCGTACGACGACAATATCGGCCTGCACACCTGCGCGACCGGCGCCAACTACACCATCACCTTCTGCCCGAACGGCAGCGGCAGCACGAGCGGCGGCGGCGGCGGCACGACTGGCGGCGGCGGAACTACGCTCACCAGCGGCGACACTTACACGTTTACCCCGGCGGTCTCCAGCGCGCTGCGCCTGGATGACTCCGGCGCAAGCACCGCGACCGGAAACCCGATCCAGGTATATACCTCAAACGGCACCGGCGCGCAGAACTGGACAGGAAGCACGAGCGGCGTCGTGCCGGCCGGCTATTGGAACTTCGCCACGGAGGGCCCGTATTGCTTGACGGCTTCGGGAACCACCAGCGGTTCGAGGGCGGTTCTTGATCCATGCGCAGGCACCACGGCGCAGGCCTGGGAGGCAGTGGTATCGGGCACCAGCTACATCTTCCATCCCGCCAACAACACAGCCCTTTGCCTGGATGTGAGCGGCGCTGGAACGGCCTCTGGAACCGCCGTTCAGGTGTATACCTGCAACGGCACCAACGCGCAGCTCTGGGCGGCCACCCTCAACTAGAACCTTCGTATGTTTAACCGGCGCGGGAGACGTCTCTCCCGCGCCATCCTGCGAAGAACGCTCCGCCCCCCCACTGCGGCTCCGCTCATCGAGAAGGACAGCGAACGCCTCGACGATGAGCGGAATTCCGTTGGGAATGATAGTACGATTCACCTTCCGCCTGCTCGTGTTGCCGATCGCGCTGCTGTGTTCGCAGCCGGTTAGCCAGTTGCGACGGAATGCAAACAAAAATGAGCAGGATGAGCGCGGATTCCGGGGTGAGTTTTCCCAGTATTCCGATGGTTCACTTTCGGGATTTGCCGCAAATATCGTCATTAACATACATCTATTCAATAAGATGACAAATAATGTATCATATGGCACATTGTACATGATGTACTCATATATAGTATGCGATTCAATCATATAATATTCACATGTGGATCTCGCGCAACCTCGAACCTCGCCTGCAACACTCCGCCCGGACGCGCCCGGCGATCATGCTGACCGGTGCAAGACAGACCGGCAAGACCGCCACGCTGCTGCATCTCTTTCCAGGATATGAATTCGTCTCTCTCGATCTCCCCACCGAAGCCGAGCAGGCCGAGAAGGAGCCGGACCAATTCCTCCAGCGCCATCCGCCGCCGGTGATTATCGACGAGGTGCAATATGCGCCCGGCCTCTTCCGGCGGCTCAAGGCGGCTATCGATGCTAACCGCGCGCGGAATGGACAGTTTCTGCTGACCGGATCGCAGAAGTTCACCCTCATGAAAAACGTCTCCGAGTCGCTCGCGGGCAGGGCCGACATCGCCGAGCTGGAGACCTTATCCTTTGCGGAGATTCGAGGCGCATTGCCGCAAGCCAAACTCGAAGCGGCCATCGTGCGCGGCGGTTTCCCCGAGCTGTATGCCAACCCGGAGATCGATTCGACGGCCTTCTACAACTCCTATCTTGCAACCTATCTCGAACGCGATGTGCGCTCGCTGACCAACGTCGGCAGTCTTCGCGACTTTGAAAGATTCCTGCGCGCCTGTGCTCTCCGCTCGGCGAATATGCTCAACAAGGCGGATTTGGCGCGCGATGTCGGCATAGCCCCTTCGACGGCCAATCAATGGCTGTCGATGCTGGAGGCTTCCGGTCAGGCCATCCTGCTGGAGCCGTGGTTTTCGAACAAAACGAAGTCGATGGTCAAAAGCCCAAAACTCTACCTTGCCGACACCGGCCTGCTTTGCGCGCTGCTGAATATCCGCTCCGAGGAGGCTCTCCGGCAATCGCCGTCTGTTGGCGCCGTCTGGGAGACCTTTGTTTTCGCCCAGCTTCGGGAGCGCGAACGCCAAGCCGGGCGCACCGGCAGCCTTTTCTTCTGGCGCGACCGCACCCGCGAAGTGGACTTCGTCGTGGATGCGGGCGGGCGGCTGGAGCTCTTCGAAGCGAAATGGACGGAACTGCCGGATGCCGGCGACACGGCGAATCTCGACTACGTGCGGAATGTGGCCGGCAAATCGCGGGTGGCCTCAGCCGCGGTCGTCTGCCGCACCGCGAACAGCTTTCCGTTGCCGAATGGGTTCAGGGCCTTGCCCGTGACCGAGCTTGAATGAGGCCGGCGGCCATCGGCTGGCGGGTCGAGGTTCGTGGCGCCCTGACTACTCGATGCGGTTTATAGCGTTACGCAGCTTTTGTTCGAGTTTGGCGTACAGGTAAGCATTGTGAGGCGAGCCAGCAACTGCCGTGCAGGGTTCAGGTTGTAGACCGCTTTGGCCGCAAAGGCTCGCGCGATGGCCCGCTCATGCAGGGCTGGGCGGCCTACGCCGCGTGCCAGGGGCCAGCCATAGCCTCGATCTGAAGTTCCAGCACCGCGATCAGTTGTCGCGGCTTGTCGGTCAACGGACCTAACCGCGCCTCCAGCTTGAGGAACAAATAGCCTTGCTTCACGCGAAGAAATTGCTTCAACCGATCGGAGAGGGTAAGCTGCATGGAGTGGGGTTCCTTTACGTTAAGTTTGGTCTGGTAACCTTATTCTAATGTTCGGAATCCCCACACTTGAATGTGCTTATCTCCGTAATGTTGCAAGAGGCTC
>JBEKPI010000244.1:0-4085 GCA_049520855.1 Occallatibacter sp.
GTTGCGCTCCACCACGGCATCGAGTACGCCCAGGCTGCGCTGCACCGGGTTCAGAACCTCGCGCGCCAGCAGAATCGCGCCCGCGCAGGTGCCGAAGACGGGCTTCCGGGCGGAAAACTCCTGCAAGGCTTCAAAGAAAAGGTGCTTCTCGAGGAACCGAAGGATGGTGGTGGACTCGCCGCCGGGCAGCACAAGTCCATCGAGGGACTGGCCGTCCGGACGGAGATCCTGCGGAGTCCTCACAAGCGTTGGGACTGCGCCGGACTCAGTTAGTGCCTCGGCATGAGCGGCGTAGTCGCCTTGAATCGCCAGTACGCCGATGCGCGGCGGTACAAGTTCAGTCAACCCTCTCCCCCTTGGGCCTTGGAACGGATTGAAGACCTCAACGCCCAGGCCCTCGAAGGAAACCTCCGCTCATAGTGTCATATTACTAGCCATCTGGCCGTATTGTGCGCTGGGCTCAGAGACTCAAGGCGGCCTGAAATGGCTTGACGCTTCCAGCCTGCTTCGCATAATCCGAAGAGGCAGAAAGAACCCTGTGACGGAATGCATATCGTATCCGACCCACGGTGAGCGATAATGGCATCCGAGTTGGGAGGATTTTGATGAAGCTCAATCAATTGATTGCCGGAGTATTGTTGCTTGCTCTACTTTTGGTGGCCAATGTTCATGTCAAAGCTCAAACTGTCAATAACGATCCGGCGACGATAACCGGGACGGGCTCAACCGCCAATTTTGGTCGAGTGCTGGACGCGCAGGTGGGAAGCATGCGTTTTGTGGGGAAGGTGGTCATGGAGGGCGGCAGGCTGCCCTGGGACCTGATTCCGGTGGTCGTGATATGCGACGGCAAGACAAGCTACAACACGGTGGCGGATAAGAAGGGCGAGTTTGACATTGAAGCTACTCCCAGGGAAAGCGAGGCCGTGGGCAGCAAACGCGATCCTCAACACGTGGACCCGTCTCAGTTGGTGGGCTGCAAAGTGAGTGCGATCCTGGAAGGTTTTCAATCGACGTCGGTGACGATTATGAACGGCTCGATCATGGATGACCCGGACGTAGGCACGATCACGCTGCGCAAGGACGCGCGGGCGACGGGTTCCATTGTGAGCGACACCACTCTGTCGGCTCCGCAGGATGCGCAGAAAGAGTTTGAGGAGGCCCGTGCCGCCAAGGCCGATAGGCACTTCGATCGCGAACGGAGCCACCTGCAGAGCGCGGTGACAATCGACCCGCAATTTGCGGAGGCATGGTACCAGTTGGGCAAACTCGAGGAGAAGGACAAGCCCCAGGATGCCTTGAACGCGTATGAGAAGGCCGCGGCCGCCGATCCAAATTACATCCCGCCGTACGAGCGCATTGCGGCTTTGGCCGCGGCGCAGAAGAGATGGCAGGAAGTGGCCGACGCAGCCAATCACGCATTGCAACTGAATCCAGCCGGAACGCCGCAGATATGGTATTTCAGCGCGGTGGGCAACTTCAACCTCGGTCACGGAAGTGTAGCCGAGAGCAGCGCGCTGACTTCGCTGAGCCTGGATCCGAGCCACCGCGCCGCGCCCAAGACGGAACAGCTTTTGGCCGTGATCCTGGACGCCAGAAAGGAGTACAAAGGAGCGTTGGAACATCTGCGCAACTGCCTGACGTATACTCCGCCGGGGCCTGAGTCTGACCTGATCAAGAGGCAGGTGGCGCAACTGGAGAAGGTCGTGCCGCAAGCGGCGAAGTAGGTTCGAGCGGCTTGAGGCCCTAGGTCCGAACTTCTTCGACTTGATTTAGAGGCATGATTCGCGCGACGCGTTGCATGACCTTTTTGTCCTGTTCCGCCATCTTCAAGTCGTAAGCTGCCTGCAATCGCATCCACACTTCCAGTGAGCCGCCCAGTAGGGAGAGACCGCCAGGCACATAACGGCTGAAAGGGGCCTGCGCTCCGCCAGGATCTCGTGAAGCATCTGACGGGAGACGCCGAGAGCCTTCGCTGCCGACGTTACAGACAGTCCAGCAGAAGGCAAAACGTCTTCTTTGAGAATCTCACCAGGATGAACGGGAGGCAGTCCACTCTTTCGCTCCATATCGCCCTCCCATAGACTATTTAGTTTACAGTGTCAGCGGGCCAACCGCCGTATGGCCATTCGTCCAATTTCGTTCATGGAAATCATGCTATATTCCTTGGTATGGCCACGGCTTTGCACATTCCGTTGAATGAGTATCTCGGCACGAGCTACCGGCCGGACCGCGAGTACGTGGATGGAGAGATCAGGGAGCGCAACGTGGGCAAGTGGGAACATGCGCGATTACTGGCTCTTATTGCCGGATGGTTTGGTGCGCACGAAAAAGAGTGGTGTATTGCTGGTTGCATTGCACAACGGGTTCGAGTTTCGGAGAACCGGGTTCGTGTGCCGGATCTGGTGGTGCTGACCGCCGGAGCGCAGCCGGATGTGCTGACCGATCCTCCGCTGCTGGTGATCGAGATTCTCTCTCCCGACGACAGCTACTCCGACACTCAAGACCGCGCGCAGGACTATCGCCAGATGGGCGTGGAGACGGTCTGGATCATCGATCCCAAGACGCGGACGGGGCGCATGTGCTCAGGAGCGGAGTGGGTCGAGGCCTCGCGGTTGGAGGTCAAAGGGACGCCGTTGTATGTCAATCTTCCTGAAATCTTCAGCCAGTTGACCTCTGCCTGAGCGCCTGCGGGGGCCGGCGGGGACGGTTTCCCACCCTTCCCTAGAAAAAGCGAAGGATGGGCTTCCGCCGATCCGCCCAGAATTATGGCTTCTTTCCGATGCTGACGGTGATCGCTCTTGGGGACTTTCCGGACAACTGGGGCGTTCGGTGTGTTTCGCAATGTATACCTGCGGAGACGAGAGTCAAGCATAATGCCGATTGCGCTGGCACGGACTCCACATCATCGGGGGCTATATACGCGTCGATTCCAGAATCGAAAATAGTCGCAGCCGATTCTCCCGCAGCCTCAACCACTACTCCACCGCCTCTCTCGATCTGCGATGGTATTCGTTTCCACCCCGCCGATATTAGAATCGTGTCCAAAACATTAAGGAACGCTAAAGGTTCTGGGTCGGGAAAAACCGCAAAAGCAAAGTGTTGTCCAGCGAATGGCTTTAAGGTCTCTATTAATGTGTCTTGTTGTTTTGGTGTTAGGGCTCGTGGTTGTTTAAATCTAGCCAAAGCTAGGGCAGCATCTGAAGCGGCCTTTTCTGCACTTGCTGTGCGCTCCTTCTGCTTCGCGAGCTCAGTTTCGACTCGCTGCTGTGCAGCCTTTGCGTCCGACGCGTCTTTCGCGAGCCCAGCGACTAGCGCATCCGCATTTGCGGCTCGCTCCTGTTCCTTGCCAAGGTCGGTCTTAGCCTTTGTTATGTCCAAATCAAACTGCTGCAATTGCCTTGCTTGACGGGCGTTAATAACGTTCCCAGTGACGAGCACACCGGCTCCAGCCAAAAACGCTAGAAACAGCAGAACCACCGTCGCTATATCAAAGATAGACTTCAGAGCCTCTGCGGACATAGGAGCATGCCTCAATTAAACCTTCCTCTTAACGGTCGCCGTCTCCGGGGGTGTTTTCCATGGGATGCTGGGCACCTCATCGTTGCGACCCTATCTAGCGCAAATGTAGGAAGCCACAAAGCTCATGCGAGCGAATAGCGAGCGGCTGGCCCCACCGCAGGTGGCTACCAGCCGCGGGTTTGGAGGAGTTGAGACTCTTCCAATCCGGCTGCGGCCAGGCCTTTCATCGTGCCGGTGACTTGCTCGCTGACTTCGGCGAGGATTTTGGGGTCGTTGAAGTGGGTGGTGGCCTGGACGATGGCCTTGGCGCGGGAGACGGCTTCTTCGCGCTCCTTGGGATCGTTCTCGACATCGAGAGGCGTGGCGTTGCCCTTCATGAAGATGCCGGAGCCGACGAAGATGGCCTCTGCGCCGAGCTGCATCATCAGGGCGGCGTCGGCGGGGGTGGCTATGCCGCCGGCGGAGAAGTTGGGGACGGGCAGCTTGCCGGTCTGCGCGACCATGCGGACGAGTTCGTAGGGGGCTTGGTGGTCCTTGGCGGCGGCGTAGAGTTCCTGCTCGCTGAG
>JBEKPI010000245.1:0-4055 GCA_049520855.1 Occallatibacter sp.
CATTCTCGAAGAGGTCATCAAGGACCATCCGGTGCTGTTGAACCGCGCGCCGACGCTGCATCGGCTGGGAATTCAGGCCTTTGAGCCGGTGCTGGTCGAGGGCAAGGCGATCAAGATTCACCCGCTGGTCTGCACGGCCTTCAATGCCGACTTCGACGGCGACCAGATGGCGGTGCATATTCCGCTGTCGCCAGAGGCGCAGATTGAGGCGAGCGTCTTGATGCTGGCGTCACATAACATTTTGTCCCCGGCATCCGGCCAGCCCATCACCGTGCCCTCGCAGGACATGGTGCTCGGCCTCTATTACCTGACCAAGGCCAAGAAGAGCGCCAAGGGCGAGGGCCGCGTTTTCGCCAACACGGAAGAGATCCTGATGGCTCTGGAAGCCAAGGAAGTGGAGACACTGTCGCCCATCCGGCTGCGCTACACGGGCATGGTGCTTGACCTGACCACGGCCTACGACGACCAGGATCTGACGCACATCGAGCCGGTGGACTTCAACAAGCAATACATCTCGACCACGGTGGGCCGCGTGATTTTGAATGACGCGCTGCCGGAGGGAATGCCGTTCATCAACGGCCTGCTGAAGAAGAAGGGCATCGGGCAACTGGTGAACTACTGCAACCAGAACCTGGGCCTGGAAGTGACGGTGGGAATGTTGGACCGCATCAAGGAACTGGGCTTCCAGTACGCCACGCGCTCCGGGTTGTCGGTGGGCCTGGACGACATGGTGATTCCAGACAGCAAGTACACCGTTGTGCGCGACGCCGATCTGAAGGTGATCGAGGTGCAGAAGCAGTACATGGACGGCGCCATCACCAACGGCGAACGCTCCAACAAGGTGATCCAGATGTGGTCCGCTGTGACCGAGCGGGTCGCCGACGAAATGTTCAACAACATGAAGAGGGCCGACGAAGAAGGAACCATGAACCCGATTTACATCATGGCCGACTCCGGCGCGCGCGGATCGAAGCAGCAGATTCGCCAGCTCTCTGGCATGAGAGGGCTGATGGCCAAGCCGTCAGGCGAGGTCATTGAGACGCCCATCACGGCGAACTTCCGCGAGGGGCTGACAGTGCTCGAATACTTCATCTCGACGCACGGCGCGCGCAAAGGATTGGCCGACACGGCGCTGAAGACAGCCGACTCCGGCTACCTGACGCGGCGTCTGGTGGACGTGGCCCAGGACGTGATCGTGACCGAGTACGATTGCGGCACGGTCGAGGGCATCTACGTCGGTTCGATCGTCGAGTCGGGCGAGATCATCGAGCCTTTGCGCGACCGCATCATCGGCCGCGTCACGCTGGAGCGCATCAAGGATTACGACGGCAACATTGTGGTGGATGTGAACCAGGGCATCGACGAGGACATTGCCTCGGCGATTCAGGGCGCGGGTGTGGAGAAGGTGAAGATTCGCTCGGTGCTGACCTGCGAGTCGCGGCGCGGCGTCTGCGCGTTGTGCTACGGGCGCAACCTGGGCTCCGGCCGCATGGTGGAGCTGGGCGAGACCTGCGGCGTCATCGCGGCGCAATCGATCGGCGAGCCGGGAACACAGTTGACCATGCGCACCTTCCACGTGGGCGGCACGGCCAGCCGCGTGCAGGACAAGTCGCGCCTGGACGCGAAGAACAACGGCTATGTGCGCTTCATCAACCTCAACACCGTCGAGAGCAAGGACGGAACGCTGGTAGCAATGAACCGTTCCGGCTCAATCGCCATTCAGGACGAGCGCGGCCGCGAGAAAGAGCGGTACGTCGTGGTCTACGGCGCGCGCCTCAAGGTCAAGGACGGCGAGCACGTCAAGCTGGGCCAGTTGCTGGCCGAGTGGGATCCGTATACTTACTCGATCCTTACCGAGATCGGCGGCGCGGTGCAGTTCAAGGACTTGCAGGAAGGCATCACGCTGAACGAAGAGGTGGACGAAGTGACCGGCCTCTCGC
This sequence comes from Occallatibacter sp., assembly GCA_049520855.1. GTDB lineage: Bacteria > Acidobacteriota > Terriglobia > Terriglobales > Acidobacteriaceae > Telmatobacter. The sequence continues at coordinate 1,941 of JBEKPI010000245.1, forward strand.
GCTGGGTGGTGGCCGATGCCCCCGACGAAAAGCGCCAGCCGGCCTTTGTGGTGAAGAACGCCAAGGCCCACAAGCGCTACCTGCTGCCGCGCGGCGCTCACCTGATGGTCGAGGACGGCAACGATGTGGGTCCGGGCGATGTGCTGGCAAAGATTCCCAAGGAGAGCACGCGCACCAAGGACATCACCGGCGGTCTGCCCCGCGTTGTCGAGCTCTTCGAGGCGCGCAAGCCGCGCGAGACGGCCATTATCTCGGAAATCGACGGCGTGGTCCGCTTCGGCGAAGTCTCCAAGGGCCAGCGCAAGATTTATGTGACCGCGGACAACGGCGACGAGAAGGAATACTCGGTGCAGCGCGGCATTCATGTCAATGTCCAGGAAGGCGAGCGCCTGAGCGCCGGCGACCCGCTGATGGACGGGCCTTTGAACCCGCACGACATTCTGGCCGTGCTGGGCGAAAAGGCGTTGCAGGCTTACCTGGTGAACGAAATCCAGGAGGTCTACCGGCTGCAGGGCGTGGCCATCTCCGACAAGCACATCGAAGTGATTGTCCGGCAGATGCTGCGCTGGGTGCGCATCGACGAAGTGGGCGATACCAATTTCTTGCTGGAGCAGCAGGTGGATCGCTTCCGGTTCCGCGAGGAGAACGACCGCGTGCTGGCCAATGGAGGGCGTCCGGCGATCGGGCGACCGCTCTTGCTTGGCATTACCAAGGCGTCGCTGTCAACCGACAGCTTCATCTCGGCGGCCAGCTTCCAGGAGACGACGCGCGTACTGACCGAGGCCAGCATCAACGGGGCTGTCGATAACCTGCGCGGCTTGAAGGAGAACGTGATCGTCGGGCGGCTGATTCCCGCCGGCACGGGCCTGGAGTACTACCGCAACGTTCAGCTCTCGCCGGAACTGGAGGAAGCGGCGGCCCGCGTGCAGCAGGAAGTGACCGCCGAGATCGAAGCCGCCGAGCGCGAACTGGAGTTGATGCGCCAGGAGGGCGAGGCCGAGGAGATGGCGGCCGAGTAGGACTTGCCGTTTAGGCAACATTGGTTTTTCCCAACCCAAGAGGCCCGGCACAAGCCGGGCCTCTTGTCTTTTGTGCCGATCCGAGCGGGTTTGCTAAGATGGGCGAAGCGATTCATACACAAGCAGGCCAATTATGCCTAGGAACGCGACTGTCAAGGCACAACCCAAGCGACCGGTGGCAACGAAGCCGCCGGTGCTCATGGAACGCACCCAGCCGGTGATCGAAAAGCTGGCCGCGGCTCTCGGCGAGCCGGTATTAACTTATTGGAATTCCACCAAGGGTTCCATCTGCCAGAATGACGTAATCGGCTTATATGCATTGCTGCGCAACGCTGGCAAGCTGGAAAGGCTCTCGCTTTTTCTTAAATCGGATGGCGGCTCGGGGCAGGCCGCTCTGCGCATGGTCAACCTTCTGCGCAGATATGTGGACCACCTCACGGTGCTGGCCCCTCTCGAATGTCAGTCGGCCGCCACGATGTTGGCCCTTGGGGCCGACCGGATTCTGATGGGGCCGCTGGCACATCTTTCAGCCGTAGATACCTCGCTGACTCACGATCTTTCTCCAATCGACCGTGACAATGACCGCGTGAGCGTGAGCAACGATGAATTGCTCCGCGTAATACGTCTGTGGACCGAGCAGGCAAAGGATTCCGTCGCCAATCCTTATGCGGCGCTGTTTCCTTTTGTACATCCCCTTGTGATTGGCGCGGTCGACCGCTCCAGCGCGCTCTCCACCCGCATCTGCGAGGAGATACTCTCCTATCACATTGAAGATATGACGAAATCCAGAGAGATCAGCAACACTCTCAATTCAGGGTATCCGTCGCATACCTATCCGATTACATTGCGCGAGGCTAAGCGGATCGGCCTGAATGCCGAGCCCATGAATGAAGAGATGAACGCGATGCTCTTCGAGTTGAATGAGGTTTACTCGGAGATGGGGCAGAGCGCATCGACGGACTTCGATGAAAGGAACCAGCACGACAACAGCATTGTGAACATCCTGGAGTCGAGCGGGATGCTGATCTACTATCAACTGGACAAGGATTGGCATTACCGCAGCGAAGAACGGCGCTGGGTCGCCTTGAACGATAAA
>JBEKPI010000246.1:0-3994 GCA_049520855.1 Occallatibacter sp.
CGCGCCCCAAGCTCGTAGTCGTCGGCCAAGTGGTCCACCAGCGGCAAAAGCCCGCCGATCTTGTCGAGCGCCTCGCGGTCGATCGCAAGCGTGGAGCCGAGGCCGTAGTGCAAGCCGCCCTCGATCCACTTCGACAACAACACACCGGCCTGAAAGTCGGTGGCGATGCCCAGCGCCTCGAGCCGCGAGGGCAGCGTGCCGTGCGCCCGCCCGCGATACAGCGCGGTCACCAGGCCAACCTTCTGAGCGGGAACCGCGGAAGAACTCACGCCGGAGGGAGGCGGGGGTTTCAGAGGCTGCGAAAAAACTGCTTTCGAGAGGCAAGAAGTGTCAGGGCACGACTTCAGTCGTGCCGTAGACGCAGCCTGATCAAGACGGGCTTTAGCCACGGAGGAAGGATCCGGCGGCGCGAAACATGCCATCACTCGCTCCAGGTAGCGCGGCGAGACCGTGATATCCGAGTCGTTGATGAGCAGGTAAGGATGGCGAGCCTGCGCGGCAAGCTGGACCAGAGTATTGACTTTGCCGTTCGATCCCAGCCGCTCCGGGCACACAATCAATCGGATCGCCAAATCGGGAAACTCCGCCATCAACTGGCTGACCGCCGACGCCGCCGGGTCGGCCAGTGAAGAGACCCCGAAGAGCAGCTCAAACTCGCCCGCATAGCTTTGGCGGCAATGGCTGCGGAAGGCGTCGAGCATCCCTGGGTCTAGTCCCTTGAGGGACTTGAGCACGCTCACGCCGGGCGCAAAGGCCGCCAGCGTACCGCGCCGGCCTGCTAAAAAGACCCGCGCCGCGATCAGAGCGGCCACAAAATACCCCATCCCGGCCACGGCCAGCACGGCAGTCAGAATCTCGACAGATTGGGCCAAAATGTACGGCATCCTGGGGGTAAGTGTAACGGAAATCAGGGAACAGGGAACAGGGATTAGGACAGGTTCTTGGTGAGTCGAAGTCATTGCGGGCTTGAAGTTCAGGTCAACGGACCGCCAGCGTTTACCAGGCGGATCCTTCTCCATGGCGAGTAAGGTTGCTTATCTATTCCCTATTCCCTGCCTCACTCGTACCGCAGCGCCTCGATCGGGTCCATCGAAGCGGCCTTCCATGCCGGATAGATGCCAAACACCAGTCCAATGGCACAGGAAACGACAAAGGCGATGACCACCCACGTAAAGGACAAAGCGGCATGAAGGAAGGAGACGGCAAAATGCAAAATCAGCGTGAACAGAGACCCCGCCAGAATGCCGAGCAAGCCCCCAACCACGCAGAGAGTCACCGCCTCCAGCGTGAACTGGAGAAGAATGTTTCTTCTGGTTGCGCCAATGGCCTTGCGGATTCCGATCTCCCTGGTGCGTTCGGTCACCGAGACCAGCATGATATTCATCACGCCCACGCCGCCCACCATCAGGCCGACCGAGGAGACGGCGACCATGAAGGAAAAGAGTCCGATGGTGATGGAATTCCACAGCCGAGTCAGCGAGTCGGGGCCAAAGATAGCGAAGTTATCGTCCTTTTCGAGGCGAACATTGCGCCGGACGCGAAGAAGCTCGCGGATTTCCTCGATGACCAGCGGCTTGTGGGCTGGATCGTCGTACTGTACGGTGATCCAGAAGTCTTTAAGCTCGGGATGGAGTTGACGGAAGGTCTCCAGCGGAAAATAGGCGGAATTATCCTGCGTGTTCCGGCCGCTGCCGAAGGGCTGCGGCTGCCCATCGAGGACGCCAATCACCGTAAAGATGCTGCCGCCACATTCGACGTCTTTGCCGATGGGAGACTCGTCGGGAAAGAGATCCTGGGCGGCATCGCGGCCGAGGACAACCACTTTGGCGCTCCGCTCCTCTTCGGAATCGGTCCACATGCGGCCTTCCAGAAGCTCGATATCGTTGGTTTCTTTCACCGCCGGAGTGTCGCCGTAGAGAATCGTGTTCTCAATCTTGTGAGCCCCATGCTTGAGGGAGACATTGCCAATGCCGAGTTGAAAATTCTGATAGGTCAGGCCCGGATCGACGGCAGAGACAAACGGCAGGCTTCTCATGGCAATGCCGTCCTCATAGGTAAGCTGCTTGCGATTGAGCTCCTCCGTCGTAGGGCGCTTCCCAAAGGGTTCAAAGCGAAAGACCCACAAGTCGTTGGTGCCCAGGGAGCGCACGAATTGATCGATATTGCTGTTCAGTCCGTTAATGGCCGAAGAGATCAGAATGACCGTGGAGATGCCGATGCTGATGCCGAGAATGGTGAGGCCGGAGCGCAATTTGTTCTTGCGCAGCGTATCGAGCGCCAACAGCACGGATTCTTTTGAGTCGCTCAGCCGCATGACTATAACTCCGCTCGCAAGGCAACAATGGGATCGAGTTGCGCGGCCTTGTGCGCTGGATAAACGCCGAAAAACAAGCCCACGCCAGTGGCGACAATTAAACTGGCCAGAATCGACCAAAGCGCAACATCCGAGGGGAACGCAATGATGGCGGTGATGGCCTTTGCCACGCTGATGCCCGCAATCGCACCGATCACGCCGCCGGCCAGCGACATGGTTGCCGATTCGATGAGAAACTGAAGCAGAATATCCTGCCGCCGCGCGCCAAGGGCCTTGCGGATGCCGATCTCACGGGTGCGTTCGGTGACCGAGACAAGCATGATATTCATGATGACAATGCCGCCAATCACCAGGGAGATGCCGGCAATGGCCGTGACCACCGCTCCGAAGTTATCGAGTATCTTACCCAGCAGGTTGCCGAAGGTCGCGCTTGTATCAATCGAGAAAGTATCCGGAGCGCCCGGCGTCAGGTGCCGGCGCGCGCGCATGATGACGCGCAGTTCGTCCGAGACCTCATCCATGACCTCGCCGTCTCCGCCGGTATTCACATAGATCACCATGCTGGCGTGAGCGCCGTAAGCCTGGAGAAATGCGCTCAGAGGAACCGCGACCCAGTTGTCCATGCTCATGCCCAGCATCTTGCCCTGACATTCGCCCAGCCCAATCACTGTATACGGAGAGCCATCGACGCGAATCTCCTTGCCGAGAGGGTCGCCGGGGCCGAGCACATTGTCCACAATGTCGCAGCCGACGATAGCCACGTGGGCGCTGTGCTCGTCCTCGAGTTCGGTGAAGGCGCGTCCGTAGACGATATTCAGATTCGAGATCGGCGGCATGGTCCAGGTCCAGCCGCGAATGTCCGTGTCCGTCGTGGATTTGGTCCCGTAGACAATCTTCCCCGTGGAGTTGCGCAGCCCGCCCACCGACGCGCAGGATTTGCACTCGGAAACGATGGCCTTGTAGTCGTCGAAGGTGACGTCTTTTCTCTTCTGAAAGGAGAGATACTCGTCCACAGTGATAAAGGTCTCCGGCATCTTGCTGATCGTGACCACGCTGGCGCCGTATGTGTCGATTTTAGCGGTGACAAATTGCTTGGCGCCGTTGGTGAGGGTAACGACCGTGATCACCGACGCGACTCCGATGACCATTCCCAGCAGCGTGAGAATGGTGCGCAGCTTGTTGGCCCACAAGGACTGCAACGCGAGTTTTAGGGCCTCACCGAATAGCATGGTCCGCTTTCGTTGCTGGAGCATAGGACGGACGAGCCCCGCCGATGCCGGCTCGACACTCATCTGGTACGCAAGGAGGCGCGATTCGGTTCCGCCAGGAACCCCTCACCGCCCCGAACTGCCAAATCCCTTTTCAGCGCGCGCCGAGTCTTCCAGGCTCTCCACGGTTTCCACGTCCCCAGTGAGCACCGGCACCGGAATCATCTGGGCAATCTTCTCGCCTGCCTTCAATTCGACGGCCGTCTCGCCCAGGTTGGTCATCAGCACCAGTATCTCGCCCCGGTAGCCGGCGTCGATCACTCCGGCGGTGGTGGCAATGCCCCGCGCCGCCATCGACGATCGGTCCCGCACCAGCAGACCCAGGGGGGCGCAGGTCGCCGGGTGCCGCGCCTCGACGGCAATCCCGGTCCGCACCTTCACCGTAGCCCTGGGAGCCAGCACCACACCCTCC
>JBEKPI010000247.1:0-3986 GCA_049520855.1 Occallatibacter sp.
GGAGCGGGAGAACCGGAGCGGGATGCGCGCGCGCTGTTGGCGGCGGCCCGCGAGGCCGCGGGCGAGTAGCTGGCATACAAAGTCTAGTCTGATTTTTAGGCGTTGAGGAGCAGGCATGTGGGCCTTTCGCGGGGCCGCAGCCGCAATGGGGGATTATGAACCGGTTGACGTTGAGGATTGCCGCTGTCTCACTGGCGGGGCTGATGCTGGGCGGAGTTGCGTCGCAGGCCAAGGACAAGGCTCCCAAGAAGAAGAACCAGGACCTGAGCGCCAACCCGCTGGCGGGCGTCGCTTCCAAGCAGCCGGACAAAGAGCTCTTCGACAAGGCCATGATCGCGATGAAGAAGGCCCGCTTCGACGTGGCGCGGCTTGACCTGCAGACCATGCTGAACACCTATCCCGATTCCGAGTACCGGATGCGGGCCAAGCTGGCGGTGGCCGACAGTTGGTTCAAGGAGGGCGGCACCGCGGCCCTGACCCAGGCCGAGGCCGAGTACCGCGACTTTGAAACCTTCTTCCCAGATGCTCCGGAAGCAGCCGAAGCGCAGATGAAGGTAGGCGACATTTACTACCAGCAGATGGAGAAGCCGGACCGCGACTATACCAATGCGCAGCGGGCCGAGCAGGAATACCGGAACATGATCAACATGTTCCCGGACTCGGCGCTAGTGCCCCGCGCCAAGCAGAAGCTGCGCGATGTGCAGGAGGTTCTGGCCGAGCGGGAGACGGAGATCGGCCTTTACTACGGGAGCCGGGAGAATTATTCGGCCTCGATTGCCCGCCTCCAGACGGTGGTCGATACCTATCCGCTCTACTCCAAAAGCGACCAGGCGCTGTTGGGCATCGGCGATGCCTTTGCCGGCGAAGCCCACGCCATCCAGATTGCGCCCAATGTTTCCGCCGCCATCAAGGAGCGGCTGCGAGCGGTTTACCAGGATCGCGCCGCCGAGTCCTATGCCAAGGTGATCACGCGTTATCCCATGGCTCCCCATGTTGAAGACGCCCGCGACCGGCTGGTGGCCATGAACCGACCCGTTCCCGAGCCGACCGAGGCCGCGATTGCCGAGAACGACGCCGAGGAGCGCAGCCGCCAGCCCCTGCGGCTTACCGATAAGACCTTCGATGTGATCAAGCACGGACCCTCGGTGGTCGAGGCGGTGCATGTGGGCGAGCCTAGCCTGGACGACCCGAAGCGCACTCTTGCCCCCGATGTCACGAAGAAAAACATCGCCATGGTCGAAGCTGCCGTCAACGCAGGCAAGCCTGCCGCCTCGCCACAGGGAGCGGTCACGCCCACCGGCATCAATGAGGCGCCCCGCAGCGACCAGCCCTCGCAGGCGCCCTTGCAGCTTGAACGGCCGGAGGGCGGCACCGGCGTGGGCGTACAGATTGTGAGCGCGCCTAACGCCGCTCCGGCGGCCGACCCCAACGCCGTGGTCAAGGCTGTGGGCCCGGTGAACGCTACCCTTCCCGCCGCGGAGAAGCCGGCCGAGGCTCCCGAGCAGGTCAACGACGTGAAGACCCCGGTCCAGCCGGCTGCCGCCGCTGCGAAGAAGCCCAAGGCCGACCTGAGCGACGAATCTTCCAGCAAGAAGAAGAAGAAAAAGGGGCTGGGCAAGCTGAACCCGTTCTAAGCGGACCGTCGATTGAGTAACAAAGCGCCGCCCGGCGGGCGGCGCTTTGTTATAGCTCAAGATGTCTGTTCTTCTCGATTGGTATTACAATTGAAGAAGCAGTAATACCGGACGGGAGGGCAGATCGATGGAAACCACACTGACCAGCAAAGGCCAGGTCACGATCCCCAAGCACATCCGCGACTCTCTCAAGTTGGAGCCAGGTTGCAGGCTCATCTTCGACATGAACGACGACGGCGAGGTCGTGTTGCGCAAGCCAAAGTACTTTCATGAACTGCGGCCGGATCGCTTTGACCGCGCGGTTGGCGCGGCTGAAATCAAGTGGGATGGCACGACCGACGAATACATGGAACTGATCCGCGGCTACTCCGATGATCCTCATTGACGCCAATGTGATCCTGGACGTATGGGATCGCGACCCCGTCTGGCACGCATGGTCGAGAGACCAGATGCGGAAGCTGTCCGTCATGGACGAGTTGGCGATCAATCCGATCATCTATGCGGAGATATCCGTAAGATTCGCCACCCCGGCAGCACTCGACGAGAAGCTGGACAACCTGGGTGCGATCGTCGAGAGCATCCCGCGCAGGGCCGCCTTTCTTGCAGGGAAAGCCTACCTGCAATATCGCCGCCTGGGTGGGACGAAGAGCAACGTCCTGCCCGACTTCTTCATCGGCGCGCACGCCGCCGTTCTCGGCTGCCCGTTGCTGACCAGGGACACCCGGCGCTACGCAGCCAACTTCCCCACTGTGCGCCTGATTGCTCCGCCCCCCATCTGCTAAAGTGAGGGATGGCCCCCGTGCGCGAAACCCTCTCAAAAGGGGGTGTTTCGCAGATTGCTGCGGACTCAACAAAGAACAATATGCCTCACGACCTGCCCAAAGCCTACGACCCCACCGGCCTTGAAGATCACTGGGCCGAATACTGGGTGCGCGAGAAGCTCTTCACGCAACCTACGCCGGCCAAGAGCGATGCCGGCAACGGCGAGCATTTCACCATCCTGCTGCCGCCGCCCAATGTGACTGGCAACCTGCACATGGGGCACATGTTCGAGCACACGGAGAGCGACATCCTCATCCGCTGGCGGCGCATGTGCGGCGACCGGGTGCTGTGGGTGCCGGGCACGGATCACGCGGGCATTGCGACACAGATGCTGGTGGAGCGGCAGCTGACTTCAGAGGGCAAGAGCCGCCAGCAGATGGGGCGCGAGGCTTTTGTCGAGCGCGTCTGGGAGTGGAAGCGCCACTACGGCGGCGCCATCCTGGGCCAGATGAAGCGGCTCGGCGCATCCGTCGATTGGCAGCGCGAATACTTTACGATGGACGAAAACCTCAGCGTCGCCGTGCGCGAGGCATTCGTCCGCCTGCACGAGCAGGGGCTTATCTATCGCGGCGCTTACATTGTGAACTGGTGCCCCCGCTGCCAGACCGCCATCAGCGATCTCGAAGTGGTTCACGCGGAACAGAAGGGCCACCTGTGGGAGATTCGGTACCCGGTTGTAGGCGAGGACGGCAAGGACGCTGGCGAGTTCTTGACCGTGGCCACAACGCGCCCTGAGACCATGCTCGGCGACGTGGCTGTCGCCATTCATCCTGCGGACGAGCGCTATATGCACCTGCACGGCAAGAAGCTGCGGCTGCCGCTGGTCAACCGCACGATCCCGATTATCCTCGACGAGTGGGTCAGCCGCGACTTCGGCACCGGCGCGGTCAAGGTCACCCCGGCACACGACCCCAACGACTTCGCACTGGGCGAGCGGCATCATCTGCCGTCGATCAATGTGATGGACCCGGAAGGACGCATCAATGCCGAGGGCGGCGCGTATGCCGGGCTCGACCGCTATGTGGCGCGTAAGAAGATCGTCGCCGACCTCGAAGCACAGGGCCTGCTGGCGGGCATCAAGGACCACACCAATAACGTGGGCCATTGCGACCGCTGCAAGACGGTCGTCGAGCCTCGGCTTTCGACGCAGTGGTTCATCAAGATCGAGAGGCTGGCCGAGAAGGCGAAAGCGGCGGTCAAGCCGGATGCCGAGGGCAACAAGGCGATTCGCATTGTGCCGGAGCAATACGAGCGGGTTTATCTCGAATGGATGGAAAACATTCACGACTGGTGCATCTCGCGCCAGCTCTGGTGGGGCCATCGCATCCCTGCCTGGCATTGCGCGGCGTGCCACATGGTCACCGTCGCGCGGATCGATCCCACAGCCTGCTCCCACTGCGGCTCAGAGAAGATTACGCAGGAGACCGACGTTCTGGACACGTGGTTCTCCTCGGGGCTGCTGCCGGTATCGGTCTTCGGCTGGCCGAATATCACCGCCGGGAATCGCGGCGACTTCGACACATTTTATCC
>JBEKPI010000248.1:0-3986 GCA_049520855.1 Occallatibacter sp.
CGCATTTGCTTTGTATGGAAGGAGGATGGAGCGTATGAGGTTGAAATCGTCGACTACCACCGCGAACGGAAAGGGAAATAAGATGCCCCCAGTGAGTCTGGTGCGCCCCGCTCATGGTTGGAACTACCAGTATGTAACGGCATCGCCGGGAGAGATGCTGGCGGAGGAGTTCTTGAAGCCGTTGGGCTTGAGTCAGAACCGGCTCGCGATGAACATTCATGTGCCCTCCACGCGCATCGGCGAGATTGTTCGCGGCAAGCGCGCGATCACTCCCGACACAGCTCTGCGCCTGGCCCGCTTCTTCGATAACAGCCCGGAGTTCTGGCTCAACCTGCAACAAATGCACGACCTGACCAAGGCCAAGCTGGCCCTGAGCAAAACCATTGAGGCGGAGGTGCGCGTTTACCAACCGGCGGCGGCTTAGCGGGCGGGGTTGATACGGCTTTCTCCGAAGAATCTGCGAAAGAGGGTTCCGATGGGCTGGCCTGACGCTGGCATACTGAAGTCATGGCCAATTCTGAACATCTTGCCAAGCTGAAGGAGGGCGTTGAGGCTTGGAATTTGTGGTATCCCTCGCCAAAATTCCATCCAGGCGAAAGAACGGATGATTTTGACGCGTGAGGCCGTTTTGGATGCGGTCTACGACTGAGGGGGGGCCTTTCGACGGCGACAGTCGTTATGAAGGCAGAGCCGAGTCGTACGATAAAGCCATCATGAGGACTCGTGCTCAGATTGCGCTTGAGAATGAGATGCGGCGGCGTTCCCGTCAGCGCGCCGGCGTTCCCGAGCGCCCTCAAGCGACCGCGGACATAGCCAGCATCTTCGATCACGGCTCTTCCGGCGGCTCCGATATTGCCCGGAACAAGGGTCGAATGATCGCCGAAGCCTTCCAATCCGCACACGTCAATCCTCGAAAAGACCAGATCGTCCTGCATCCCTGATAATGCCGCTGGTTCCCCCCGCCCACTTTTACCCAAAAATCGCCCCGCCGCCACAGATAATAAAGACTGCTCTGGGAGTCTTCGTCCGCTTCGTCCGCTCGCTTGCGCAGCCAACCAGGGCCGCCAGTGAGACGGAGCGCACCCGCTATGAAGCCCATCCGCATTGTTTTAACGCCCACGCGCAGCCGGCCTCTGAACATCTTCCTGGGGCTTGTGCTTCTGCTGGTCTCGCTGCTCGTCCTGCTCGCACTGGCCACATGGCATCCCTCCGACCCCTCGTGGAACACCACATCGGGCGCAACCGGACCCCACGCCGCCAGCAACTGGATCGGCCTTTTCGGCGCAACCCTGAGCGACCTGCTGCTGCAAGCGCTGGGGATTACGGCCTTCCTGCTGCCCCTGTGGCTCGGCGGGCTGGGATGGACCTGGATGCGTTCGCGCCCCGGCGGGTTGGCGTGGCTGCGCTGGATCGGCACACTGCTGGCGCTGGTCTTTGTTCCCGCCGTTTTCGGACTGCTGCCCTGGCGCTGGCTCTGGCTTCATGCGCTGCCGGTCGAAGGCGTGGTGGGCCTGCTCATGGCCGGGCAGCTGGTCACCTATCTCAACATCCAGGGCGCCTGGCTGGTGGCCGGCGTGCTGGCCGCAACGGGCCTCTGGTTTGCCTCGACCGTCCTCGTCTCTGCCATCGCCGAGACCATTCAGGCGCGCTGGCTGCAAACCGTCTCCTGGCACGACCGCTGGCGCAACTGGCGCGAGCAGCGCGCTGAGCGGAAAGAAGAACGTCTCGCCGAGCGCCAAGCTCTGAGCGCGCACGAAGCCCTGGTTGAAGAGGAAAACGCGGCGAGCCAAGGCCAACAGCTTATCCCCCACCTCATGCCAGGCGCCATGCAAGACGCGGATGCGGAGGCCTCGCTCGGCCCGCGTCCCAGCCTGCTTGCCCGTCTCTTCCGCCGCCATCGGACCCCGGAGCCGGACCCTCAAGACATTCCGGCTTTTCAACGCACAATCCCGCCGGCGCCGGACGAAGAGCCAAGCGCCGCTCCCGCCCGCAAGCCCAGCATCTGGGAGCGCGCCGCGGCGGAGCCCGACGTGGTCCCCGTTCCAATCCCCGTCACCGAACGTCCAGAGCCCGCGCAGCCAGCCCCAGCCCGGTTCCAGCCCGCCCAGCCCCAATTCGTTGCCCCGCGCCCGACGGCCACGCGGTTTGAGCCTCTCGCGCCCGCACCTTATAGCGACGTAATCTCCATTCACGAGCGCGCCGACCTCGTCCAGCACGCCGCCATCGTCGCCCCCAAGAGCGTGAGCGGCTTCAAGCTGCCGCCCAGCACCCTGCTCAACCCCGGCGACGGTCCCCAGGCCGTACGCGAAGACGAACTGCGCGACGAGGCCCGCGTACTGGTCGAGAAATGCGCCGAGTTCGACGTGAGGGGCCAGATCGTCCAGATCAACCCCGGCCCCATGGTGACGACCTACGAATTCAAGCCCGAGGCGGGCGTCAAGTACTCGCGCCTCACCGGCCTCGCCGACGATCTTTGCCTGGCCATGCGCGCCGAAAGCATTCTCATCGAACGCATGCCCGGCAAGAACACCGTTGGCATCCAGGTGCCCAACCACCGCCGCGAAACCATCAATCTGCGCGACTGCCTAGAGTCCGAGGTCTTCCACAAAGCCAAATCGCGCCTCACCATCGCCATGGGCAAAGACATCAACGGGCGCATCATCACCGCCGATCTGGCCGCCATGCCGCACGTGCTCATCGCCGGCTCCACGGGCTCGGGCAAGTCTGTCGCCATCAACGCCATGATTATGAGCCTGCTCTATCGCACCACGCCCGCCCAGGTCCGGCTGATTCTCGTCGATCCCAAGCGCGTCGAGCTGGGCATGTACGAGGGCGTGCCGCATCTCTTCACGCCGATCATCACCGAGCCCAAGCTTGCGGCCAACGCGCTGCGCAACGCCGTCCGCGAAATGGAGCGCCGCCTCAAGCTGCTCGCCAGCCGCAGCGTGCGCAACATCGACCAGTACAACAAGCTCTTCGAGGGCATCATGCCCTCGCTCTTCGACGACGGCTCCGACGAAGAGCCGCTCTCCTATATCGTCATCATCATCGACGAGCTGGCCGACCTGATGATGCTCGACCGCGCCAATGTGGAGGAGTCGATTACCCGGCTCGCTCAGATGGCCCGCGCCGTCGGCATTCATCTCATCCTGGCCACGCAGCGGCCCTCGGTCGATGTCATCACCGGGCTTATCAAGGCCAACGTGCCGACCCGGATCAGCTTCCGCCTGGCCACCAAGGTCGATTCCCGCACCATCCTCGACACCAACGGGGCCGAGTCGCTCCTGGGCCGAGGCGACATGCTCTTCCTGCCGCCCGGCACCAGCCGGCTGATGCGCCTCCATGCGCCTTATGTCAGCGAAAAGGAGACCGCCGCGGTGGTCGGCTTCTGGAAGGCGCAAGGCCAGGCCGAGTACGTCGAAGGCTTCCTCGAATCGCCCAAAGACGACCGCGCCCAGATGGACGGCTCGAACTCCGATCCCGACGAAAACGACCCGCTCTTCAACGACGCCGTGCAGTTGGTCTTCGAGTTCGGCAAGGCCTCGACTTCGCTGCTCCAGCGCCGGCTGAGAATCGGCTATGGCCGCGCGGCGCACTTGATCGATCTGATGGAGCGCGACGGCCTGGTGGGCGCAGCCGACGGCTCACGCCCCCGCGAACTGCTCAAAGCCCCCGGCTGGCTGCATGAGGTCGCCTCCACCGCCATCGAATAGTGGGTGCCCCACCTTTGGCGCTGTCATTCTGAGCGAACGGGGCCCCAAACGCTTTTCAGTTTGGGGGTGGTGAGTCGAAGAATCTGCATTTTCGCGCGCTGAAATCTGCGATCAACTTCAGAGACAGGACACTAAGTTGGGATATCACAACGCTAGAGCATTTTAGGAATTACTGTAGACTGTTAATGCAGTGATGGAACCATGCCTTTGCGTTGTCTGGAGTGATCATCCGGATTGCTTCGGCGATGGCTATTTCCAGTGCTTCCTTGGTTC
>JBEKPI010000249.1:0-3931 GCA_049520855.1 Occallatibacter sp.
TGCAGGTCCGTTGAGGCGCGTATCGAAGCCCAGGTGCTGAAAAGGCGGCTCGGAGACCATCTCCAGCAGCGTGTCCAGAGCAACGTCCTTGAAGTGAGCCGTCACCTTGCCGTCGATGGGGAGAGTGATGTCGCTGGACGGCAGGGACGGCTTTGCGGGCCGAATCGGCTGGCTTCGGGCGCGCCGGGAGTTGCGGGAGAGCGAGCCAGCTGGCCGCAATGTGGCTGCTCCGGGCAGCGGAGGCAGCCAGTGAGCCAGCGAGAGATCGAAGTCAATATGTCCCCCCTGGCGCAGGCGAGCAACCACCGAAGTCATCAGCAACTGCTCGGGATCGGCATGAATATGGGCATCGAGCCCGACATGCGTGGCCACGACGCCGGTTCCAATATAGGAGCCGTCTTCGACGCGGAGGCTGCCATCGGCGCGAAAGGTTCCCGCTTCTCCGGCCCCGGCCAGGTCCAGATGGGCAAGGCCTTCGGGGGCAAACGGATAACCTGTGATGGGGTCGATCAATCGCATGTCCAGATCGCCAACGGCCGTTGCCTGCCAGCGTGGATGCGCAAAGTTATCCAGCGAGCCGGCGATCTCAAGGGTCCGATCCTTGACGCCGCGGCTGCGGGCGGTGATGCGCAAAGAGCGCAGGTAGGCTGCGGTGCGCGTCAAGTCCACCCTTGCTTGGAAGAAACCCTCAACTGCTTGCGGCTGCGCCTTGCCGCGATTGGATGAAGCGCCGCGTGTGAGATCAAGATCGTTCGCCGCTGCCTCGATGCGATAGCTCTCCTCGTTTTCCGACTTGGAGCCGCCAGACGAGCCATGTCCGGAAACACCAAGCACGGACGGGCCGCCCGCCATGTAGGTCATCAGCAGCGAAACATCGTTAGCGGCGAAGTCGAGCGGGATGTGCCGGTCCTGGAAGTCGAATGCGGCGGCGCGGTTTTCGTAGTCCAGATCGCCTTGTTCCACGACGACGCGCCCAGCCTTCAGATCGAAGAATCGGTCCAGTGCGGGCTGTCCTGGCTTTTCCTGCTTGCGCGGATGCGGCTGGTTCGTCGTGCCGTCGGCGTAGGCGATCAAGTGCAACTGGGGCCGGGAGATCTCCAGATCGCGAAGCAGAATGTGCGGGCTCCAGAAACCCAGAATGCTCAGCCGCACGCGCAGGCGCTGGGCCTGGGCGTAAGGCGTTTCGCCGGAGGCTTCAAGTCCGTGGATGACCAAGCCTCCCGCTTCGGCCTCCAGGCTGAGCAGATGCCAGTGAAACGAGCGGACCTCAACTCGTCCGCCAGTGGCGGTTTCCAACTCGCTCACCAGGCGCTTGCGGATCAGGTCTTCAAATCCGGCTGAACTGGCCCAGAAAAAGAGGCCGATGGCTGTGATCGCCGACAAGACGGCTGCGCAGACCAAGGTCAGGGGAAGATGGCGCAGGAAAACGCGGCGAAGGCGGCTTGGCCGGGGCGTTTCGGTCGGTGTCACCGGCTCGGTGACGGCGGCATCCGTAGTTTTGGCTGGAACAGGAGGCGTGGAATCGGGTTCGCTCATGCGCCTCCTTTCCCGTTCGTATCGCGGGATTCGAGCGTCGGGTCCAGCACTTCGACATCGCCCTGCTTGCGCAGGTTCTTCAGCCATTCATCGAACAGGAGATTCACCTGCCGCTCCAACAAGATCTCCTCAATGCGCGGCGCAACTGCCTCCAGCGGCGGAATCGCTTCGCCTGCCGCGTACTGAGGCAGAAGCGTTTTGCGATAGTATGTCTCGATCTCCTCCGGGGAGATGCGAATCCCCTGCCGGAACCTCAGTTCGATGAAGTCCAGAACCTGAAGCCGGTTGCGCAAGTACGTCTCCACACGGACCGGAGTCAGCTCGTGCGCGGCCAGAAACGCCTTCCATCCCTCCTCCGAGGCGCAGTTGATGTGGACACATGCGGGCAGGTTCTTGCGAATCTCCGTCAGCCGGGCATCCACTTCGGTCTGCACAGGTTCCGCGGTTTGCGCGTTCTCCTGGCGAATCTGCTGCTGGATGAGCGCGCGGCTGATCAACTGCTCCAAAGCGCGCTGCCGGGTGAGATCGCCGAGTCCGGCCTGGGCGGGGTCCAGCACCGCCAGCCGCATCTCATCGTCCACATCGCTGGCCAGGATGGCCTGGTTGTTGACCACGGCCGCCACCCGGTCGAGGACTACAGCGTTGGCCGGCTGTGTCAGGGGGTGAGCAACATTCTGAGCCGGCAGCGCCGTTGCGCCTGAGAGGGCCAGACAGGCCGCAATCGCGCCGGCGCAGACGAGTCCGGGCTTGGTCTTCGGTCGAATTGGAAGCAAGCTCCTCATCAAAAGGTTTGCCCCAGACTGAAAAAGAAATTGAAGTGGGCAGCCTGGCCAACGTGCGGGTCAGACCCCGGGTTTGAGAGCGAGTAGTTGTAGGTCACTGGGTAAATGGGTGGATTCAGGTTGTAGCTGAAGTCCAGCCGGATGGGTCCGACCGGCGTATGGTAGCGCAAACCAAGCCCCGGTGCGTGAGAGAAGTAGTTGAAACTGCATGTCCCCTGTATGCCCGTCGAGGTCTTGGCGCCCGTGGGAGTCGGCGGAAGAGCGGGTGGAATTGTGGCGGGTATCGGCGTCTTGCAGTTCTCGCGCTCCGGCTGGTGAACCCGCAGAGCGCTGACCCAGGCATCCCCGGCATTGGTGAAGACGTTGCCCATATCGTGGAAAAGCACAAAGCTGACCGTGTTGCCGAGCCAGGGAAGCGTGGGCGGCGGCAGGCGCAACTCGGTGCTGTTGAGCAGCGCCCCCGCGCCGCCGATGGGGTAGCCTGTCTCGGGGTCGCGAGGCCCGGCCGAGTTGTCCCCGAACCCGCGCAGGGAGGTGGCCCCGCCGGCGTAGAGCCGCTCGGGGAGCGGAATCAGCTCGGTGGCCAGAGATCCGAAGGCCCGCTCCTGGCCGTAGCGCGTGTTGCGGGCAAGCACGATGCGGCCATTATCGAAGCCGTAATAGCTCGAATTCGACAGATCGAGGCGGCTGAATTCAGCCTGGGCGCCGAATGTCTGGCCGGAGAGGAACGCCTGAAGGCTGGTGTACGTGCCGCGATGCGCATCGAGGGGCGAATCGCGAGAATCGCGAATCCAGGTCAGCGCCGGACCCGCCACGCGCACTGCCGTGGACAACAGCGCAATCTCGCCGGGATAAACCTGCAGGCTATCGGCGTCCACCTTGACGCGGCGGAAGTCCAACTCATACACAAATGTGTTGGCCCTGGAGAAGAAAGAGCCAGGCGTGTTGAAGTGTTCGGTCCAGCGCACGCCGCCTTCCAGCTTGGACGCCACATAGGTGGACACGTCAAGGCTGTTGGCATAGCCGCCGGAGAAGGTCAGGCCGAAGTTCCTGTTGCCCTCGAAGTGCGGGTTCTGGAAGAGCAGGTCGATCTTCTGCTCCAGCAACCCGTAGGTGCCGCGCAGCGACACCGATTGCTCCCGGCCGAAAAGATTGTTGCGTGTGATGTCGGCCAGGATGCGGGGGCTGACGCCGGTCTTGCCCTCCGGATTGCAGCTTCCCCCGCTTGCTAGGATGCCGCCGCAGTGGTTCAGCGGCGTTCCGGTCTGCGCCTCGAATCCAAAGCCGTAGGTCAGGGCCCAGCGGCGCGCCTCGACCGCTTGCAGCAGCACGGTCTTATCGGTCTCCCCTCCGCTGGGGTTCTCGATGGCCGTATCAACTTGGTTGAAAAGGGCGAAATCGTAGAGGTTGCGCTGTGTCTCCATCAGCGCCGTCTGGTTGAGCGGGTCGCCCGGATGCAGCGTGATGGCTTTGGCCACTGTAGCCGGGCGCGTGTAATGCAGCCCGGTCAGCAGCACCTTGCGCACGAAAGTCTGCCGCCCCTCGGTAATGTGGAAGACGACATCCACCTTGTTCGCGTCAGCCGGATCAATCTGCTGGGCAACTTCAACCCG
>JBEKPI010000250.1:0-3912 GCA_049520855.1 Occallatibacter sp.
GGCATTGTCTGCGCCTTCTGGCTTTGCGGAAACGCCTCCGCGCAGCGCTCCGCATCTTCCCCTGCCGCGTTGTCAATTGAAGAGAAGGTCGGCCAGATGCTCCAGGTGGCGGGTGGCCTCGGTCCCTTTGACCGTTTCCTACCACCTTGAGGGTGCCCGCGGTCCCTCGCTTTTGGGGACCGGGGAGGTAAGACTCGCTTTTCACCACCGGCGGTTTCACAGTTGGAGTATCCTCGGAGTAAATGAAAGGCGAGCGCATCCGGCGGGTGACCCATCTTTCGCGTTCTTTGCGAGCGGTATTGTTCAACAGAATACACGCTTGGATTCCAGTCGGACCGATGAAGATCGAGCATTGTTCAAAAGCGCATCGGTTCTGTCTGCTTCCAGCGGGCTACGGAATTGCCTGTGCCTTCTGGTTTTGCGGAAGCGCCTTCGCGCAACGCTCCGTATCTCCCCCTGCTGCGTTGTCGCTTGAAGAGAAAGTCGGCCAGATGCTCCAGGTCCGTGTCTTTGCGGACGACCCCAATCTTCAAGGCGAAGGCTTTCAAAGGGAGCTGCAAGACGTCACGTCCTGTCACGCGGGCTCGATCGGTTTGAAGATTTATCTGAAGGGGCCGAATCTTCAACGGCTGAAGCAGGATGTTGTGTCGCAAACCCTGAATGGCTTGCAGGCCGGGTCGGCGGTCCCTTTGCTCGTTGGCGGCACACGAAAAAAATCCCATTCCGCCCTCCCCTTTTTGCATAGAATTACCGCCCGTTGGCAGACAATATAAGTAGTCAGCAGAACGGGGCTTTACTGACCGCTACTCCCTACTCCCTAATTCCCTGTTCTCCGAGAGGAACCCATGCGCAACACGGCCAAAACCCGCCCTGCCGAACCGTCAGCGAGAGCCATGAATCCGCCGCAACTTCAGCGGAATGTGCTGAATACCAGCAAATCCTCCACTTCCCGCCCAGTTTTTTTCTCGTTTTTGCCTGTGAATCTGTGGATCCCTATCCAACTATTCTAAAATCAACCACTTACAAGAGCCCCTCTCGCGGAAGCACGCAAACTGTGAATCAGTGAATCGGTGGACATCCCATTAAATAATTCAAACTAAACCACATCCACCTCACAGTTTCACAGCCTACTGAAACTGTAAGACTGTAAAACTGCGAGCCGCGCTGCCTACTCCACCCCCAGCACCTTCACGATCGCCCGCTTCCGCCTCTGCCCGTCGAACTCCGCATAGAAGACCCGCTGCCACGGTCCCAGGTCCAGCCGCCCATTCGTCACCGGCAGCGTCGTCTCGTGATGCAGCAGCAGCGACTTCAAATGGGCGTCCCCATTGTCCTCGCCCGTCTGGTGGTGCTTGTAGTCGGCCCGCGCCGGAGCCAGCTCCTCCAGCCACTTGCCGATGTCCTCGATCAGCCCGTTCTCCAGGTCGTTCACATACACGGCTGCCGTAATGTGCATCGGCGAGACGAAGCACAGCCCATCCTTCACCCCGCTGCGCCGCACGATCTGCTCCACCTGATCGGTAATATGCACCATCTCCCGCCGCTTCTTCGTCTCAAAGACCAGATACTCCGTATGACTCTTCATCGCGCCCTCCATGCTCGGCCTCCCAGGCGAACTCCGCCAACTCCGCTATTCTAAAGCCATCCGTGCCCTCGCCCAACCCCACGCCCGCCCAGCGCCTGCGCCGCATGTACGATCAACTCGCCGCGGCCTACGGCCCCCAGCACTGGTGGCCGGCCGAGACTCCCTTTGAAGTCATCCTCGGCGCCTATCTCACTCAGAACACCGCCTGGAAGGCCGTCGAGCGCTCTCTCGCCAACCTGCGCGCCGCCGGAGCGCTCAACCTCGCCGGCCTGCGCTCGCTCCCTCTCGCGGACCTCCAGCGCCTCATCCAACCCTCCGGCTTTTCCACTCGCAAGGCCCCCGCGCTCAAAGCCTTTATCACCATGCTCGACCAGGAGTTCTCCGGCTCGCTCCAAAATCTCGCCGCCACCCCAACTCCCGCCCTGCGCGCCCGTCTGCTGGCCCTCCCCGGCGTCGGTCCTGAAACCGCTGACGCCATCCTGCTCTACGCCCTCGGCCATCCCGTCCCCGTCGCCGACGAGTACCTGCGCCGCGTCAGTACGCGCCACCAGCTTCTCGCGCCCCCGCCCGGCCACAATCGCCGCGGCTACGAATCCATGGCCGATCTCACCCGCCAGGCCTTCGCCGCCGACGCCCCCGAGTCCCACCCCCGGCTTTTCAACGAGTTTCACGCCCTCACTGTCGCTGTGGGCAAGGCCCATTGCCGCCGCACCGCCCACTGCGAAAGGTGCCCTCTGGCCGCCGATCCGCATACCACCGGCGATCTTTCGCGCTACCATTGATTACGACATTGGTTGGAGGCAGCTTCGATGGGACAACCCGGCTCTACCATGCAGCTTACCCGCGCGGCCGACTATGCGGTTCGCGTGATGGTTCATCTGGCCACGCGGCCCGACCATGAACGCGCCCTGCTTCCCACGCTGGCCAGCGCCACGGCAACGCCCAAGAGCTTTCTCTCCAAGGTTCTGCAAGCCCTGTGCCGCGCCGGATTCATTGCCTCTCGCCGGGGACATTCCGGCGGCTTCGAGATCCTTCCCCTCGGCCGCGAGGCATCCATCCGCTCCGTCATCGAAGCCATTGAAGGCCCCATCTGCCTGAACCTCTGCCTGAACACCGGAGCCTCCTGCAGCCGCAAATCCTTCTGCCCGGCCCACCCCATTTGGGCAAGCGCGCAAGAAGCCATGCTCGGCGTTCTGGACTCCGCCACCGTCGCCGAGCTTGCCGGCCTGACGGTCACACGGCAGTCATAGTCTCCGGCATCTTTGGCGGGCAGGCCGGTTACGCCACGTCGGAGGGCACCTCGAAGGTGACAAGTTCGGCGCGGAAGCCGCGGGTGCGGATAGCCCCATAGGTGATGCCGGCAATCATCCAAGTCGCGCCCAGCACCAGCGCCGGATGACTCAGGTGATACCAGATGAAGCCGCAAATGAGAAAGCCCAAGACAGGCACGATGAAACCGCTCGGCGTTTTACTCTTCTCATGCCGCAGATGGTGGACGAAAGCCGCGGCGTTGACGCCCATGAAGGCGATGAAGGCTCCGAAGTTGAGGCACTCCGCGCCAATTTCGTAAGCGCCGCCGCCCAGGCGATCCGAGAAGAACTGGAGCAGACCGGCTCCGACGAGCGCAAAGGCTCCGACAGCAATGATGTTGTTGCGCGGGATGCGGCGTTTGGGTTCGATGGCTCCGAAAAAGGATTTGGGAAGGGCATTGCCGCGTCCCATGCCGTAGAGCAGGCGTCCAGCGGCAAGTTGTGAGCCCATGCCGGAGCCCATGTTAGCGACGAGCAGCGTGAAGTTGACGATCTGGAAGAGCACCACGCCGCCCGCCTTGCCTGAGACCATGGCGAAGGCCGACTCGACACTGTCGCTGGCGAAGGGCTTCGATCCCCAGATGAGCTGGGCCGCATAGACCTCAAGACCGGAGAGCAGGCCGGTGATGAGGCAGACCAGAACCGTGGCCAGCAGGATGTTGCGGCGGGGATTCTCGACCTCTTCGGAGAAGGTGGAGATGGCGTCGAAGCCAATGTAGGTGAGCACGGCGACCGAGGTTCCGGCAAAGATATTGGGCAGATGGAAGTTGCTGGGATCGTAGAAGGGGTGGGTAAAGAAGCCTGGGTCGTGGTGGATGCCCCAGACCGCGCGGACGACAGCGGCCAGAAAGATCAGGACCACAACCACCATGCCGGCGCAGAGAGCCTCGTTCATCTGCGCCGAGGTTTTGATGCCGCGCAGGTTGGTCCAGGTAAAGAAGGCCGCGAAAAAGAGAATCCAGATGTAGAAGGAGAGGCCTGGAAGGATATTCATCGCGGCCTGAGCGCAGAAGGCGG
>JBEKPI010000251.1:0-3860 GCA_049520855.1 Occallatibacter sp.
TCCCACGGTGAGCGCCTTGGCCGCCGCGCCGTTCGCGTTGGTGGTCACAGCGCCGCTTTGCAAGGCTATGCCGCTTCCGGTCGCCTGCCATGCGACCGATTGGCCGCTCGCGGGCAGGCCATTGTTCAGCACCAGAGCCTGCGCCGTCCAGGTAATAGTGGCTCCTGCGGCCACCGAGAGCATGGGCGAAAGCGAGGCCAGCGTCGGAGGCGTTCCGCCATAAAACTCCGTCTTCAGGCTGGAGCCGTTGGTCAGCGCAGCGGTGACAATCGACCAGCTTCCGTTCATTGCTGTCACATTCATTGTGGCGCGGCCGTCGCCGCTGGCCGCGACCGTGCAAGTCATCTGGCCGCATCCCAACGCAGCCGTACCGCTCACCACGGTATAAATCACCGAGACACCGCCGGCGGGGCTTAGGTTCGCTCCTAAAGCGGTCACCGTAAACGGCTCCGGCACGCCAATGGGCACCGTACTCATCGGAGCGGTCACCAGCGTCAGCGCATCGCCCGAGCCAGAGTCGTAACTGACCCCGCCCGATATGACAGCCGTGGCGGTGTAGACCGGCAGGTCGTCCACCTCCACGTCCACCGAGCCGGTTGCGCCGCTGCCGGCCGGTGGAGCGATGGCGGTGATCTCGTTGGGCGAGATGCTGGTGACCAAAGCCCGCTGGCCGCCCACCCGCACCGTGTCGGCCATGCGGAAGCCCATCCCATGAACGACAATCGGCCCGCCCGAGGCCGGCAGCCGCTGCGGCTGCACCGTATCGGCATAGAGCACCCAGCCCTGATAGGCATAGTCGGGCCGCCCGTCGCCGCGCTCGTCGGCAATGCCCAGGCGGACAATGTCGTCTCCCGAGGCCGCAACCTGCAGCCAGCTCTCGCCCGTGGCCAGGCCGTTCAATCCCGCGCCGAAGCCCACCGCCGCCGACCCCGTCGGATCGAACGCATCCCAAATCCCCAGAGCCGGCATCGCCTTCAAGTTCGTGGGAGCGCCGGTCTCGTCCAACGCCTCGGTGACCACAGTGAACATGCGCCCGCCCCGCACCGGAAAGGCAAACCAGTCGGTCTGGCCCACCTGGCTCAGCCGCCCGCTCCACTCGCCGCTTGCCGCCATCATCCGCGGCGTCGCCTCGCTTCCGATCGCGTCGTCATAGCCGCCCACCGCCGAGTTCTCCACATTGACGGTGAGGGCTTGCGCGCTCCCCGCAGCCATCGACGGCACCGAGATCGGCGGCAATGTTCCCGAAGGCTCCGGCGAACCGTCCAGATAGGGGCCAACCGAGTTGCTTTGGATATAAAGCGGATTGATCGGCTCAAAAGTGACCTGATAATTCGCCGTCGTCGCCCCCGGCGGCAGCGGCATCCCGCTCAGGTCGAAAAAGCCTTGCAGCGAAGCCTCATTCGACCCCCACATCGTCAGCGGGTTGCCATTCGCGTCGCTGAAGCCCGTGACCGGATTGCCGTGGTTGCCGCTGAAGTACGCCCCCGAAACAAAGCTCACCGTGTACTGGTACAGGGGGTTGCCATTCGCATCCAGCGGACGGGCCACTACGTTCACCCCCTGCATCCCCACCCCGTTCCTAAAACTCACGGTTCCCTGAATCGAGACCGTCGCGGACGCGGTCATCTGCTTGCCGGGAAAGCCGGCCAGGTTCGAGGCGGTAATCGGATAGATGCGATTCAAGGCGGCAATGTCGTCCCAGCCCAGGACCGTGGGGTTCGGAATGCATTCTCCGCCGCTCG
Source organism: Occallatibacter sp. (assembly GCA_049520855.1). Lineage (GTDB taxonomy): Bacteria > Acidobacteriota > Terriglobia > Terriglobales > Acidobacteriaceae > Telmatobacter. The sequence continues at coordinate 1,743 of JBEKPI010000251.1, forward strand.
CGCCGCAGAGCCCGCTAATCGGCTGCATCACCGGCCAGCCATCCAACTCCGCTGTCCTCGCCGCCCCGGCGCTCGCCAGCGCGTTCGGGTTCACCTGCGCATAATCCAGGCCGAGAATCTGACCAAAAGCCCGCTCCAATTCAAAGCTCATCATCTGCAGCATTGCGGCGCTGGTGGCGCAGCGTCCATTGAGCAGCAGAATGGCGTGCGCAATCGTCGCATCCGGGTTGATGTTGTCCACCCACGCCAGCACGCCGTTGTTCTGGCAACTCTCCGGCTGGCTGGCGCCCGCGCCAAAGACAGCCTCGATCACCGAACCGTCTGCGTCGAAGATCACGCCCAGCGGAAAGCCGGTAGCCGCGGGTGTAACGTCGGCCGGCTGAGCGATCAAACCCAACTGGCTGGTCTGCTGGTTGGTCACGGCAAAGCTTGTGCCGCTCACCACGATGTTCGCGCCGCTCACGTCTTCGTTCAACGGGCCCATGTCGTTGAGCGCCACCCCCGCCGTGGGAATCGCGCTCCACAGAGCCGCCGCCGCGTCCACCATCGCCGTCGCCTGCTGGTTGGTCACCGAGGCGCTCAACGGCCCCCGATCGACGTAGTAATTCAGTTGCCCGTTCGCCCAATGAGCCGGCTGACCGACCGCCGCGGGGTTGAAATAGCTGACTCCGGCCACATACCGCGGTCCGCCAGCCACCGCCGCCGGAGCCAAAAGCGCGGCCAGAAAGGCTGCGGTGCGGAGGGCGAACATGCGGAGTTGGGACATCGGAGAGCTCCCGGTGTGGCGGCTTGCCTTAGAGTCCTCTGAAGAAAGCTTTGAGAAGGCTCTAACGCGGCCACAACTTCGTTATCGGCGCGGGAGCATCCGGGCTAGAAATCTTTAAGTAACAAGAAGTCTTAATGAGTTTCTTCTTATGTGGGGGGCAAGAATGGCCAGACCGCCGTAAAGTCGCTTGGAATGTATGGAAAAGCGATGGGCGCCGCGCGCGCTGCCGGAAAAGCTAGCTCTGCCGCCGCGCCCAAGACAGCCCTCAAATCTCCGGGTAGAAGTCAAAGAAAGCGTCCAGGCTGCGTTTGAGCTGGGTCTCGATCTCCTCGCGCGAGCCTTCGATCGTGTGCATGGTCACGTGGGCCTGGTGGCCGTTGGCCAGCTTGAGGGTTGCGTCCTGAATCTCTGCGACTTCTCCCTCGGGCAGCAGCCGCAAGCCGTAAACAAGAGTCAAATTCGCCATGAAACTCATCTTAAATGGGAAGAGGGCCGCCGTCCGCCGCCCCCTCCGCAAGAGTTAAAATCAACACGGGAACACCCATGACCGATATTCGCTCGACTGTCATTCTCGGTTCCGGCTGCGCCGGACTCACCGCTGCCATCTACACCGCTCGCGCCGGCCTCAACCCGCTGGTTCTGGAGGGCCACGAGCCCGGCGGCCAGCTCTCCATCACGACCTTGGTCGAGAACTTTCCCGGCTGGCCCGAGGGCATCCAGGGGCCGGAGCTGATCGACAACATGAAGAAGCAGGCGGCCCGCTTCGGCGCGACGTTTCAGCTTGCTCATCTGAACTCGGTGGACCTGAGCGCAAATCCCATCCGCTTGCAGACCTCGACCGGCGAGATTCTGACGCGCACGCTGATCGTCGCCTCGGGCGCCAGCGCGCGCTGGCTGGGGCTGCCCAGCGAACAAGCGCTGATCGGCCACGGCGTCTCCAGTTGCGCCACCTGCGACGGCTTCTTCTTCCGCGGGCGCGAGATTGCCGTGGTGGGCGGCGGCGATTCGGCCATGGAAGAGGCGCTCTTTCTCACACGCTTTGCCACCAAGGTCACGGTGCTCCATCGCCGCTCGGCCTTCCGCGCCTCCAAAATCATGCTCGACCGCGTCAAGGCTCATCCGCAGATTGTCCTGCGCCCCAACACCGTCATCGAAGAGGTGCTGGGCGTCAGCGAAAAGGAAGTCTGCGGCGTGCGCCTGCGCGATGTCGAGACCGGCGAAGGCTCGACGCTCAACATCAGCGGCCTCTTTCTCGGCATCGGCCACGAACCCAACGCGAAGATGTTCGCCGGCCAGATCGATTTGGATGGCGACGGCTACATCCGCACCAAAGACAATGTCTTCACAACGCT
>JBEKPI010000252.1:0-3858 GCA_049520855.1 Occallatibacter sp.
ACGGCCCTCCTCGATTGCCGAGGCGATAATGTCGCCACCGACTTGCGGCAGCGTTCGACTCTCGACTGGCGGCGTATACCATGGCCTCACCAGCAATGCCGCATAAGTGCGCCCCAAATGGATCGAGTTACACCAACGCCCGTCTCGCTGAATGGCGGTCATCGGAGCGTTGGTATCGGGTTGAACAAACCACATATTGGCCTCTGCGAATATGACGACTTGATACTCGTGGGGGTTCACGCCGGCCACGGCGCCACATATCGTTGCCCTATTGAGGGGTCCACCCGCGTCCGAGGGCGGGATCTTGCTGATTTGGATATTGGGCACAAAACTGAGAATCGAGATTCGCGCCGCGCTCCAAACGCAATAAGACGTCGCAAGGGAAAACAGCAGCATGGCGGATGTGCGCAAGAGCCTGCGTTTCGCTGTTTTGCTGGTTTGAGGCTCGTTCGGCATGCCGGGCAGCGGCGGCGGGGCGTCCTGAAGGAGCATAAGGATAAGGACTCCGGCGATTATATTGCCGCAAATACAGATCGCAAAACTAATTACTGGCACTTTCCATACGACGCCCCTCATATCGGCGCTGATCAGTAGTAGAACAACAATGAGAACACAGACAACGAGCAAATAGATTTGAGCAATCAACAGTCTCTTTGAGTTGATAAACAGCATGGGCGCCGGTCCCCCCAATCCCCTCGTTGCCCATGCTACCACAAGGAAGACCTCGTTCACGCAAAATGCCCGCAGAAAGGCAAGTCCTCTTGTATGCCGTCAGGCCGGCAACTTACTGAACAGGTCATTCTGTGTCGAATTCAGTTGAGCGATAACATCCTCGAGCGCCGTCTGCTGCGTCTCGGCTTGAGAGAGCTGCGTCGAAATCGCCGGAATGTCGGCCTGCATCAGGTTGGTCTGCGCTCCGGTCAATTGTGTCTGCACGTTGGTCACGGCCTCGGAGGCGGCGCTCACCTGCGTAATCGAGTTGTCGATGGTCACCCGCTGCTGCGAGACATAATTCAGCGCCGTGCTCAACGCCTCCGTATCGTTCACCGCCTGCGTGGTGTTCACGGTGCCGCTGGTGTAATCGGCAACCAGGCTATTCAGCGCACCAAAGACGCTGTTCGCCCCGCTGCCAAGAAAGATCTGGTCGCCCGGCACATTCAACTGGATCTTCTGCCCGTTGGGCGATTCCAGGTAGTTCACATCCGCATCGCCGTTGTAGGTGGTCACGGCCGGCGATGCAACCGCCGAAGTAGCGAAGGGAGCCGTATCCGTCTGCCCGCCGGCAAAGATGTATTGCCCCTGATAACTGGTGTTGGCCAGCGACTGCACTTCGTCGAGAATTCCGGAGATCTGATTCGCGATGGACTTCACATCGCTCGGATTCATCGTTCCGTTATTGGCGCTCGTGGCCAGGGAGATGGCCGAAGTGAGGTTGGTCACCACGCTGCCCAGAGCCGAATCGGCCACCTGCAACTGGCCCGTAACCAGGCTCGAACTTTGCGTGAAGGAATCGTCCTGCTGAATCTGGTTGAGCAGCAGCACATTCTGCCCCGATCCCACCGGATTCTGGCTCAAAGCGGTAATGCTCACGCCGCTCGACAACTCGGACGACAGTTGTTGCTCGCTCGTTTGCGCCTGATCGAGCGAGCCCACCAGATTCGTGATGTAAAAGGGATCCACCCGCATCACAATCCTCCGTTAACAATAGGGAATAAGGAGTAGGGAGTAGGAAATAGAAGAGAGCATCCCGGCAATCGGCGGCGTGTCAAGAAAAAAGTCTCACTTCTTTCATCCTTGCCGTACATCGAGCTTGAACGGAAAGCCGCTCCCGCAACTTTGTCCCTAATCCCTAAGCACTGTTCCCTATTCCCTAGTCCCTAGTCCCTGTCTTTACGACACCGACGTCTGATCACCAAGATTCAGCGCCGAGGCCATGATCGTGTTCAGCATCGCGAAGACCTGCGAAGCCGCCTGATAGCTGCGCTCCAAGGTGGTCATCGAAGAGGCCTCGTCGTTCAGATTGACACCTGAAAGCGCATTGTTCTGCGTCTGCAACTGGGTCACCGAGGCATTCTGCGCCATATTCTCCGTTTGCACGCCGGAGACCGTCGAACCCAGCGTGGTCACAAAGTTCGAGTAGTAATCGGTCGGCGTCTGGCCACTTACCATCGACTGGTTGGCCAGATTGGCCAGGGCGACGGCATTCGAGTTGTCGCCGGTACCAGCCCCCGCCCCGGCCGCGGCAACCTGGTTGGGATCGGTCATCGCCACGCTCATCTGGGCCGCGCTTCCCGCCACCACCGTGGGCTGACTGAAAATATAAAGAGGATTGGCCGCCGTCCCGGTCACGCCATCCAAGTCCGTTCCCGCATTGTTCTGCGTGTTGACCGACGTGGAGATGCTGTAAGCCAGTTGGTCGAGCGCGCCGAGCGCGCCTGGAATGTCCTGGTCCCGCGCCGTCAGTTCGCCGCCCAGCGAGCCGCCGCCCGCAGCCAACTGCGAAGTGATATTTTGAGTGCCCACAAAGAAATTCGTAACCCCGTTCGCCATCCCGGTGGTCAACTGATAGCTCGACCCCTCGGAGACCAGCAACTGGCCCGAAGTGGTGGTGATCGCAAGGCCGTTGTTCTCGGTCTTGATCTGGTTGATCCCGATCAACTGCGAAAGCTGGCTCAGATCCTGCTGCCGCTGGTCTTCCAGCGTTCCCGCGTCGGCATTGGGCGAGATGGTCTGAATCTGCTTGTTAAGCTGGGCGATGGCGCCGGTCAGCGCGTTCACCTGGCTGGTCGTCCCCGCCGCCTCCTGGTCCAGCGCAGACCTCTGGGCGTTCAGGCTGGCCGCGGCGTTCGAAATGTCGCCGGCCAGCGTGCCCGCCGTCGAAAGTACGTTCTGGCGCAGCGCGTTGTCGGTGGGATTGGCCTCCAGCGACGCAAACGAATCGAAAAAACTGGTGATGTCGCTGCCGATGTCCCCCGCTCTCGAACTCGACGAACCCGAGTCAGGCGTGAAAAGCGCCTGAAGCGTGTTGAGGGCCGTCAGCCGCGAACCTGACGAAGAAGCCAACTGCTGCTGCTGGTCCAGGCGCTCCTCCAGCACGCGATCACGCACCGATGTGGCGCCGGTCTCCGTCACGCCCTGCCCGTACGAAACCCCATTGATCGTGATCGGCTGATTCTCCTGCCAGTTGGGCGTCTCCTGTGTGTAGCCGGGCGTGTTGGCGTTGGCCACGTTGTTCGCCACAACATTCAACGCCTGCTGATCGGCGTCCAGAGCCTGCGACATGATGCTGAATGCGGAGTTAATTGTCCCCATGCCCGCTCTCCCTTCGCCACTCCGCTTGGCCGTACTCCAGCCGGCCCGCGCGCAACTCGCGCAGCCGGTTCATCACATTCAGGTTGGCCCGCGTCGCCTCTAATACCCTGGCAAAAACCGCCATATCGCCCGAGGCCTCTCGGGCCTGAAGAGCCAGCTCCGCGCGCTCACCCACATTCCCATGCGCCAGATCGCGGTTGAGAGCCTGACAGGAGAGCGCCAACTCCTCCAGCCGGTCCGCATCCAGCCGCGCCAGCGCCCGCGAGGCCTCCACCACCAGCTCTTTCAGTTTCGGATGCCCCCGATGCTCCCCAAGCTCGCGCAACGCAACCGCTCCTTTCGCTCCCGCCGCCAGCCGCGCGACTTCGCCAACTCGCCAACCAGCCATCCTCGCGCAGCGGGATCTCACGTGCCGCCCTTGCCTATCCGGCTTTCCATCCTATGCGCCGGACCTGCAAGCCCCGATCACCCCTGGCCGCCCAACATCGAATCCACAACCTTCGAGGCCACGGCCCCCGCCGAGACGTTATAGCTTCCCGCCGCCAG
>JBEKPI010000253.1:0-3789 GCA_049520855.1 Occallatibacter sp.
ACCAGCAGTTGCACCTGCGTCTTGGGGTCATGGACGGCCAGCAGGATGAAGGTGATCAGAGCCACGCCGGTGACGCCGTAGGTTTCAAAGCCGTCGGCCGAGGGGCCGACCGAGTCGCCCGCGTTGTCGCCCGTGCAGTCGGCGATGACGCCGGGGTTGCGGGCATCGTCTTCCTTGATCTTGAAGACGATCTTCATCAGGTCGGAGCCGATGTCGGCGATCTTGGTGAAGATGCCGCCGGCAATACGCAGGGCCGCGGCGCCCAGCGATTCGCCAATGGCGAAGCCGATGAAGCATGGGCCGGCAAAGTCGCGGGGGATGAACAGAAGAATGAAGAGCATGATGAGCAGCTCGACCGAGATCAGCATCATGCCGACGCTCATGCCGGCCTTCAGCGGAATCGCAAAACATGGATACGGCTTGCCGCGCAATCCCGCGTGCGCCGTGCGCGAGTTGGCGAAGGTGTTGACGCGAATTCCGAACCACGCCACCCCGTAGCTGCCCGCGATGCCAACCAGCGAAAACAACAGAATGATCCCCAAGGTAAGCCAAATTGGCTTTCCGGGAACCGGCGCCAGCCACCCGAAGTACAGCGAGATGATGATCGCGATGAAAGCCCAGAGCAGAACAATGAACTTGCCTTGCGTGACCAGATACGTTTTGCAGGTCTCATAGATGAGTTCTGAGATTTCGCGCATCGAGCGATGAACGGGCAGGTTCTTCAACTGCACAAAGATCGTCAGGCCGAACAACAGACCGCCGACGCAGAAGAGCAATCCGATCATCAGAAGGGATCTTCCGTCCATGCCGAGAAACTTCACGCTCGACAAATCCGGCAGTACAAGGTTGGCTTCGCCTCCGCCGGCGGATTCCTGCGCGCTGGCGAGTGCGGGAAGCAGCAGACCCAGGCCGAGGACGGCCGCCACGGTTTTGTACTGGCGCTTGAAAAATGCTTCGGCGCCTTCCTTGATGGCTACGGCGATCTTTTGCATCTCCGGAGTCCCCTGGTCAGAGCCGATAACCCGGTGCGCAAAGAAAAAGGCTAGAACGAGCGATAGACCACTCACGCCTAGAAAGAATTCCACACAATTTGTTACAGTCACAAGTCCTCCAACGAAAAGTTTTGATGGTTTGCCACGAACGGCGCCGGAGATCGCCTCGGCAATTCTCCGGCGCAAAGGTCATCCGAAGGCTACCATCCGCGTTCGGCGCTGTCGAGTGACTGCAATCACACCGGTCTCCGGGCGATTCCGGGATCGGGAGACCCAGACTCAAAAGGGAAGCTCCGCAGGGCCTTGATTCGGCTACTCGACGTCAACCTGGAACTTGTCGCCGGGGAGGGGAACTTGCAGGTCCTGCTCGTTAATGTCGCGCACCTGGCCGCCGGGAAGCGGGTGCAGCTTGAAGAGCACCAGGACGTTACGGTTCGGATCGTCGAAGGCGCGGAAGCTGGCCACCTGCTCGAGCGAAAAGCGAGTGTGGATGTCTTGCAGAGTGCCGGAGTCGATGTCGTTCCAGGAGGCGAACCAGCCGGGCTGATAGCGGGCCAGGCGCGATGGCAGGTCCAACATTCCGTAGTCGTCGCACAGGGCAGGCAGGTGGGTGATCAGGCTGATCTCGTCGCCGCTGCTCGAAACCAGAAGCCTGTTGCCGTTGGGGTGGGTATCGATATATTGGGTGAGCCGCCGGGCCGCCTCGACAAAGGTGTACTCCGGATGGGCGGCGTAGTTCAGGGTCTGGAGACCGTTGAAGGCCGCAGCCAGGGCGGCGGCCAAGAGGACAAACCAGCCAAGGTGCCCCGGCCGGAATCCGTTCTCCGATCCGGTTTGGCCCAGCAGCGACCCGGCCCCCCGCGCCACCACGAAAAAGCTGAAAAAGGCCACCACGGCAAAGTAGCGCGGCTGCTGATGGTTCTGGTAGGTCATGAAGAGGATATAGCCGGCGACGGCCAGCACGGAGGCGCCGAAGACAGGGTCCGCGAGGAGGCCGCGCGCCCATTGGTTCCACCCCCCGAACGAAGACCGGACCCCGGAGTTGCCCTGCGCCAGCGCTAGGCTCGGCGCGCATTTGGCCAGAATCACGACCAAGATCGCGGCCAGAACTACTCCGGCCAGCGGAATCAAAATGTGGTCCACCGGCAATGCGGCCTCAATCATCTGCCAAAGGCTGAGCAGCGGCCAGTAGAAGACGGGCGGCTTGGGGTACTTGTTGATGGCGAAAAAGTACCTGGCCTCGTCGAGCATGCCCGTGTGGATCAGCAGCGCCATCCACAGCCCGCCGGCGGCGGCCACCGTGCCGGATGCGGCCAATGCGCAGCGCGCGGCCAGCCGGCGGTTGTGCCAGAGCGGCCGCAGCATCGCCCAGCCCAGCGCCGGCAACAAAAAGACGGCGGTGGTCTTCGTCAGCCCCATCAACATAAAGAGCAGGCCAATGGCCACGGAAGCCGCCACCGGCCGGCGCATGCGGGGCAGGCGGACGGCGAGATTCATCGCTGCCAGAGTGGACGCGGTCAGCATCGGCTCCAGAATGGCCAGGCGGCTGAAGCAGTAAAGAAAGGGGCTGGTGACGATCAACGTCAGGGCCAGCAGCGCCATCCAGCGCGCCCCGCTCACCCTGAGCAGCAGGTAGCTCAACCCCAGATTGCAGAAGAAGAAGGCGACGGCCAGCCCGCGTGCGGCCTCAATCGAAACGCCGGTGAAGAAATACAGCACCCACTCGGCAAACGGCCATGCCGGAACCGCCGCGGCGGTATTGAGATCCCCGGCCAGATACCAGTTGCCCAAGAGGTGGGCGCGCATCCCGGCGCTGCCGTACCACCCTTCATCGGTGTACTTGGCCCAATCGAAGAACCAGCGCGTGTGGTTGGGAAAGTCGGCACTGAGATGGAGGGCGTGCAGCAGGGCAAAGCCGCCGATCGAGATCAGCCAGAGGGCGTAAAGCCAGCGTTTTTGCGAGATCGTCAAACTTGTTTCTCCGCGAGACAGGCATACCCTGAGCCTGACCTCGACGAGGCGGCCGCAGGCAATTTCCCCTTAGCCGTCGAGCGTTGGTGGAACAGGAATGGAAAAAACGCATCGAAGGGGATGTCCCGAGTATAACGTGGCCGAAGCCGGGCCAGCCCGGTCCCGGCCTGTCAAACAAATTCAACAGGTTGGGAGTAAGATGAGTTTCAAGGAGGGAGCCATGGCAGCCGCGACAACTTTTGTAACTATAGAGGAATACCTGAACAGCTCCTTCGAGCCCGACGCCGAGTACGTCGATGGCCAGATCGAGGAGCGCGCCGTGGGAGAAAACGATCATTCTGCGTGGCAGGGTGCAATCTATTCCTGGTTTCAACAGCAGGCACAGGCCGGTCAGATTCGCGTGCGCCCGGAACTGCGCGTGCAGGTTGCGCCCGATTGCTTTCTTGTCCCCGATGTGACGCTTCTGGACCGCAACCTGCCCATCGAGCAGATTGTCACCCATCCGCCCGTCGCCGTCTTCGAGATTCTCTCGCCCGCCGATACCCTCAAGCGCACGATGACCAAGTGCGGAAAGTATGAGCAAATGGGCATCCGCACTATCCTGGTCATCGACCCCGACGGTCCGAAGTACCGGTATGTGAGCGGGAGGCTTGAGCCGCTGGAAGCGCGCGCCTTCGACATTCCCGGATGCCTTTGCCGCTTTGACCTGGACGAGATCGAGAAACTGCTGGATTAAAGCAGCCCGCCACGGCCGGCGAGGCGGCGCGAAAGGAGCCAGGAAGCGAGCGATGCGCCCAGAGCGAGCGCAACCCAGCCGGCCGACTCG
>JBEKPI010000254.1:0-3780 GCA_049520855.1 Occallatibacter sp.
GAGCGCAGCCAGAAGGCGGCGGCAGAGATCAACCAACTCTCCTCGACGACGCTGAGAGTCTCAGAAAAATCGGGTGAGATGCTCGACAAGCTGGTGCCTGATATTCAGCGCACCGCCGAACTGGTGCAGGAGATTTCGGCTGCCAGCAAGGAGCAGGATACCGGCGCCGAGCAGATCAACAAAGCGTTGCAGCAACTGGAGAAGGTCATTCAGCAGAATGCCTCGGCCAGCGAGGAGATGGCTTCGACGACCGAGGAGTTGACCGGACAGTCCGATCAACTGGTCAGCGCGCTGGGCTTCTTTCACACTGGAGACGAAGCCGGTGGACGCAAAGGCGGGGGTGCAAAGGCCCCAAGGCAAGGGCAGGCTTCGGCCCATGGGCAGAAGCCGATGGCTCATGCCTCATCCGGCGCGAAGGCGGTCGGAGTGAATCTACGTCTGAAAGACAAACACGACGAGCTGGACGGGGAGTTCGAACGTTATTAGGTGCTGGCCTGTGTCTGCCGCACGGAGAACTTCCCGTGCGGCAGGCAACGAGTCTTTTGAGTGAGAGAGGAGTTCGAAGATGAGCGTTAGCGAAATCACGGAGACCCGGCAGTACCTTACCTTCAAGCTCGGCAACGAGATCTTCGCCACCGATGTGGCGAAGGTGAGAGAGGTGCTTGACCTGACTACAATCACCCAGATTCCCCGGACGCCGGATTTCATGGCCGGGGTAATCAACCTTCGCGGCAGCGTGGTGCCGGTGGTGGACCTGCGGCTGTGCTTTGAGATGTCGAAGACCGAGAGCACGCGCAACACCTGCATTGTCGTCGTCGAGGTGCTGCTGGACAACGAATCGACTGTGATCGGCGCGCTGACCGATTCGGTCGAGGAAGTCATCGACCTGGAGCCGGAGCAGATTCAGCCGGCGCCGCGCATCGGAACGCAGATTCGGACGGACTTTATCAAGGGGATGGGGAAGCGCGACACGCAGTTCATCATGATCCTGGACATCGATCGCGTCTTCTCGGCCGAAGAGCTTTCCTTGGTTCGCGGGCAGGAAGCAGGCAAGCAGGAAGCCTCCGGCAAGCCGGCGGAGAAACAGCAGATGGCAGACAGGCAGCTCGTGGGAGCGGCCGCGTAAGGGAGGGAATGGGGCGGGTCGCACCGCCCCATTCATACCATGAGTGTTCACGAAGAATCGATTTCCGGAAGAGATTATGCGCGGCTCCGCGAGCTGATTTATGCGGAGGCCGGCATCAATCTGGGCACGGAGAGAAAGACCATGCTGGAGGCGCGCATCAAGCGCCGCCTCAAGATTCTTAACTTTCACTCTTACGGCGAATACTGCGACTACTTGTTCGGGCATGAGGGGCTCAAGGATGAGATAACGCACCTGATCGATGTCGTGACGACCAACAAGACCGACTTCTTTCGCGAGGCGGGGCATTTTGATTTTCTGGTGGAGAAGGCGCTACCTGAAGTGACGGAGCGCCGCGGCGGACGGCAGTTTGCGATCTGGAGCGCGGGCTGTTCGACGGGCGAGGAGCCGTACACGATGGCCATCGTGCTCAGCGAGTACGCGCTGGCGCATCCCGGCTTCCGCTTTCGCGTCCTGGCCAGCGACATTTCAACCACGGTGCTGGCCAAGGCGGAGCAGGGCGTTTATACCAACGACATCGTGGCCCCGGTGCAGCCGCTGCTGCGGCGCAAGTACTTCATGCGCAGCCGCGAGCCCGGCTCGGAGCGGGTGCGAGTGGTGCCGGAACTGCGCAGGAGCATCGAGTTTCGCCGCCTGAACTTCATGGAGGACGATTACGGCGTCGCGGAGAAGGTCGATGCGATCTTCTGCCGCAACGTAATCATCTACTTCGACCGCCCCACGCAGGAGCGCATACTCCGGAAGCTGGCTCACTGTTTGTTGCCGGGAGGGTATCTTTTTGTCGGCCATGCCGAAACCCTGCACGACATGAATCTGCCGCTTGTGCCGGTGGCCCCGGCTCTTTACAGGAGGATCAATGGCCGCGGCTGAGGAGGGCTTGCCCGAGATCTACGTGCAGCCCGGCGAATCGCGCCTGGTCAGGGAGCCGGCGATTCTGCGGACCTTGCTGGGGTCGTGCGTCGGCATCGCGTTCCGGGCTCCGCGGCTGGGCGTGGGCGCGCTCTGCCATCCGATGCTGCCGCGGTCTCCGGCCAGGCCGCCAGCGCCGTTGAGCCGTTCCGCCGGGCGCCGTTATGTGGATTTCGCGATTCGCGATCTGGCTCAGCAGTTCGATGCGCTGGGCGCGCGCCGCGACGAGGTCGAGGTGAAGCTCTTCGGAGGCGGGGATGTGTTGCTAATGGCCAACGACAAGGCGCGGCCCACCGTGGGCAGGCTGAACAGCGAGGTGGCGATGAGAGTGCTTGCCGAAGAAGGCTTCGCGGTGATCGCCTCTTCGCTGGGTGGCAAGCGCGGCATCAACATTCACTTCAACACCATGACCGGGGATGTGCTGCTGCAGCGGCACTCCTGAGGCACGATGCGCGCGTGAAGAGCAGGATGCGCCGACCTGAACAGGCGCATGGGCAATCGGGAGCAGCGAGGTTCGGCCGATGAGTGGAAAGAAGATTCGCGTACTGATCGTGGACGACTCCGCGGTGGTTCGCCAGACGCTGCGCGATGTGCTCGAGTCGGACCCGGAGATCGAGGTGATTGCGACCGCCGGCGATCCGTTTGTTGCGGCCGATCGGATTGCCGAGCAGGCGCCGGACGTGATCACGCTGGACATCGAGATGCCGCGCATGGATGGCCTTACCTTTCTCAAGAAGCTGATGAGCCAGCATCCGATTCCGGTGGTGATCTGTTCGAGCCTGGCCGACGAGGGCGCGCAGAGCACGCTCCGCGCGCTCGAGTACGGCGCGGTGGAGATCATCACCAAGCCGAAGATGGGCACCAAGCAGTTTCTTGAAGATTCGCGGGTCGAAATCTGCAATGCGGTCAAGGCGGCGGCGGGCGCAAGGCTGCGCAGCCTCACGCCCAGCCACACGGTCGAGCCCAAGCTCAACGCTGACTGCATTCTCTCGCAAGGCACACACGCCATGGCCGAGACGACGGAGAAGGTAGTGGCGATCGGCGCGTCCACGGGCGGGACGGAGGCGCTGAAGACCGTGCTTGAGGCGCTGCCCGCCGACACTCCTGGCATCGTCATTGTGCAGCACATGCCAGAGTTGTTTACGCGCGCCTTCGCGCAGCGGCTCGACGGCCTCTGCGCCATCACCGTCAAAGAGGCCGAGACCAATGACACTGTGATTCGCGGACGCGCGCTGATTGCGCCCGGCAATCACCACATGCTGCTCAAGCGCAGCGGAGCGCGCTATTACGTGGAGATCAAGGACGGCCCGCTGGTCTGCCGCCATCGGCCCTCGGTCGATGTGCTGTTCCGCTCCGCCGCCCGCTATGCCGGGCGCAACGCGGTGGGCGTCATCCTGACCGGAATGGGCGACGACGGCGCGCGGGGAATGTTGGAGATGAAGCAGGCCGGCGCGGCGACCATCGCGCAGGACGAGGCCACCTGCGTGGTCTTTGGAATGCCCAAGGAGGCCATCAAGCTGGGCGGCGTAGACAAGGTACTGCCGTTGCAGTCGGTGGCTCGGGCAATTCTTTAGCGAGCCTTTGATCGGGAACGCAAAGGGGCGACTAGGCCGTATCGACATATAACCTGAGGTGCAACCAGGCGCAGGCGAGGGCGAGGGCGACGAGGGCATTGAAGCAGGCTTTGGATTTTTCGTATCGGGTGGCGAACCTGCGGAAACACTTGA
>JBEKPI010000255.1:0-3701 GCA_049520855.1 Occallatibacter sp.
GTGGTCAACCTGGGCTCAACGGCCGGCGAACTGACCTACCCCGGCGGAGCCGTCTACTGCGCCAGCAAGGCCGCCGAACGGGCCATCAACGACGGCCTCAGGCAAGACGTGCTGGGGACGCCGATCCGGGTCACCAGCGTGGATCCCGGCATGGTCGAGAGCGATTTCAGTCTGGTGCGCTTCCACGGCGACCAGGAGCGGGCCGCCAAGGTCTACAAGGGCCTCAAGCCGCTCACACCGGAAGATGTGGCGGACGCGATCGTCTGGGCCGCAAGCCGGCCTGAGCATGTGAACATTGCGCGGGTGCTGCTAACCCCTGTCGGGCAGGCCAACTCCCTGCTCTTCCACCGCGAGGGCTGATAGGGGCGGAAGCGCCTCGATCCGCAAGCACAAAAAAAAGCCGCGCTGTGCGGCCTAGTTCATCGCCTCAATCTGCCCTTCAATCTGCGCCAGGGCCGCCTCCAGAGCGGCGCGGCGTGCCGGGTGAGAGGTCTTTTGCGAGAGAATGTTCTCTCGTTGCAAAAGGAGCGCCTGCTTCTCGCGCGCTCGCACGGTGCGCGCCTGTTCGGTCAGGCGCCGGGCCTCTTCGCTTACATAACCGTTGCCGGGGGCGACCTCCGGTTGCTGCAAGGCAGTTGCCATTTGTTCCTCCACTGATCGACCTTCTCGCGGATTGGCTTGCTTGAACCGCGAGACCTATCTTCTATTCTACGAGGGTTTGGCCGCGTTGCGTCCCGCAAATTGAAGTTGGCGTCCGCGATGGCGCGGGATTGCCTGGCGCAGGTCCGGATGATTTCGTCATTTGTCGTTGATTCTTTGCGGGTTGCAGCGCGCAGCGCCCGGCGGACCGGACCTGATCGGAGGCTCGTCCGCGTGGGTGCGATTTCCTTCAACGGTCTCGATTGGATGGCCAAGATCGGGCTTTGTACCCTCCCAATCAAGCTCTTCTAGCTGAAGCCAAGCACTGGATGGGGAATATACGGCTCCTCGATCGACGCGATCTCTTCCGGCAAGAGACGGACCGAAAGAGCGGCCGCGGCATCGGGAAGATGGTGCGGCTTGGTGGCTCCGACGATGGGCGCGGCGATGACCGGCTTGGCGAGCAGCCAGGCGAGAGCAAGCTGCGCGCGGGGTATGCCGCGCTGCTCGCTGAGCTGGCCCAGTCGATCGACGACTTTTCGGTCGGCCTCTTCGGTCTTCGCGTACATGGCGTTTCCAAATCGATCGGTTTCAGCGCGTTTGCTGGCCTCGCTCTGCCAGGAGCGGGCAAGGCGTCCACGCGCCAGTGGGCTCCAGGGAATGACGCCGATGCCTTCGGATTGGCAGAGGCCGAGCATCTCGCGTTCCTCCTCGCGATAGAGCAGGTTGAGGTGATTCTGCATGGAAACGAAGCGGGTCCATCCGTGCCGGTCGGCAAGATAAAGCGCCTTGGCGAATTGCCACGCGTACATGGACGATGCGCCGATATAACGCACCTTGCCGGACTTGACCAGGTCGTGCAGCGCCTCAAGCGTCTCCTCAATGGGGGTTTCGTAGTCCCAGCGATGAATCTGGTAGAGGTCGATGTAGTCGGTTTCGAGGCGGCGCAGGCTCTGGTCGAGCTCGTAAAAGATGGCTTTGCTGGAAAGGCCTTGGCCGTTGGGCTCGCTGCGCATGATGCCTTGAACCTTGGTGGCGATCACCACCGCCTCGCGGCGCGTATTCGCCCGCAGGAATCGCCCAACCACGGCCTCGCTTTCGCCGCCCGAGTAAACATTGGCGGTGTCGAAGAAGTTGATGCCCAGGTCAAGAGCCTGGCGCAGAAACGGCCGGCTCTCCTCTTCATTCAGAGCCCAGGGCTGCCTGCCGGGCAGATCGGCTGGCGCCGGAGCACCGTAGCTCATGCAGCCGAGACAGATGCGGGAGACCTTGAGTCCCGTCTTGCCAAGATTGACGTAGTCCATAGCTTCTCCTGTCACCTCCATCATAGAACCGCGCCCCGGTGCGGTAATCTGAAGAACGTATCCGCTTCCTTTTCCTGACTGGTGAACCTTTTGATTGTCGAAATCGAAAACCTGACCAAGGTCTATGAGTCCAAGCAGCGCGTGGTGGCCGTCGACGGCATCGATCTGGAGCTGAAGCAAGGCGAGATCTTCGGGCTGCTGGGCCCTAACGGTGCCGGCAAGACGACCACCATCTCGATTGCCACCACGCGCACGCTGCCGACCAGCGGCACGGTGCGCATCGCCGACATCGACGTGGTGAAGCATCCGGCCTATGCGCGGCGGCACATTGGTGTTGTGCCGCAGTTCAACACGCTGGACCGCTCGCTGACGGTCTACGAAAACCTCTACTTCCACTGCCGCTACTTCGGCTTCAACCACGGCCACGCCAAAGCGCGATCGTTGGAGTTGCTGAAGCAGTTCACGCTCTCTGAGCGCAAGGACGCGACGCCGGCGCAGCTCTCGGGAGGCCTGGCCCAGCGGGTGCAGATTGCCCGCGCCATCGCCCACCGGCCGACTGTCTTGTTTTTGGACGAGCCCAGCGCCGGCCTGGACCCGCAGAGCCGCATGGCGATGTGGTCGGCGGTCGAGGAGCTGCACAAGGAAGGCATTACCGTGCTGCTGACCACGCACTACATGGAAGAGGCCGACTCGCTCTGCGACCGGCTGGCCATCATGGATTACGGCCGGGTGCTGGCGCTGGGTTCGCCGGAGAAGCTCAAGGCCGTCCTCGGCGCGCGCACGATCTTCAATCTCAAACTTAAATCTCAAGAGGGCCTTGAACCGCTTGTGGCCACTTTGAAGGCGCGCCCCGGCGTGACCAGCGCGGAGATTATGGCCGACGGCCTGCGCGTGATTGCGTCCAGCTCCGACGGCCTGCTGTCCGAACTGGTGCAGGCCGCCGCCGGCCACGGCCTGCGCGACCTGAACATTACCGAGCCGAGCCTGGAGACGGTCTTCATTCAACTCACCGGGAGGGATCTGCGTGAATAGCGTTCGTCTGAAGTTCGGGAAATATCTAAGGACGTTTCTGGACCTGTTCCTGCACGATCTGGAAGTGCTAACGAGCGACCTGAGCCATCGCAGTCCGGGCAAACCCAGTTCCGGTGCCCCGGGCAAACCCAGCTCCGGCGCACCGGACAAACCTAGCTCTGGCGCCCCCGGCTCAGGGATATTCCTGAAGGCCTTTATGGGCCTGTTTCTGCGCGATCTGCGGGTGCTGACGCGGGAGTTTCTTCCGTTTCTGCTGCGCGTGGGGATGCAGCCGCTGCTGTTTCTCTTCGTCTTTACCTTCATCCTGCCGCGCATGGCCACTGGCAATCCGATGGCCATGGGCGGCGGCGCGCCCGGCTCCGGCATGGACTTCGGCACCATCCTTCTGCCCGGATTGATGGCCGTGGCCATCATGTTCTCCGGCATCGCCGCCGTGGCGCTGCCGCTTTCGTCGGAGTTCGGCATCACGCGCGAGATAGACGACCGTGTGATGTGCCCGCTGCCGCTGTGGGCCGTGGCTCTGGAAAAGGTCTGCTTCAGCGCCATGCAGAGCATCGTCGCCGCGCTGCTGGTCATTCCCATGGCCTACTACATCCCCGCCAAGCCCGTCGTCGCGCATGTGGCCAGTTGGCTTCTCTTGGCGCTGGTGCTGCTGCTGGCCAGTCTGCTGGCCGGTTCGCTCGGCTTGGTGATCGGCTCCACGGTCAACCCCCGCCAGATCGGCCT
>JBEKPI010000256.1:0-3679 GCA_049520855.1 Occallatibacter sp.
CAGTCGTAATAGCCGGTGGAGCGGCAGCCGGCGCTGGGGTCTGCTGGATAGCGTGCTGGCAACCAACGAGCGCGATGCCCATCATTCCTGCAAGGGCAATCGTTGTGAAAGGCGCGGACTGTACAGACTGCTGAATAGCACGATTCCGAATTCGCTTTGTATCAGGGCACGACTTCAGTCGTGCCGTAAATGCGGCAAAGTTGAGGCCGGGCTTTAGCCCCTGAGGCACGCTTTCTTCTATCATTTGCTTTCCCTCGGCGGCTAAAGCCGCGGTCCATTCGGGGCGTTCCACGGCACGACTAAAGTCGTGCCCTTTCAAAGCCAAGCCATCGGAGAGATTGCGGAATAGGCTCTTCATTGCGCGCCTCCATCTTTCTTTGCCGGAGCTTCCGTCTCAATCCATGCGCCGGTGCGGTTGCTGGCGACAAAGACCTGATTGGCCACGCGGCGAATGTCTGCCTTGGTCACCTTGTCCACCTTGTCCAATTGCAAGAAGAGCTCGCGCCAGTCGCCAAAGCGGGTCTGGTACTCGGCCAGCGAATTGGCCAGCCCCTGGTTGTCGGCCAGTCCGCGCAGCAGATCGGCGCGGGTGCGGGTCTTGTACATGGCCAGTTCCTCGTCGGTGACGTCGGCGGTCTTCAGCTTTTCGATCTCCTTATGGATGGCGTCGCGCATCTCCGCCGGCGTGTGGCCCGGCAGCGGCACGGCATAAAACGCAAAAAGACTGGGGTACTTGTCGCCGGGGAAGGGGCTGAAGCCCGCGGCCTCGGCGGCAATTTGCTGGTCGCGCACCAGGCTGCGATAGAGCCGCGAGACGCGGCCGTTGGACATGATGTCGCCGATGGCATCATAGACCTCGGCGTCAGGATCGCGGTAGTCGGGGCGGTGGTAGCCTTCGACGTAAAATGGCTGCGTCTGTTCGCGGATCGCCACAGTCTTTTCGGCAAATTGCTTAGGCTCGACCGTGGTCATCTCCTCCGGCTTGGAGCCGCCCGGAATGCGGCTGAAATACTTTTCCAGCACCGGCAGAGCTTCCGCGGCCTTGACGTCGCCCACTACAACGACCACGATGTTGGAGCCGACGTAGTACTTTTTGTGGAATTCCATTGCCTCGGTGGCGTTGATCTGGGCCACCTCGCTCGGCCAGCCGATGCTGCTGCGCCCGTAGTTATGCGCGACGTAAGCCGTAGCCAGGAACTGCTCGACCAGCCGGCCGATGGGGTTCGAGTCGGTGCGCATCCGCCGCTCTTCGTTCACCACATCGCGTTCCTTATAGAACTCGCGCGGCACCACGTCGGCCAGCCGCCCGCTCTCCAGCCAGGCCCATAGCTCCAGGCGATTCTCCGGCATCGACCAGAAATACACCGTCTGGTCCAGGCCGGTTTCGGCGTTCAATCCCTCGGCGCCGTTGCGCTCGGCCACATCGGTGAATTGATTGGGCACGACAAACTTGTGCGCCTCTTTTTGCGCGTCGAGAAAGGCCTTTTTCAACTCCGCCAGCTTGGCAGGGTCGCGGCCGACGGGCTTGAGGTACTCGGCCTCGTAGGCGTCGTTGGCCGCCTCGACCTTGGCCAGCGCAACCTTTTCATCGGGGTAGTCGTTGGTGCCGATCTGGCTGGTCCCCTTGAAGGCCAGGTGCTCGAACATGTGCGCCAGGCCGCTTTCGCCGGTCGGATCGTTCACGTCGCCCGCATCGATGAAGGTGGTGTAGCTGAAGACTGGCGCCTCCGGCCGCTCGCAGATAATGAGCGTAAGGCCGTTGGGCAGGACCTTGGTTGTGATTTTCTGCTCGAAACTCTTCAGATCCTGTGCCCGCGCGCCCGCCAGGGCCGCCGCCAGCAGCGTCAGGGTCAACAAGCCATTCCAGTACCAGGGAAGAACTCTCTTCTGCATCCAGACTCCTTTTTCCTGTGCGTTCAGTTACGCGAAGCCACAGCACTAGGTTCCCAGCGCAAATCCCGACCGCTGTGGGCGCATCCCCGCGCACCTCTCCAAGCTAGTGCCCTCGACCGGGCAGGGTCAAACCGGCAGTCCTTCACAAGAACCTCATTTCGCCTCATGTAGCATAGAATCACCATGCAGAGCCAGCGGACAAGCCGGCGTCGTCTCATCCCGTTCCTGCGGGCGGTGATCGAGGCCGGTTTTATTATTTTTCTCTTTTACTCGAACCTTCTGATGGGCGAGTTCACCGCCGCCAACGGCCACGGCAAGACGCTGTGGGCGGCTCTGTTTGACATCTTCACCGTCGCGAACTTCGCCATAGCTCTCGTCTCGGCGCTGATCGGCTACCTGGTCTTTGAATTCCTGCGCAAAAAACTCTGATGCTTGTTCTCAATGCAAGCCGGTTGAGGCTTAGACGCCGGCGGCCGGCCGACCGTGAGCCGTTTGCGCGCCTCATCGGTCGCTTCCCGCAATGGAAATTCCCGCCGCGCCCCGATCTCCCCTTTGGTGCGAACTCACGTAATCAATGCAAGAGCGGGCAACTGCGGTATATTGGTCCAGAGCCGAAAGGCAGAACAAAGATTCCGGCGTCAAACGGAGATGGGACTCTCTGGGAAGGCAATCATGGAAATCCCGAAGTATTACGACTTCCTCCAGATCAGCCCCAATGCCGAGCCGGAAACAATCCACCGCGTTTATCGATTCCTCGCGGCCCGCCTTCACCCCGACAACCCCGAGACAGGCGATGCCAACAAGTTCTACCTGTTGAAGCAGGCTTATGACGTACTGTCCAATCCAGTCACCCGCGCGCGATACGATCAGGCTTGCGAAAAGGAGACGCCCCCGCAGGAGCCCATCTCCAAGTCGATCGACTTCATGGACAATATCGAAGGCGAGTTGAACCGGCGGCTGGCGGTGCTGGCGCTGCTCTATATCCAGCGGCGCACGAACCCCGCCAACCCGGAAGTTTCGCTTGCCGAGGTTGAATTGCGCATGGGCTTTCCCCGCGATTATATGGAATTTACAACCTGGTATCTGGTAAAGAAGGGCTACGTCACGCGCTCCGACAACTCCGCCTTTACCCTCACGGCAGAGGGCGTGGACTTCGTCGAAACCCAGCGCACCAACATCCCCGTTCTGAATAAACTGCTGACCAGCGGCAGTGGGCCCTCCTACGAAGCTGCAGAGCCGGCGAGCTACTCGTTCGCCCCCTGGTCGCCGGACTTCGTGCCTCCGATGGAGTATCACGGGGTCGAAAGGCGGTATCAGGGGGTCGAAAGGCGCTCCCAGAGGGGCGATCGGCGCGGCACTTCTTCGAAAGATCGCCGCTCGTCCTGAAGCATCTGTCGACCCGCCTGCAGCAGGATGTGACCGAGCGCGCTGCTGGATCTTGCTCCACCGCAGCACAACCCTCGTTGCTGTCCAAAGCTGCCTTCGTCCTTGACCCCGCACCGCGCCCCGCCGTATGCTGCGATGGTTTCCGCGTTGCAGAAAGCTCCGGCATCCAACCCGCGCAGGGAGAATTCGCATGAGCACCCCGTCCCCGATAGCCGCACCGCTTCTCGTTCGCCGCGCAGCCGTTCTGGGCGCGGGAACCATGGGTTCGCGCATCGCCGCCCACCTGGCCAATGCCGGAGTCCCCACGCTGCTGCTCGACCTCGTTCCCGCCGGCGAAGGCGACCCCAATCGGCTGGCCAAAGCCGCGCTCGACGCACTCGCCAAAGCCAAACCGGCTGCC
>JBEKPI010000257.1:0-3668 GCA_049520855.1 Occallatibacter sp.
GACCTCCAGGTCGGCTGTCCTGTGGGTCTCCAGACCCACAGGGGGCGTCTGGCAGCGTGGACGCTGCCAGTACAGCCGGTCAGGAGACCGGCGCTACGCTCCATTCTCAATTTGCGGATAGGTTCTAAATATCCCCTGGCAGAACCGTAGGCTTTGCGGCGTGTGCCGCTCAAAGAAGCTTGAGCCGGGTCGATGATGCACTTCCCTCCTTAACCGCGCTCGTCGAGATTCCTTCGGAACCTGAGGTGCAATTCACGTGCGGGGTTGTGGTCACATCGAGAAATTGCAGGGACAATGACGCTTCAACAACCTGCGGGGCGTCCGCGCCTGCGCCAACACGGTCATTGCTGCTGATAGGCGCCTCGGTCGTAGCCTTTGGAGCCGGGACGGGGGTTGCCGGAGAAGTCTGTTGCCGGGGCCAGGTAAGAGGTTCCTGATCCTACCGCTGGACTGGTCGGGGCGACGCTGAGAAGAACAGAAAAACGATCGGCCGGCGTGGCCGCGGTTGGATCGGCGTAGAGAGGATCGGCGGTCAGATCGTTGGGGCCGTTGGCGACATCGCCGAGGTTAGAGCCGTTGTAGTAGAGGTTATAGTTGAGCGCAATCGACGACGTCGTACCGGGAACCACGGCTACCGGGTTCTGGCTCGTCGCGCTGTAGAAGATATTGTTGATCACATTGACGTCGCTGGTCTGGTTCAGGTCCATCTCTCCGCGGCCGCTCAGGGGCGGGTTGGTCACGTCCTGATAACTCGAGTTATTGACGACATCGACATGGTCGCTCTCGAAAACCTCAACGGCCGAGCTGCCGTTCCCGTAGATGACGTTGTTGGCAATCAGCGTTCTGCCAGTGTAGGCAGGCAGCGGGTCGTTGGTCGAATTGTAGACCGAGTTGCGCGTCGAGTCGATGATGATGGCTTCGCCATCGAGGATGACCCCTGTGCCAACGGTGGGAACCAACTGCTTGTTTCCGAAGAGGCGGTTGCCCGTGATGACCATCTTGTACGCGGTGGAGCTGTCGGCGTTCCAGTTTTCCCAATTGGAGATGCCGCTCGCTCCATAGATGGAGTACCAGGCTGAGTCGTAGATGGTGTTGCCGGAGATGGTGACGTAGTCCGACCAGGCTGTGCCGACGCCCGCTCCGCCGCATGCTCCGATGACATTGTTGAGGATGCGCAGGTGGTTGGGCCTCACGGTTGCCGTGCCGCTCCTGCCGTCGGCGGCGATGCAGTTGCCGTTGAAGGCGGGGTCGGGGTTGCTGGTGGACTGGTTCTGCGCCGCTTGCAGCGTGACGTTGTAGTTGTTGCCAAGGATGTTGAACCCATTGATCTCGATATAAGCGGCGGTGGGCTCAAAGAAGATGCCTTGCCAGCCGTTGAAGGAGATTTGCGGAGTCTGGCCGGTATAGGCCTTGTACGTGATCCATTGGCTCGCCGTGCCGGGGATGGTCAGATCGAGCACGGCGCAACTGGCGCAGGAGTTGGTATAAGTGCCGTTCATCACATAGACGGTGTCGCCGGGATGTGTGAGGTTGGCGGCGTGCTGCAGGGTCAGGAAGGCCGTGTTGGTGGAGAGACCGTCTGCCGCATCGCTGCCGGAGCCGCTGACATAGTAGGTGACGAGGCTGGCTGGTGCGGCGTAGCTGGCGGTAACGGAGGCATTCGCATTCATGGTCACGGTGCAGGTGACTGCGCTGGCGGTGGCGCACCCGCTCCAGGAGGAGAACTGATTGCCGCCGGCTGTGGCGGGCGCGGTCAAGGTAACGGAGGTTCCGGCGTTATAGGTGCGGGTAAAGCTGGTGGCGCCATTGCCCGCATTGTTGTTATCGCTGGGAGTCACAGTGATGACAACAGCGCTGGACGGGTTGATCGAGGCCACGGTGAGCGTGTAGGCGATTGGGGCTGGCGTCGGCTGGGTTCCCGCGCCGCCGCCGCAGGCAGCCACGCAAAGGCTCAGCCCACTCGCCGCGAAAATCGTCAATCTCTGCCCGATCTGCATGGCTTTGCCGCTCCCTTGTGCTGCAACAACCGCCGCGCACGAGCGCCGGGGGGATGGCTGCGGGGGTGCGTATGGGTTGACTCATTCCAGTCTACAACTTTACCGATGGCGGGGATTCAACGTCCCAAGGCGAGGGACGGATCGGCCGTAAGCGCGGGGTCGGCAAAGTCGCCGGATTGGAACCGCGGCCAGGCTGCGGCGGCGATCATCGCGGCGTTGTCGGTGGAAAGCGCGAGGGTGGGGAAGGCAATGCGTAGGCCGCGGCGGGCGGCCTCGGCGGTGAAGCGGGCGCGGAGTTCGCGATTGGCGGCGACGCCTCCGGTCACAAGGATGCGGCGGACGCCGAGCGCTTCGGCGGCGGCGAAGGTCTTCTTCATGAGGTCGCCGACGACGGCGCGCTGGAAGCTGGCGGCGAGGTCGAGCACCTGCTGCGGACAGAAAGCCAGAGCATCTTCTCTCGATTGCGGGGGACGGGGTAGTAGAGACACATCCTTCGACTCCGCCGCGCTCTGCTCGGGGTGACAAGCAGTTGCGGGCGCAAAGAGACGGGCAGCGCGGGCCTGCGCCTCGGAACGCAATTTGTGGAGTTCCACGTAGCGCAGGACGGCGGTCTTGATGCCCGAGAACGAGAAGAGAAAGCGCGGATCGAGGTTGGCGATGGGCGCGGTGCGGGCGGCCTTGGTGCGCGGCGCCTTGCCGGCCAGATGGAGCTTGGTCTTGATCTGGGAAAACGAGAACGGCACGGCCTTTGGGTTGCCATAGAGTGCCAGCGCGTCGATCCATGGGCCGCCGGGGTATCCGAAGCCGAGCAGCTTGGCGACCTTGTCGTAGGCCTCGCCGGCTGCGTCGTCGAGGGTGCGACCGACGAGCGAATAGGTCCACACGCCGTGGGCAGGGCGAGCGAGATAGAGGTGGGTGTGGCCTCCAGAGACAACGAGTGCGAGAGCGGGTTCTTCGTCGGAGAGAAGCAGGTCCTTCGACTCCGCTGCGCTCCGCTCAGGATGACAGCCTTGTGCGTTCCGCCCGTCCGGCCCAGACTCCAGCAAGGACCGCTCATTCAGCAGCACGGCGTGGATGTGGCCTTCGAGGTGGTTGACTGCGACCAACGGCAATCCCTGGGCAAAAGCGAGAGCCTTGGCGTAGGTGATGCCAACCAGCAAGGCTCCGGCCAGGCCGGGACCGCTGGTGACGGCGATGGCGTCGAGGTCGGCGAGGGCGACGCCCGCCTGCGCCAGTGCGGCGCGGACAACCGGGACAATGGCTCGCAGATGCTCGCGGCTTGCCAGCTCGGGCACGACCCCGCCGTAGCGGGCGTGCGTCGATATCTGCGAGGCGACGACCGAGGAAAGCGTGCGCGCGCCGCGCTCGACCACAGCCGCGGCCGTCTCGTCGCAGGAGGATTCGATGCCGAGGATCAGGCCGCGTGGGCTCATCTGTCTAGTTTAGCGGGCGGATTGCGGGGCAGTTCTACGAATCGGTAAGTCGGCAAGGTTGGGAGAATTAGGCGAGAATGGTTGCAGCTATGCTTCCGCTCACATCCCAATTCGATGCGGCCTTGCAAATCATCGCAGTTCTTCGCGCCGCGGGCCATGAGGCTTATCTCGCGGGCGGCTGCGTGCGCGACCTGCTGCTGGGCCGGGAGCCGAAGGATTATGACGTGGCGACCTCGGC
>JBEKPI010000258.1:0-3662 GCA_049520855.1 Occallatibacter sp.
TTCATCGCACGCTGCTGGTTCTGCACGCGCGGGGACCGGCGGAGGCCTCAGCCTTTCTGAATCCTGCGGCAACCTCGCTCAAGGAGTTCGGCGTGCAGCCAAGCGGACGTTTTCCGGTGCGGTTCATAGTCAAAGACGGCAACCCGGCCGACGCAATTGTGGCAGCCATCGCGCAGCACCATCCCAGTATTCTGGTGGCTGGGGTGAAGCGCACCAGCGGCACGCCGGGACCGCATGGGACTGCGTTTGCCCTGCTTGCCCGCTCCCGAGTTCCCGTGTTGTGCGTACCGCCGGAACCGGTGGGCGCCAGCCAGGAGCGGGAGTCCTTGAGCTCCGTGGCGGCCAAATAGCGCAAGGACGGCGCCGAAGCCGGAGGTTCGCATTGGAAGGGAGATTGGGGGGCGGAAGAAGAAATGACCGCAACTGATCTTCGAGATCGATTTTCTTGGAATCCGTTTCTCTGAACTTGTTGCATTTGGAGCGATTTGCAGGGCATGGAGAACGAATCATGGCAAATTCGCAGCGTCAGACGGGCTCGCAGAGTACCGGCCGGCAGGTGAATGCAGGCGGCAGTTACCGCCGGACGGGAAATCGGTCGGCGACAAAGGGAGATGGGACCATGCAACCTTTAGCAAGATTCGAGCGAGTAGAGGGTGTCCAGACACATCCTCTGGCAGAGCTTTTGGATTGCCCACCGGCGACCGGGAATCTGTTGAATGGCGCGGCCCAGTGCATCGATGTCGATGCCGGGGAGGTGGTCTTTCGCCAGTCGGGGATCTGCCAGGGGCTCTATGTGGTGGTATCCGGGCAGTTTCTGCGCAGGACGGAGAGGCTGGAAACGCGGCTGACGCTCGGGCCGGCCCGCGCCGGGGACCTTGTGGAGCTGGCGGCCACGCTGGGCGATGGGCGTCACACCTACACGTTGAGCGCGCAAACACCCGGAATGGTGCTCCTGCTGCCGATGGAGGCATTGAATCAGGCATTTCAGGAGTATCCGCCGATGCGGATGCAGCTTTTGGAGGAACTGGCCCGGGAGGTGTCCCGGGGTTACGACGCCAGTTGCCAGAACCGGATGACGAGGACGCGGCGGCGAAGCGCTGGGGCACCGGCGGCGTAGCCGAGAAGGCCCTGATCGACAGATTTCCGTGCCGGGCACTTCCCTGGGCCGTAACGGAATTGACGGAGAATCCCTTTCTTGTCACAAGCTAAAGTGCGTTATACTTCAATTTGACCACCGGGATACTTATGGCATCGTTTCATCCTCATCACCCTCCGGAAGATTGCATAAACTGCGAGCACCGTCATCTGCGGATGTTTTGCAATCTTACGACGGAGGCTCTGCGGGACTACGACGGGATCGGGATCATGATGAGCCACGCGCGAGGCGCCAAATTGTTTACCGAGGGCGACCCGGCGCGCAACGTGTTTGTCATCTGTTTCGGCCAGGTGAAAATCTCCTCGACGTCCCGCGATGGCAAGACCATGATTTTAAAGATCGCCGGACCCGGTGACGTGATGGGACTGAGCGCGGTTCTGGCCAACGTTCCCCACGAAGTGACCGCTGAAGCCATAGAGCCCTGCCAGGTGAAGACGGTGCGCAAGCAGGAATTTGTGGACTTCCTGGGCCGGCACGGCATCGCCAGCATGCATGCGGCGCAATCTCTTTCCGGCGAATACCTGACCGTGTTTCACGACGCCAAGCGGCTGGCGCTTTCGGGCTCGGCGGCGGGGCGGCTGGCGCGACTGCTGCTGGACTGGGGTCGCGCTTCAGCCAACGGCAAGCCGGAGATCAGGTTTACCATGGCGCTGACGCACGAGGAGATCGCCAATATGGCCGGGACCTCGCGCGAGACGGTGACGCGGCTGCTGAACCAATTCCGCCGCGACCAGTGGATCGCCATCAAGGGCGCCAGCCTGACCATCCTGAAGCCCGATCAGCTGGAACGGCTTACCGCGTAGCTTCCTCAATTCGACCGGCTCTTTCCCGCTCTGCTTCACAGTCGCTGCAGCATGCATCATTTGCAGGGACGATCTTCCCCTCTTTTGGTCACTTCCGGCATTTTTTGCTGCCTGACCCGTCGACCAGGGCGAATTGCCAGGTTCCTGCCCATTCCCATGGGTTTGTCGGAAGCCCCGCCTTCAATAATGGGTCGCCAACTGCTCCGTTTTGGGGGCGGCCGAATTGCTCTCGCGCTCACGCAGGGTGAGCACCGGGCAGCGGGCATGGGCGAGAACCCGGTACACGGTGCGGTCGCGGGTGAGATTCTCAAATGCCGATCGGTGCGTGGCGCCCAGGACGATGAGGCTGGCGCGGAGCTCCGAGGCTTCGGCCAGAATCTCGATGGAGGGATTGCCGTGGACCACATGGGGCTCAACGGCCGTGCCGCAGTCAGAGGCTGTTTCGGCGGCAAGAATGCGCAGCTCATGGAGTGCAGCGGAGTCCAGGCTGGAGGGCTGGCCGCTGCGACCGGTAGCGTCGGAGGAGGGTTCATCCATCGGCGGCAGCACATGGAGCAAGACCAGCCTGGCGCCTTGACTGGCTGCGATATGACAAGCAAGTGCCGCGCTCGGGCGGGAGGTCTCTCTAAGTGTGGTGGCATGGAGCACGACGCGATCGCGGCTGCTCGATTCCACCGGGAGATGAGCCTCGGGACCCACGGTGATGACCGGGAGGTTGACCGAGCGCAGCACTTGTTCTGCCACGGAACCGAGGAGCAATTTGCCGAGCTTGCTCCGGCTCCGGGTACCGAGAAGGACGCGATCTGCCTGGAATTGCCGGGCAGCGATCGCAATCTGCTGAACGGGATGCCCCTCGCGCGCCAGCGCATCGCAGGGAATATTCTGCTCGCGGGCCAAGTCGCACCAGGGCTCCAGCATCCGGGACACAGACTCCAGGGCGCATGCGGGATCGTAGTACGGCATTCCAACGGCATCGGCGGACATGGTTGCGGTGGCGGAAAGCACGTGCAGCAGAATGAGCCGGGCTTGTGCCTGGGCAGCCTGTTCAAGGGCAAAAGGCATCAGGCGGTCCAAGTCGCTCAAATCAGTGGCGACGAGGAGGGCGGAGGGATGAACCCAACGATCAAAATCCGGATGCGGGGCTGAATCCGGCATGGCATAAACCTCGTTTCGGACAGCGTGACACCGAAAGAAGGCGGGAAGATGTGCCAGGGCGCACGGGCGGGAGTGATTTGGCACACAAGCGCATCGAGGGCGGGTGGCTCCATGAGAGAGTTGCAATGACGATCGACACCTGGGAAGCGCGGCCGATTCTTAACGCGTTCAGAGAATTGCCCGATATGTTGAGGAGAAAGCAAGAGTTGCAAAGGAATTACCGATGGGCGTGCGGCACATGCGGGCTCAACTTGACCAACAAAATGTAATCAACGCCAACGCCCAGTTCTGGGAGCCGATGCTGGCCATGACCTTGAATGCTCTGGCGGGCCCGGAGGAGTTTTGTGTGGGGGCGGGGCACATGCTGGGGAGCGTGAATCTCTCCGGCGTGTGGAAGGGGCGGATCGAGGTGCGGATGGCGGGTGAATTGGCTTACGAGGCTACGGCGGCGATGATGATGCAGCCGGTGGAGACGGTCGGCGAGGCAGATGCGCTGGATGCGACCAAGGAGATCGCCAACATGATCGCGGGCTTGATCAAGTCGTCGT
>JBEKPI010000259.1:0-3636 GCA_049520855.1 Occallatibacter sp.
CAACCGGTTGATGGCCGTCACATCCAGGCGGAAGCGGGGCACGTCGCCCGGCCAGCCGCCCTCGCCGCCGGTATATTCGAGCGCCACACCGGAAAGTCCTATGGCGGCGGCCGCCATTTGGGCGATGCGCGTGACGCTGAGCGAATCGTCGCAGCCCAGATTGAACACGTTCCAGCCGGGCGGCGCGTGCCCGACGGCGAAGAGCATGGCGGCGACGCATTCCTCGGCGAGCAGGTAGGACTTGGCCTGCAGGCCGTTGCCCAGCACCTGCAAGCGGGCGGGATCGCGCTGCAGCTTGTCGATGAAGTCGCCGATGACCGTGCGGCCGCGCTTGCGGACCTTGGGCCCCACGACGTTGGCGAAGCGGAAGATCCAGCAGTCCATGCCGAATAGGTGCTGGAAGGCGCCGATCATGGCTTCGCAGCTCAGCTTGGTGGCGCCGTAGAGCGAGATGGGGTGGGGGGACTGGTCTTCGGCGATGGGCTGCCGCTCGCAGATGCCGTATATCGCGGAGGTGGAGGCGAAGGCCAGGCGGCGCACGCCGTGGCAGCGCATGCTCTCGAGTACGTTATAGGTACAAATGGTGTTCTGCCAGAGGTCTTTATCGGTGGGGTCGCCGGGGATGAACTTGACGTCGGGATTGGCAGCCAGGTGGTAGACCATTTCGACGGGACTCCCGCCATGGAATGCGGCGTCCAGCGTGCCGGCGTTCAGCAGGTCGCCTTCGATGAATTGGAATCCCGGGTGGCGCAGCAGGTTCGCGATGTGCTCCCGCTTGCCGCTGCTGAGGTTGTCGACGACGGTGACGTAGCAACCGCGGCCAAGGAGAGCTTCAGCCAGGTCCGAGCCGATGCAGCCCGCTCCGCCGGTGATGAGGATGCGTGGGTTCATATCTTGGTGGGACGGGCTTCAGCCTGCCGGTTCCCGCGAGCCGGCCGCCACGGACCCGAGGCCTGTCTTAGGCGGTTGGCGGCGTGCAGCACCAACGTGCAGCTGAAGGTGCAGAATGCGGCGATCAGGAAGAACAGGCCCAGCACCGCGAGATGCATTTGCGGCGTGGGGATTGAGGGCAGACGCAGGTCTCCGGCCAGATACTCATGGACAAGGGGTATCCCGAGCGCGCCGCCCGCCAGGCCGGCGAGGCCGCTGGACAACATGGCCCGATCGTAGGAAAACAGGCGCAGCCAGCGTTCCGCCCGAGCCGGGGAATAGCGGTACATCACTTGCACGATGCAGCCCAGGTAGAAGCATTGCAGGCCGACGACGGAGAACGTCAGACCCAGCATCATCCAATTGAGCGACAGGGTGACGGGACCGAGCGGCAGGGGGCCGAAGCTGACAGGCACGATGAGCAGCAGGCCCAGAGCCAGCACCGCCAGACCGGGGCGCAGCAGAAAAAAATCGGCGCCGAACAGAAGCATGGCGCGCAAATTGATCCAGCCGGCGCGCCAGGGCTCCAGCCATCCATTGCGTTTCATATGGCTGAGGCGGCCGGCGGGGTCTTTCAGGAAATGCACGGGCACTTCGGCGGTCTTGAGCTTGAGGCACACGGCCTTCAGCACCATTTCCGAGGCGTACTCCCAGGATTGCGATTCGAGTTCCAGGCGCACCAGGGCGTCGCGGGTGATGCCGCGCATGCCGCAATGGATGTCGGAGAAATTGGTGGAATAGAGGATGTTCAGAATCGCGGTAGTTGCCGGCGTGCCGAAGTAGCGGTGCAGCGCTGGCATGGAGTGCGGATCGATGACGCCGCGAAATCGCGAACCCATGATGAATTCGCTGCCGGCGCGGAACTGCCGCACGAAGCCGGATAACTCGCGGAAGTCATAAGTGCAATCAGCGTCTCCCATCAGGACATACTTACCGCGTATATAAGGGATAGCATCTATATAGGCGCGGCCAAGGCCACGCTGGGGGGTACGTAAGACGCGCGCGCCGTGCGCCAGGGCGATGTCGGGAGTGTCGTCGGTGGAGCTATCCACAATAAGGATCTCGCCGCGGATGCCGGCGCTCGACAGACCGGCTTTGCACCATCGCACGAACTCGGCAATGGCGATACGCTCGTTCAGCGCGGGCACCACGATGGAAAGCAGCGGATCCGCGACATCGTCGCCGGGGATCAGAAGCTCGACTTCGCTTTCGACCGGATGAAGACCGTTGGCGGGATACGATGCCGCATTAATCGCAAGGTTGGATGACATTTGTTCCCACTTCTTATCGGCAATTCACGGCGTTATCTGTAGCGCGGCTGCACAAGCTTACTTCTTCACGACCAGAAAGACGAGGACCACGATCAGGATGGTGAAGAGCAGGCCGATACCCACCAGAAGGAGCAGTTCGCGGGGGAGGGAAGCGGTGGCGTTGGGGTCGGGCAGATGCATCTTGGCCAGCGAGGCCAGTTCGGCCGCCGGCAGTTCGGTCTCCTCTTCGGCGGAGTCGGGGACCCGCGAGAAGTCCTCGATCGTCTCGCCGTCGGGGTCTCCGTAGCAGCGGATGCGGCGTTCCACGATCTCGCGCCAGTGGACGGCGTCGATCCGAATCCGCGTTGCGAGCAGGGGCGGAATGGACTGCTGGATCTCTTCGGGGGTGCAGGGCTGCAGCGGCTTGACCACCCAGAAGCCCAGGCTATCGGCCAGCCTGCACCCTAAGTGGACTAGGGTGAGCAGGTCCAGTGTGGCGCCGCCTTGCGGGTCGTGATGGCGCGCCGCGACGATCTGAAAATCCTGCGGCAGACCCCAGTGCTCGGCCAGCATGCGGCCTGCTTCGCAATGATCCATACCCAGCTCCTGGCGTTCGAGATCGAGCAACTCGAGCGCATTCCGATCGGCACTCCGGAGCACTTCGGCATACTCCTTCGGATAAGCCAGCAACAACCCCAGGCGGCCCACGTCGTGCAACAAACCGGCGGTATAGGCACGGTCTTCAAAGGCGCAGCAGCGCGCCAGTTGCTCGGTGAGCAGGGCACAAGCCAACATGTGCCGCCAGCAGCGCGCCAGTTCCTCGATATGCAGCACGGCCTTCATGTGATTGGAAGTGGCCACAGTCATGCAGAGGGAGCGGATGCGGCGCAGGCCCAGGACGACGAGGGCCGATTGCAGACTGTCGATTTGGGACCGGAAGCCGAATAACGGCGAGTTGGCGACGCGCAGGATCTGGGCCGAAAAGGCGGGATCGCTCGAAACGAGCGCGACCAGCTCCCGGATTTCGACATTGTCGCGTGCAAGCAGATCGAGCAATCGCAGCACAATCGGCGGAAACGCGGGAATTCTGGCCAGCAGCCCTTTCCGGTCTGGTCTCGTCAGTGTCCCGGAGTCTTGGCCCACGTAGTACTAATCGGCAGAAAAGCGGAATACAGGAGACAGGAGCCAGCCGCGAACTGCGATAATTGGATTAGATCAATGGTTTACCTGGATCACCACGCCACCACCCCTCTGGACCCGCGCGTGCTGGCGGCGATGATGCCGTATTTCACCGGCAAGTTCGGCAACGCGGCCAGCCGCAGCCACCAGTTCGGGTGGGAGGCGGAGCAGGCGGTGGAAGAAGCGCGCAAGCAGGTGGCCCGGCTGGTGGGCGCGGCGCCGCGCGAGATTATCTTCACCAGCGGGGCGACCGAGTCCGACAACCTGGCGATCAAGG
>JBEKPI010000260.1:0-3610 GCA_049520855.1 Occallatibacter sp.
AATACGCGATTCGAAGCCATACCACAGCGCGCTGGCCACCGCCGTGCAAGCGCCCAGCCGGAAGGCCACCACCACCAGGTTCCCCGCCACGCCGTAGCGGTCCATGCGCGCATCGAACCAGCCGAAGTAAACGAAGACCATGATGTGCGTCATGTATAGCCCGTAGCTGATGCGCCCATAGAAGGCCAGCGGCCCTCGCCGCAGCGCGGCGCTCAGAGGATTCCGCGCGCCCGTCGAGGCAATCGCGGCCAGCACCGCTCCGGCAAAGCCCGCCGCCAGCGCGGTATCCAAAAACGACGTCCCGCCCGCCACCGTGGCCGCGGCCGCCATCCCCGCCGCAAACCCTCCCAGGCCAATCCACAGCCAAGCGCGCCGGCTCAGCGCCAGCGTGTACAGCCCCAGCGCCAGCAGGCTGCCCAGCGCAATTCCGTCCAGTTTGATCAGCGTATGCGTCGGCATCCCCCACATCCACTCCGGGTTCAGATAGCGCATGAGCGGCGAGCAAACCAGCGCCGCCGTCAGCGCCAGCCCCAGCATCCACGGCCTGCGCAGCCAGCGCGCCACCGGCGCCCACAGCAGGTAGTATTGCTGCTCGATGGCCAGCGACCAGGTCGGCCCGATGGCCGGCGGCAGCGACAAGTGAAACAGATTCTGTACAAAAAAGATATAAGCCAGCCACGGCGCGGCCTTCACTGCATCCAGCACCGAAGGGCCGATGAACCACGGCGCATTGGCGTAGCAGACCACCAGCACCAGCACGTACACCGGCCAGATGCGCAGCGCGCGCCGCCCATAAAAATTGTGATAGTAGCGAGGCTTCTCCCGCGCATCCAGCAAAATCGAAGTAATCAGGAAGCCGGAAAGCACAAAAAAAAGATTGACCCCCGCCCATCCCCAAAGCGAGGCGTAGCCTACCCAAGTGCCTTCCAGCCGCGGATGGCAGTGATAGAAGAGCACCCCCAGAACCGCAAGCCCGCGCAGCCCGTCGAGTTCCGGCAGTGTCTTCGGCATCCACGTTGGGCGTTCCATCGGCAATCAATCAAACCCGCGGGTAAGCGTGTCCGCAAGTCAGCGCCTTCGCTAGGATGAACAGTTGGCCAAGATCGGAAAACCCGCCAACTTGCTAACTCGCTATCCCGCGCAAGCCTGCCCTGAGCGTAGCCGAAGGGCGGGGCTAACTTGCTGTCTTTGTGAAAAAAAAACACCAACCTCAACCAACGTTATTCACAGGGAGCAGTTCGACTCGCCTCTGCGAGTTGCGGCATGAAATAAACAGCTAGGACTCCCAAGAAACTCTCCGTGCCCCATCCATGTCATCCTGAGCGGAGCGCAGCGCAGTCGAAGGACTTGCTTCTTGCCTTCTGGCGAATGGGTGGGACACCACAACCCCCAAATTCAGCACGAAAGACCAGTCCCTAGTCCCTCAGTCCCTATTCCCTACTCCCTATTCCCTGCCTTTTTCACCCCGCCGCCAACTGCTTCGCCCGCTCCGTCGCCCGCATCACGGCCTTGATCAGCGTCACCCGCAGCCCGCCCTCTTCCAGCTCCAGAATCCCGTCGATCGTGCAGCCGGCCGGCGTCGTCACGGCGTCTTTCAGCAGCGCCGGATGGTAGCCCGTCTCCAGCACCATCTTGGCCGCGCCCAGCGTCGTCTGCGCGGCCAGTTGCGTGGCCACGTCGCGCGGCAGGCCCACCTTCACCCCCGCCTCGGCCAGCGCCTCAATGATGATGTAGATGTACGCCGGCCCCGACCCCGACAGCCCGGTCACCGCGTCCATGTGCTTCTCGTCCACCGTCACCGTGCGCCCCACGGTCTCGAAGATGCGCTCCGCCAGCTCCATCTTCTCCGCCGACACATAGCGCCCCCTGCACAGCGCCGCCGCCCCCGCGCCCAGCGCCGAGGGCGTATTCGGCATCGCCCGCACCACGGCAATCTCCATCCCCGCCGCCTCTTCGATCGCCCGCGTCTTCACCGAAGCGGCAATCGACACCAGCGTCTTGCCCGGCGTCAGCGCCGGCCTTATCTCGGCGATCAGATCCGGCACCTGCAGCGGCTTCACCGCGATCAGGATCAGGTCCGCCCGCGACGCCGCCTCCAGGTTATTGGTCGTCACGTCCACGCCCCACTGCGTGCTCAGCGCCAGCGCCTTCTCGGCGTGGCTCACGGTCGCGCCGATCTGCTCGGGAGCAAATAGGTTCTGCTTCAGAAAGGCCTGCAACAGGATGCTGCCCATCTTGCCCGCCCCCAGAACGGCCACGCGGACCAGGGGCAACTGCGCGGCTGCTTCGCCGCCCTCAACGGTTCTCTCCGCCATCTTCTTGTTTCCTTGTCTTCAATAAGTGTGATGCTGCTGCATACCAAGGATACGCGCATCCCCATGCTTTGCTCTAGTGCCAAGATTCTAAGAGCCTATCCGCAAATCGTAGCGCCGGTCTCCAGACCGGCTGTGCTGGCGGCCTCCAAGCCGCCAGGGGCGGTGTACGCCGGTCCCCAGACCTACGCAATACCTGCTCTGTAGGGCGGCGCTACAGAATTCGCAATTTGCGGACAAGCCTCAAAGCTCCCTGAATAAACGCCGTCATCCCGAGCGACCCCAAAATGGCCTGTCATCCTGAGCGACCGAAGCGCAGCGAAGGGAGTCGAAGGACCTGCTTTTGCCTTTTGCTCGGAAGCAGCTCGGAAGCCGAGCGCTTCCAAGTTCAACGTTGGAATTGGCTGCTCGTCGAATGACGAAACCTGGCTATGCCGCCTCATCTCCTCAACCCCGGCAAAAGCCCCTCTACCCATTCCCGAAAATCAACCCGCGCGACGAATTCGCGCTCACTGAGCGCATTGGGCTGTTCGCAACAACTAAGATTCATCTGCGGGCAATTCAATGAACGCTGGCCGACTTCCCAATGCAATTCTTGCCGAGAGCGTACCGCTCCTGGACTGGCGATGAGAGTTAAGAAACCACTGTACGAGTCCCGATCCATCCGAGAGGTCACGTCCCCCAGACGTCCTAGCCGCTTCAGAAGCACTCAACCTTCTCATGCACCAATATCTTGCGTCTCTTCAGCTCATCAAAGACCGCTTGCGGCTCAAAGGCCTCTTCGGGGGTGATCACTCCCGTTTTTTTCACGAGACCTTTACCCAGCATCTGCGCGCCAATCGACATGGGGATGCCGACATTGCGCGTGTACGCTCGCAGTTTATCCCAGCCCAGCACCGACCCGTCCGACGCCGGATGGGTGTGCCACAAGGTGTGCAGACAGTTCTTTCCCTCGCGCGTACCGGTCACCTCAACATGCAGAGCGTAGCCGTAGAGTTCCGTCTCGCGCCCTTCGGGAGATTGCATCAGATAGGCGCCGATGGCATCCATGATGCCGAACTCGCTGCCGTTAACCCGTACTTTGTCATTGCGCAGAAAACCCCAATCGTAGAGCGCGCGAATCAGTTGCATATTCTTCTGCGGCCAAGTGCCGCGCACCTCGATGAGCCGGACACCCTTGTGCGCAAGATTCCGAGCCAGTGTCCTGGTCTCAGCATGGGGGATGATGTATTGTGTTGCGGAGCCGTACGGGGGAGGCAGTTCGATTTCACGCGGACGAGCAAACGGCGGCACCTGCA
>JBEKPI010000261.1:0-3555 GCA_049520855.1 Occallatibacter sp.
CGCACTCTGTACGCCTGCGCCTTTGGCCGCGGCGTTTATAAGTCCACTGACAACGGCCATAACTGGACACAAAAGAACAATGGCATTGCCGGCGACGAACCGTTCGCCTGGCGCATAACTCCCGCCCAGGACGGCGCTCTGTACCTCGTCGTCGCTCGCCGAACCGAGGGAAAAGACTTCTCCCTGTCCGGCGCCGGAGCCCTTTATCGCTCGACCGACAAGGCGGACCACTGGCAGCGGGTCGATCTTCCCTCTGGCGTCACCGGCCCAACCGGCCTCGAGATCGACCCGCGCGATCCGCAACGCCTCTACCTGACTGCGTGGGGACAGGAGGGCGAAATCGCCGACCGGAACGGCGGCGTCTATGCTTCCGACAACGGCGGCCAAACGTGGCGAGTTCTCTTCACGCAATCGCAGCACGTCTACGACTTGACCATCGATCTCCGCCATCCTGACACGCTCTACATCACCGGCTTTGACGCCGCGGCATACCGCTCCACCGACCGTGGAACCCAATGGGCGCGCATCGAGGGATACGACTTCAAGTGGGGTCACCGCATCTTTCTCGACCCCAACGACCCCGCCCAGATTTACATCACCACATACGGCGGCGGAGTCTGGCATGGCCCCGCCGCAGGCGCCGCCTACCCTCCCGAAGCCGACCAAACCCGCGTCCCTATTGCTGCGCCTGTCCAAGACTCTATCCGCGTTCAATAGGGACCTGATTCTTAATCTTGGAGGCAGTATGGATCTCACGCGCCGGGAGTTCTTGCATGCAGTGACGGGAGCCGCAGTCAGCAGCACGGTTGCCGGCCATGATGCGATCCTTCATGGCGAACCCTTGGCTGCATTCCCCACGCCAGCCGGCCAAAGCAGCACTTCGTGCGACGGGGCATGCCTGCCGCTCCAGTCTCTTATCTTCCCGCAGCCACAGGAGATTTCCAGTTCGGGCACCGACTTCGTCCTCGATAACCAGGTGCTGGTTGTCGTGCCGTCGCAAGCATCGAATGAAGATTTGTTCTTGGCCGGTTCGCTGGTTAACGAATTGTGCGACCGGTTCGGCCTGCATCTGAAGATCGAACGCGCAACCAGCTAGAGTGCCAACCGGCGTGTCATCCTGATGGGATCGATTGAGAATCCATTGGTCAGGCAGTATTGCCAGGAAATGGAACTGATGGCGAGCGCGCAAAGTCTTGGCCCGGAAAGCTATATTCTTCGCACCAACAAGAACGCCGTTCTCGTCGCTGGTAGTGACGATCGTGGCGCGTTCTATGGGCTCCAGTCTCTCCGCCAATTGCTCGCCAACCAGGAGGGCCAACTGCGATTTCGCGGAGCGCAAATTCGCGATTGGCCTGACAAACCGTTTCGAGGAATTTACCTCTTTCTTCCCGGACGCGACAATATCTTGTTCTTCAAGCGCTTCGTGCGCGACTTCATGGCGCTGTATAAGTACAACACGCTCATTATGGAAATGAATGCATGCATGAGGCTTGACAGCCATCCTGAACTGAACTACGGATGGGTGCAGTTCGCAAGAGACGTAAATTATAGCTGCCGCAATTATCCTCGCCTGCCGTTCCACGACATGGAGCAGAACTCCTCGCATCAGGACGTGGCGGACGGGGGCTTTCTCGAAAAAGAGGAGGTAGCCGATCTGGCCCGCTGGGTCAGGAGACATCACATCGAGCTTGTTCCAGTGCTCCCTTCTTTTA
The DNA here is from genome assembly GCA_049520855.1 of Occallatibacter sp. Classification (GTDB taxonomy): domain Bacteria; phylum Acidobacteriota; class Terriglobia; order Terriglobales; family Acidobacteriaceae; genus Telmatobacter. Next base: position 1,713 of record JBEKPI010000261.1, read on the forward strand.
CGCATAGTTACTACCTGTTGACGGACCACAGAGATCTGGCGGCGGTGCCTGAAGATAAGTGGCCTGATATTTATTGTCCGGTCAATCCGAAGTCCTACTCCCTGGTATTCGAAGTCTACGACGAGTTCATCGACGTTTTGAAGCCTGGCAGTGTCCACATCGGCCACGATGAGTTGTTTCTTCCAGTTGATGTGTCTCCCCAGTGCAGCGACAAGGATATTGGCGAGTTGTTCGGAGAGGACGTCAACAAGATCCACAGTTATCTTGCATCCAGGGGCATCAAGACTCAGCTCTGGGGCGACATGCTGCTGCAGTCGGTAAGAGGCAGCGGACTGCAGAAGAAAAAGGCGCCGGACGGCTGGACCTACAACACTCCCGGCGGACTGACTCCGGAACAGGTGGACAGGCTCATTCCCAAAGACTGCCTGATCTATAACTGGTTTTGGAGCGATGAGCCAGGTCAGCAGGGCTCGGCCGAACACAACGAAGCAACGCTTGACAAAATGGGCTTTCAGCAGATTTTCGGTAACTTTGAACCGGATATCGAGAATTATGAAACGCGCAGGAAGCGCCCTACTCTGCTTGGCGGGGCGCCGTCGGCCTGGTTTGCCACCAACGAACTGGGCTTTGGCAAAGACACGATATCGACTTTCCTTGGATGCAGCAACATACTCTGGACCGGTCATGTCATTTCAGGCAAGGACTTATCGGCGCGGGTTCAATCCATGCTGCCCTCGATTCGCATTCGCCTTGGCGGAACAACTCCTCCCAGCCGGACAGAAGCATCGATCGTGCCCGTCGATATATCGCGCAGATTCAATATCGGGGACACCGTTCCCGCGCTGGGTGTAAGCCTTGAGGGAATGGCGGCTGGAATTGTGCAATACAACAATATCCCCTTCAATCTAAGGCGATCAAATGCAATGCGCGCCGTTATCGTCGCAACCGAAGGCAAGGAAGTTACCGGCTTGCCTCCCGTCGTGACGGGCATTCCGGTGGGAGAATCCCCAACGAGCCTGGTGTTTCTGCACGCCTCGGCAAGGCGGGCAAAGAACAGGGAGAGTTATAGGCTGATCTGGGATCAGCCAGACACGGCCGACCTTCTGGGATGGTACGAAGTCGTTTATGAGGATGGCTTCGTCACCACCATTCCCATCCGCTACGGCGTCAATATACTCGAGTGGAACTGGGACCAGCGCGTCTCCGCACAGGACTATTGCTGCAACGCAGACGCGGTGGCAGTTGGAGGCCGCGCTCCGGATCGCGTCACATTTTTCGCATACGAGTGGATCAATCCCCGGTTAGGCAAAGTCGTTCAAGAAATCCGCTTGAAAGGCACAACTGGCTTCCGGGGCGGCTCCGATGACTTCAACAACGATATGGGGCCAGTGATCGCGAGCAACGCTGTAATCCTGGCGGCGCTCAGCGTAGTCAGGAAGCGAAGCTGAATGAGTGCGCCGTCTCGACATGAATTGCCAAAACCGATCCATCATCGGGAGTTGGCGGGCAGCAGTTTAAGCGCATTGGCGCGGTATATCTTTTCGAGCACATTCGCAGGCAGGAAGACTCCGTAAATATTCCAGCGCCCTTGGCGCGAAGCGTGTGAAGGGTACTCGAAGTATTGGTCCGCTGTCTCCAGGAAACGATAGTAGAGACGATACATGTCGAAATCCGGCAACAGGTCTGTGCCAAATAGTATTCGGTCCGCAAACTTTATAAGAAACTCACGCGCCGTGTAGGGCTGGCGGCCCAGTTCGGGTGTGCGCGCGCTGATGTCGACGAAAAGGTTGGCGTGGCGGTCCAGTAACTTTGCCACATAACTCAGGTCTTCACTGCTTTCCGC
>JBEKPI010000262.1:0-3542 GCA_049520855.1 Occallatibacter sp.
CTGCCCGCCCGCCGCTCCCAAGGGGAACGAGTTTCCGCTGGCGCAGAGCGAGGGCCTAGCGCCGCTGCCCAAGCTCGTTCCCAGCGCAGCCGATCTGGGCGGCGTGGCCACGCCCATTGAGCCTTTGGTTTACAAGTCCACCGACCATGCAGCGCAGCCCGCCGCTGCGCCGCCTGCCGAGGCCGCTGCCGGAGATCAACCCGCAACCTCGCCCGCGGCCCAGAAGAAGCCTGGGTTCTTTGGCAAGATTGGCCGCTTCTTCAAGCGCGTCTTCGGCGCGGAGTGAATGACAGGGAATAATTCCTCGCCTACATCTCTCTCGCGCGCTCGATGGCGCGGATCACCGCCGAGGCCTTGTTGATAGACTCCTGGTATTCGAGTTCCGGGACGGAGTCGGCCACGATGCCCGCGCCGGCCTGAAGGCAGCCCTTACCGCCGATGGCTAGCATGGAGCGGATGGCGATGCAGGAGTCGAGGTTGCCGGAGAAATCCGCGTAGAGCACCGCGCCGCCGTAAGTCCCGCGCCGCGCCGGCTCCAGCTCTTCGATGATCTCCATCGCACGTACTTTGGGCGCGCCGCTGAGTGTGCCGGCGGGGAAGCAAGCGCGCAGGGCGTCCACCGCCGTGAGTTCCGGTTTGAGCCGGCCCTCGATGGTGCTGACGATGTGCATCACGTGGGAGTAACGCTCGACGAACATCAGCCGGTCCACCTTGACCGAGCCGAACTGGCTGACCCGACCCACATCGTTGCGGCCCAGGTCCACCAGCATGACGTGCTCGGCGCGCTCCTTTTCGTCGCCAAGCATCTCCTCGGCCAGCGCGGCGTCTTCGGCCTCGGTGGCCCCGCGCGGGCGGGTTCCAGCGATGGGCCGGTACTCGACTTTACCTTGATGGACGCGCACCAGCAGCTCCGGCGACGAGCCTGCAAGCTCGACAACCGCGGGTTGTTTTGATTTTTTGGTTGAGTGTTTAGGATGGTCGGGCACATCGCCCAGCGGACCCTCCGGCGCGAAGCGCAGAAAGAACATGTAGGGGCTGGGGTTGACGGTGCGCAGCGCGCGGTAGACCTGGAAGCTGTCGGTCTCCGGTACAACATCGAAGCGCTGCGAGAGGACGGCCTGGAAGATGTCGCCTGCGGCAATGTACTCCTTGGTGCGCTTGACGGAGGCCAAAAAATCCTTTTTGGCCGTGCGGTACTTCACCTTGAGCTTGCCTTTGCCTTTATGCGAAGGCAGCTTGGGCAGCGGCTGGGAGAGGCGCTTTTCGAGCCGGTCGAGCCGCGCCACGGCCTTGTCGTATTCGTCTCCGGGGGCGCGGGCAGCCTTGCCGCGCGTGACATCGGCGGTGACCACCAGCCAGATCTCCTTGCGCACATGGTCAAAGGCCAGCACCTCATCGAAGAAGAGCAGGCAAGCGTCGGGAACTCCCAGTTCGTCCTTGGCCAGCGACGGCAGCCGCTCGATCTGGCGCACCGCATCATAGGCGAAAAAGCCTACGGCTCCGGCGGTAAAGGGCGGCAGCCCCGGCAGCCGCGCCGGCTTGTGGCCCGAGAGCGCGCGGCGCAGCACGGCAAAGATGTCGCCCTCCGTCTGAACGACCTTCTTGCCCTCGGTGATGACGATCTCGCGCCCGCGCGCGACGATCCGCTTGAAGGGAGCCAGGCCGATGAAGGTGTAGCGGCCCACCTGCTCGCCATTCTCGACCGACTCGAGCATGAAGCACTCGCGCTCCGGCCAGGCGGCGCGCAAAAAGGCCGAGACCGGCGTCTCCAGGTCGGCCGCCAGGATGCGGCAGACGGGAACAAGCGTATGCTCTTTGGCGAGCGCGAGGAACTCCTTGCGGCTGGGCTGGACGGGATTGGCTGAGGCTTTCACAGAATCAGTGTAATCGCTGGCCGCGCTGGAGGGGCCTGTCGCGTCTATCATAGGTTGAGGACGCCTTCCGCGGAGCATGGCCGGGAGGGCCATTGGAGAGATTATGGAATCGGTATCCCTTGAGCAGGAGATCAATCCCTGGGAGGCCCAGGCTGCTCGATTTGACTTTGCGGCGCGCAAGCTGAACCTGGAAGATGGCTTGTGGAAGATGCTGCGCATGCCCGCGCGGGAGATCATCGTTCACTTTCCCGTAGCCATGGACGACGGGCGCATCGAGATGTTCACCGGCTTCCGGGTGCAGCACTCGATCGCCCGCGGCCCGGGCAAGGGCGGCGTCCGCTACGCGCCGGAGGTGACGCTGGACGAGGTGCGCGCCCTGGCCAGTTGGATGACCTGGAAGTGCGCGGTTGTCAACATCCCCTTTGGCGGCGCCAAGGGCGGCGTCATCTGCGACCCGAAGAAGATGAGCGCGGGCGAGCTGGAGCGCATGACCCGCCGTTATACCTCGGAGATCATCGATTTCATCGGGCCGGAGAAGGATGTGCTCGCGCCCGACATGAACACCAACGAACAGACCATGGCCTGGATCATGGACACCTACTCGATGCACATGGGGCACACGGTCACCAGCGTGGTCACCGGCAAGCCTATCAACATCGGCGGCTCGCGCGGCCGGACCGAGGCCACCGGGCGCGGCGTGCAGGTGATCTGCGACGAGAGCATGCGCTACCTGAAGATGCCCATCGACGGCTGCCGGGTGGTCATCCAGGGATTTGGCAATGTGGGATCCAATGCCGCCCGGCTATTGATGGAGCGCGGCTACAAGATTGTGGGCATTGCCGAGTTTGACGGCGGCTTGGCGAACCCCAACGGCATCGACATTCGCCAGTTGCTCGATTACAAGCGGCGCAACAACACCATCCTGGGCTTCCGCGGCGCCGAGCCCATGCCCAGCGAGGAGCTGCTGGTCGAGGAATGTGAAATCCTCATCCCCGCGGCCACCGAGAACGTGATCACCAGCCGCAATGCCGACAAGATCAAAGCGCGCGTGATCGTCGAGGGCGCCAACGGCCCAACCACCGCGGTGGCCGACGACATCCTGGCGGAGAAGCGCATCTTCGTGATGCCCGACATTCTGGCCAATGCCGGCGGCGTCACAGCCAGTTATTTTGAGTGGGTGCAGGACCGCCAGGGCTATTTCTGGAAGGAATCCGCCGTCAACGAGCAGATGGAAGCCATCCTGCGCGACAGCTTCGACGATGTGGTGCGTTATGCCGAGGCGCACAATGTGAACAACCGCATCGCAGCCTATATGCTGGCCATCGACCGGGTGGCTTACACCATCAAGCAGCGCGGCATCTACGCATAGCTCCTACGGCGGGCCGGGTGAGAAGCAGAGACAAGAGCGGGATGGGCCTCAGGCCTGTCCCGCTTTTTCTTTGCGCGCGGCGCAACTATTCCTGTGCTGCGCTGTTCTTACTGAGGGAAGTAGAAAACCCAAGGAGAACTAAGATGTACAACCTTAGCCGCACCTTATCAAGGTGCGTTGCGATGCTACTCGTGTGTGTGCTGCCGGCGCCGTCTATTGCCTATGCAGCGGCCAAACCACTTACTCCCGAACAGGTTCACGCGCGCGTCGTCAGGCTCGGCTTGGGAAGCTGGGTGGGA
>JBEKPI010000263.1:0-3540 GCA_049520855.1 Occallatibacter sp.
CGCATCGTGTCCTGGCGCTTTTTGACGACGCGGCGCATGGCGGCCTGATCGGAGGCGGCCTGGGGGATCTCGGAGCGCGCCTGGGCGAGCAGGTTGGCGAGGAGGTCGTCGGTGCTCTTGAGGCGGTAAAGGCTGCTCTTGCCGGTGCGGCGGTCTTCGACCAGGCTGGCCTGCTTGAGTTGGGAGAGATGCGTGGAGATGGTGCTCTGGCCCATGACCAGAATCTCCTGCAACTCGGCGACGGAGAGTTCTTCGCCGCCAAGAAGCAGCAGAATGCGGAGCCGGTTGGGGTCGGCCAGGACGCGGAGAATTTTTATGATTGACGGCATAGCGCGACTCTGATACATATCAATATATCACGATGTGACGATGCGTAAAGCAGTGAATGAGTGAAGAAGTGAATGAGTGAAGGAGTGAAGAAGTGAAAAAGACAGTGGGTCGGCGGGTGTAGTACGCATCAAAACCATCAGTTCACGCGGAATTTCCTGAGGAGGATCGAAATGGCAACTTCAACATTGGGAATCACGGATTTGGCTTACAAGGTGGCCGACATGTCACTGGCCGACTGGGGGCGCAAGGAGATCACCATCGCCGAGCAGGAGATGCCGGGGCTGATGTCGATCCGCAACAAGTATGCGGCGGGGAAGCCTCTGGCGGGCGTGCGCATTACCGGATCGCTGCACATGACGATTCAGACAGCCGTCTTGATTGAGACGCTGACCAGCCTGGGCGCGGAGGTGCGCTGGGCAAGCTGCAACATCTTCTCGACGCAGGATCACGCGGCGGCTGCGATTGCGGCGACGGACGTTCCGGTCTTCGCGTGGAAGGGCGAGTCGCTGGAAGAGTATTGGGATTGCACATGGGCCGCGCTGAATCACGAGGGCGGCAAGGGCCCGCAACTGGTGGTGGACGACGGCGGCGATGTGACGTTGCTGATCCACAAGGGCTATGAGCTGGAAGAGGGCGACGGCTGGGTGCATACGGCTTCGGGCAACCACGAAGAGCAGGTGATCAAGGATCTGCTGAAGCGGGTTTATGACGAGGATCCGAAGCACTGGCACAAGGTTGCCGCGGAGTGGCGGGGCGTTTCGGAAGAGACCACGACGGGCGTGCATCGCTTGTACAAGATGATGGAGCAGGGCAAGCTGCTGGTTCCGGCGATCAACGTGAATGATTCGGTGACCAAGTCCAAGTTTGACAACCTGTACGGCTGCCGCGAGTCGCTGGCCGACGGGATCAAGCGGGCGACGGATGTGATGGTGGCGGGCAAGGTTGCGGTGATCTGCGGCTATGGCGATGTGGGCAAGGGGTCGAGCCATTCGCTGAGGGGCATGGGGGCGCGGGTGATCGTGACGGAGATCGACCCGATCAACGCGCTACAGGCGGCGATGGAGGGCTTCGAGGTGACGACGGTCGAGGAGACGCTGGGCCGCGGCGACATCTACGTCACCTGCACGGGCAACACGGACATCATCACGCTGGAGCAGATGAAGCGGATGAAGGATCAGGCGATTGTCTGCAACATCGGCCACTTCGACAACGAGATTCAGATGGACCGGCTGAACGAGGCGCCGGGAGTGATCAAGCTGAATATCAAGCCGCAGGTGGACAAGTACACGTTCCCCGACGGGCACTCGATCTTTGTGCTGGCCGAGGGGCGGCTGGTGAACCTGGGCTGCGCGACGGGGCATCCGAGCTTTGTAATGAGCAACAGCTTCGCCAACCAGACGCTGGCGCAGTTGGACCTTTGGGCGAAGAAGGACAGCTACAAGGTCGGCGTCTATGTGCTGCCCAAGCATCTGGACGAAGAGGTCGCCAGGCTGCATCTCGAAAAGATTGGCGTGAAGCTGACGACGCTGACGGCGAAGCAGGCTGAGTATCTGGGCGTGGCGGTCGAGGGGCCGTATAAGGCGGAGAACTACCGGTACTGAGGGCAGTTGTCAGTTGTCAGCGATCAGTTGTCAGTTGCCGGGCGGTTGTGGTTTCCCAGGTCTAGAATCCAGGCTTGGGAAACCCATTTTATTTCAGGTGATTCTTTGAAAGTTCCGAGTATGACTTCACCGTTGAATTTCTCCTTCGAACTATTTCCGCCGCGTACGCCAGAAGGCGTGGCGAAGCTGCCGGCTGTGATTGGCCAGCTTGCCGCGGCGCGGCCCGACTATTTTTCCATCACCTACGGCGCGGGCGGGTCGAATCAGGATGGCACCTACGAGACGCTGCTGGCGGTGGCCAAGCACGCCGGCGTGGAGGCCGCGCCGCATCTGACCTGCGTAGGTTCGACGCGGGCAGCCGTCGCGGGGCTGCTGGAGCGCTATCGCGAAGCGGGCGTGAAGCGCATTGTGGCTCTGCGCGGCGACCTGCCGGCTACCGCGATGAGCGCCTCGGCTCCGGGGGATTTCCACTACGCCAGCGAGTTGGTCCGCTTCATCCGCGAGACGCACGGCGACGCCTTCAAAATTGAGGTCGCGGCCTACCCGGAGATGCACCCGCAAGCGCCCAGTCCCGGCGTGGACTTCGAGCACTTTCGCCGCAAGGTGGAGGCGGGCGCGGACGGCGCGCTGACGCAGCTCTTCTATAACGCCGACGCCTACTTCGACTTTATGGAGCGCTGCGGCAGGGCGGGCATTACGATCCCGGTAACGCCGGGGATCATGCCGATTACCGGCTTCGCTAACACGGTGCGCTTCTGCGGCGGCTGCGGGGCGGATCTGCCGCGCTGGGTCAAGCTGCGCCTCGAAGAGCTGGAAGACGACAAGCCGGCGCTGCTGGAGTTCGGGTTTGGGGTAGTGACTCGCCTGTGCGAAACGCTGCTCAAGAACGGCGCGCCCGGCTTGCACTTCTACACTGTGAACCAGGCGGAGCCGACGCTGCGCGTGTTGAGGAACCTGGGGCTGACGGCGGTGGCGTGAGCTATCACTTCTTGCGCTTAACAAACCTGCGCCAGAGCCGCCAGGTGACGCTGTGCAGCAGGTGGGTCTGCTTGGCTTTGAGGGCGGCGTAGGAGCGTTCGACGTAGGTGTCGAACTCGGGGGGCCAGCCGATGGTGGAGCGGCGTTCGGAGTAGTCGCCCTCGGACCACTTGGCCAGCACAGCCTTGTAGCCGACCACATGGGTGACAAAGTCGAGCAGGCACTTGGGCATCTGCTCCTCGACGATCAGATAGGCCTTCTCGATGATGATCTTTTCGCGGACATCGTTGAGGGGCATGAAGATGGTGGTCATCCACAGCACCCACTCTTTCATCTCGCCATCGAGGATGGGAAAACTCTGCGTCTTGCCCATTTTTTTGAGCAGCGAGCGGTAGGCGATGTTGCCCGCCTGCGAGGCGACGTAGAGGGGGCCGTAGAATTCGTTGAGGCGGCGGTTGACCAGTTCGAGCTTGTCTTTGCGGCGGGCCAACATTCTGGCGCTCAGGAAGGTGGCCAGATAGCCGACAAAGGCGAGAATCACGGTGAGCACGGCTGCATTTTGCAGAAGGCTCGGAGAATAGAACGCTGAAAAATCCATCGCTTAACCCTGGCAGCGAGTATATCGCTACAG
>JBEKPI010000264.1:0-3517 GCA_049520855.1 Occallatibacter sp.
CCCGAAAGCATCGCAAATGAGCCACACACAATTCAAATCGTGGACACCCATAAACCGCTGTAAACCGCACATGTCAATAAGCTTGACGGCTACAAAACTAAATTAAACCGGACAGCAGTGAGCCGCTTTTAGAACTGCATTCCGATGACCTGCTGGTAGGCCTGCACAGCCTTGTTGCGCACCGCCAGCACCAGCTCAAAGGCCATGCTCGCCTTCTCCGAGGCAATCATCGCCTGATGCACATCCACGCCCGAGCCGGTCATCAGTCCGGACATAGTGGCATGGGCCTGCTCTTCAAGCTGATTCACCTGCCTGACGGCATCGGTCAACAGATCCGAAAATGGCGCGCTCCCCGACGCCCCGGTCGAGATCGCCGCCGTCTCCGCTTGAGCGCCGGAGAGGGCGGAATAGGCCTGCGTGGCGGCTTGCATGGGGTTCAAGGCGGGTATCATCGGCTCCCCTTTACGACTTTGCAATCTCCAATGCCGCGACGATCATGCCCTTCTCGGCTTGCACGGCGGAGCTATTCAGGCCATAAGCACGTGTCGCCCCCATCAGGTCCACCATCTCTGTGAGGGGATTAATGTCCGGATACGATACATATCCATCCGGCCCCGCATCCGGATTGCCGGGATCGAAGCGCTTGAGCGGCGGCGACGTGTCCTCGACGACGGCCGCGATATGCACCCCCGGCCCAGCCGGCACCGAAGCATTCATATTGAGCGGCGACAAAGGCGCGAGCAGCGGAGGCAAGGCCGCCGCAGTCAGGGTTCCTTGAGGCGCAGGCTGCAAAAGCCCGCCCCCCAAAGCCGCATTCAACGGGGTTGCGAACTCCGCATCTCCGCTGTTGGCGGCAAAGACGACATGCTGGCGGTGGTAAGCGCCGCCCGAGGCCGTTTGGGTCGTCTCCGCGTTGGCCATGTTGGCCGCTACCACCTCGGCGCGCATCCGCTCGGCCTGCATCGCACCGCCCGAGGTCTCCATCATTGCAAAGAGGTTCATCCTAAGCCTCCCTTCGCCGATGTAGCTGCACGTCGCGGTCCAAGTTACTTGCCGTCGGCATGGATGGCGTCCAAGACACGCTGGTACTCCAGATGAAGCAGCGCCACGCCGGTCTTGAATCGTAACTGCGCCTCGGCCAGGTTCAGCCCCTCACGGTCCATCGAGACGTTATTGCCGTCGGGCCGCGCGACCAGGCCGTCGACCGCCTTCAGGCGCACCGGCCGGGCCGGCCGTCCCTTCTCCACCCCGGTCATCGCCTCCCGCATCTCGGCCTCGAAGTCCATGCCAACTGCCCGGTAGCCGGGGGTATCGATATTGGCCATGTTGGCCGCGGTCAGCTTGGCCTCGCTGGCCGCGAGGTCCAGGTAGCGGGCAATCTGCTCGCCGATCTCGGTCTCGACCTGCATCCGCCTACCCTCCTTTCCGCGAAACAGTTTCTAGCTTTTGCTCCTGGCTCCTAGATGAAAGTTTGAAAGTGAAAGAGTGAATGAGTGAAGCAGTGAGCGAGTGAAAACCCCGCGCTGTTCTAACTTCACCCATTCACTTCTTCACTTATTCACTTCTTCACTCCTTCACTTCTTCACTTCTTCACTCTTTCACTTGCCTCAGTTCACCGCCAGCCCGAAGTCGATCTCCCGCGCGGTCAGCACGGACTCCTCGCCGGCCAGAATCGCGCCGCGTTCGAGCACGTGTTCCAGTTCGCGGACATTGCCCGGCCAGTCGTGGTCGCTGAGCTTGGCCAGCGCCCCCGGATCGATCCGCTTGACCGGCGCCTCGCGGCCCATGCGCGCCAGAAAGTGGTCGATCAGCAGCGGCAAATCCTGGCTGTGCTCGGCCAGCGACGGAGTGCGAATCAAAAAGACCGCCAGCCGGTAATAGAGATCGGCGCGAAAGACGCCGGTCTGCGTCTGCTGGGCCAGCGGCCGGTGCGTGGCCGTTACGATGCGCACGTCCACCTTGACCGTCTCGTTGTCTCCCACGCGTTGCAGTTCGCCGCACTCCACAAAACGCAGCAGCTTGGATTGCAGACCCAGCGGCATCTCGCCGATCTCGTCGAGAAAGAGCGTTCCTCCGTTGGCGGCTTCAATGCGCCCGATGCGCCCCTGCACCGCGCCGGTAAAGGCCCCCCGGGTGTGGCCGAAGAGTTCGGCCTCAAGCAGAGCCTCGGGAATGGCCGCGCAGTTGATGGCGACAAACGGCATGCGGCATCGCGGCGAGAGCCGGTGCAGAGCCTCGGCCACCAGTTCCTTGCCCGAGCCGGTAGGCCCTTCGATCAGCACCGGCGTCGAACGGGGAGCCACCAGGCGGATGCGGCGGCTCACCTCAAGCATCACGGGAGCGTCGCCGATCAGCTCCGGCAGCCGCTCGCTCGAATCCGGCTGATTCACTACGTCCGTGGCTCGCCGCAGTGGCCGGGTCTTAGGATGCGTCCCGGCCGGCTCGGCGCTCCGCGGCGGAGAGGCAGGCGGGGCTGCCGATGCATGATCGGGACGGGGCCAAGTACTGGCCGGCAGGGCTTCGAGCGGCAGCTTCGGCTTGTCCAGAGCGGGCGCGGCGTTCCAGATCGCGGTGTCGTTGTCCTGCGAGCGGCGCAGTGCATAGAGCAGTTCCTGGCGGTAGGGTCCGCGCGGGCTCTCCTCGGTGATCGAGCCGTTGGCCGTCACCAGATCCACCCCCGGAAATTGGGCGCGAAAATCCTTGAGAAACTCGGCCAGTTCGAGATCGGGGAGCCAGCTATCGACAATGACGGCTTCCGGCGCGGCGGCCTCCGCCTCCGCCCAGGCCTGTGCGCCGCCCTCGGCCTCTCGCACCTGCCAGCGCAGGCCGGTGAGACTCTCGGAGAGACGCTGGCGGAAGCTGCGATCGGCGCTGGCTACCAGCGCCGTGCGCGGGCGGATGCGGGGCGCGACGGGAAGGATAGGAACGGGAATGGATACCATGAAGTCTCTCCTGATCGTTGGGCTGGTTGAAATGAGCTGGAAAGCTAGTGCGCTTCAAACTGCGAGCCGGCCACGGAAGGCAGAATCGCGGGTGTTGGCAGCGCGGAGATGGGTAGCGTGGGCAAAGCATGACGAGCAAGTTCACTCTCCGGAGGGACCATGTAGCCCTGTCCGCGCACCGTGCGCAGCAGATGCCCTGGGGGCGGATCCTTGAGCTTGCGCCGCAGGTAGTTGACGTAGACATCCACAATGTTTGTCGTCTGTGTCGGCTCCATGTTCCAGACCGCGTCCAGCAGATCGACGCGCGAGACGCACTGGCCGCGATTGAGCATGAGGTGTTCGAGCAGCGCAAATTCCTTGTTGGTGAGGACGATCGGCTGGCCGGCGCGGCGGGCGCTGTGATCCAGCCGGTCGAGTTCGAGGTCGCTGGCCCGCAGCAGCAGGCGCGCCTCGCGCTTGCGCCGCAGAAGAGCGCGGCAGCGGGCCCGCAGCTCGTGCAGGCTGAAGGGCTTGATCATCAGGTCGTCGGCCCCCCGGTCCAGGCAGCGGACGCGCGTGTCCACCTCCTGCCGGGC
>JBEKPI010000265.1:0-3477 GCA_049520855.1 Occallatibacter sp.
CGCCGGAGGAAACGCATTGTTTCCGTGGGCCTGCAATTCTCCGCATTTGGATGGATGCGGGAAAGTGAGAGCGGGATTCGGCTTAATGCCAGGACAGCATAAGAAACTTTCGGGCAGCGCCGCACATCGAACGGGGTGAGGATCGAAGCGTTCCTCCAAACCCCCTATTCAATTGCCGGTGCGAAGCAAATGAGCGAAGAGCCCTTATACCGATGGCTTGAGCAGCAGGGCGAGGCCTTTGGCGCGCCCGGCCTGGAGCCGCGCTGGACATCGAGCGTGAAGGACGCCGTGGGAACTGCCTATGCGGCGTCGAGCCGGGCGTGGTTTACCTGCGCCTACGGCATCCTGAACGAGATTTACCATCCCACCATCGACCGCGCCCAGGTGCGGGATATGGAATTCCTGATCACCGACGGCGAGACGTTTACCCACGAAGAGAAGCGCGACCTGCACTCGACCTTCGAGTACATTCACCCCGAGACTCTTGGTGTGCGCTATGTGAATCGCGACCCCGCGGGCCGCTACAGCCTGACCAAGGAGATCATCTGCGACCCGCACCAGGGGGTGGTGCTGATGCGGGTTCGCCTGGAGGGCGATGAGGAACTGCTTCCCCGGCTGAAGGTGTATGCGCTGCTGGCGCCGCACATGGACGGCGGCGGCAAGGGAAACTCGGCAAGGGCGCTGGACGTTGCCGGGTACAAGATGCTGTTGGCGTGGAAGAGCGAGTGGTCGCTGGCGATGGCGGCCAGTTGCGGGTTTTCCCGAGTGAGTTGCGGGTTTGTGGGCGCCAGCGACGGCTGGCGGGATCTGATGGACGACTTTCGCATGGGTTGGGAGTTCGGGTCGGCGACGGGCGGCAATATAGCGGTGATGGGCGAGCTGGATCTGAAGGGCAGACGGGAGTTTACGGTGGCCATCGGCATTGGGGAAGGTCACCACATGGCATTGCAGAAGACCATGAATGTGCTGGCAACGCCTTTTGAAGATCATCGCCAGCGGTTTATCGAGCAGTGGCAGCGGGCGGCGAACCCGGAATGGCTGGCAGCCCGGGCCGGCGACGGAGGCAAGCTGATGCGGACCAGCCACAACCTGTTGCTGGCCCACGAGGACAAGAGCTTCTCGGGAGCGTTCGTAGCGTCGATGTCGATTCCCTGGGGGCAGGTACACGGCGACGACGATTTGGGCGGCTACCATCTGGTTTGGACGCGCGACATGGTGCAGACGGCTACCGCGCTGCTGGCCTGCGGAAGGACCGAAACGGCGCGGCGGGCGCTGGTTTACCTGGCCTGCACACAGCAGCCGGACGGGGGCTTTGCGCAGAATTTCTGGGTGGATGGGCGGCCTTACTGGTCGGGGCTGCAACTGGACGAGGTGGCCCTTCCTCTGATTTTGGCCTGGCGGTTGTGGAAGGCCGGCGGGCTGGGGGAGATGGAGATTTTCCCGTTTGTGGAGCGGGCGGCAGGCTTTCTGGTGCGCCATGCGCCCATCACCAACCAGGAGCGCTGGGAGGAAAATTCGGGATATTCGCCCTCGACACTGGCAGCGGTTATTGCCGGACTCATTTGCGCGGCCCAGATCGCACGTGCCCGCGAGTCGCTGGAGTTGGCAGTCTTCCTGGAGGAGTTTGCCGACTGGATCGAGCGCCATCTTGAGGATTGGACGGTGACCAGCAACGGCGTGCTGCATCCGGAGATCAAGCGGCACTATATGCGTATCCGTCCGCCGGAGTGCGGCGAGGCCTACGCCGTCGAGAGCTGCGGCAAAGAGACGATCTGGCTATCGAACCGGCCTCCGGGAACGCGGGTGGAGTTTGAGGCGCGGGAGATTGTGGATGCGGGCTTCCTGGAGTTGGTTCGCTATGGCGTGCGGCAGGCCGGCGATCCGCTCATTGTGGACTCGCTCAAGGTGGTGGACGCGGTGCTGAAGCGCGAGCTGCCGCAAGGGCCGGGCTGGCTGCGCTACAACGGAGACGGCTATGGGCAGCGGGCGGACGGCGGGCCATTTCAGGGTTGGGGCCAGGGCCGCGCGTGGCCCCTGCTGACTGGGGAACGCGCTCACTATGAGTTGGCAGCCGGGAACGATATCGCATCGTTGATCGATACCTATGAGAAGTTTGCCACCTGTGGTCAGATGCTGCCTGAGCAAGTGTGGGACGAGGCGGACCTGCCGGATTTGAGTCTCAGGCGGGGCCAGCCCGCGGGGTCGGCGGTGCCGCTGGTCTGGGCTCATGCCGAGTATTTGAAGCTGCTGCGCTCGGCCGCTGACGGCACTGTCTTTGATCGCATCGATCCGGTCTATGAGCGCTATTGTGATCCGGAAGGCCGAAGCCGGAGGCGCGGCAACCTGGAGATTTACAGCCGCGAGCGGCCCATACAGAAGATTACCGCGGGAGAAACGCTGCGCATTCTCGACGAATGCCAATTCGATCTGGTCTGGAGCGCGGATGGCTGGCAGACAACGCACACCACGCACAGCCGCAGCCTGGGCAGCGCCGGTCACAGCGCGGAGATCGACAGCGGGCTCGAGCGCGGCGGGCTCTCATGGACGATCTATTGGCCGGAACAGAACCGCTGGCTTGGTTACAATGTGGAAGTGAAGGTTGAAGCCAGCGAACGCAAGGCTGCAAGTAAGGGCGGCTCAATGGATTCACAAACCGACTAACGCTCTTCAGGATAAACAATGACCTCCAGCCTCGCAGAGTCTGCACTCGACCAACTGTCCATCGACACGCTTCGGCTGCTGGCCGTGGATGCGGTGCAAAAGGCCAATAGCGGCCACCCTGGCGCGCCGCTGGGCTGCGCGCCTATCGCCTATTTGCTCTTTCACAAGTGGATGAAGCACAATCCGGCGAACCCCAAGTGGGCGGACCGGGACCGCTTCGTGCTGTCGAATGGGCACGCCTCGGCGCTGCTTTATGGGACGCTGTTTCTCGCCGGCTACGACGTGACGCTGGACGACCTGAAAAGCTTCAGGCAGTGGGGTTCGCGGACGCCCGGCCACCCGGAGCGCGGCCACACAGCCGGCGTGGAGGTGACGACCGGGCCGCTGGGGCAGGGCATGGCGATGGCGGTGGGCATGGCCATTGCGGAAAAGCATCTGGCGGCGGTGTACAACCGCCCCGACTTCGCGGTGGTGGACCACCATACCTATGCTCTGCTGGGCGACGGCGACCTGATGGAAGGCGTATCGCACGAGGCGGCTTCGCTGGCCGGGACGCTGGGGCTGGGCAAGCTGATTTTTCTTTACGACGACAACCAGATTTCGCTGGACGGGCCGACGAGCCTGAGCTACACCGAGAATGTGCTGGAGCGCTTCGAGGCCTACCACTGGCACGTGCAGCGCGTGGCGGACGGCAACGATCTGGCAGCCTTGGATGCGGCCATTGAAGCGGCCAGGGCGGAGACCGGCAGGCCGTCTTTGATCGCGGTGCGGACGGTGATCGGCTACGGCAGCCCCAGAGCCGGAACTAACAAGGCG
>JBEKPI010000266.1:0-3440 GCA_049520855.1 Occallatibacter sp.
GCGATCTGGGGCAGGTGCGTCACGCATAAGACCTGCTGGCCGCGGCTGAGGGATTTGAGCTTTTGGCCGACGGCTTCGGCGGCGCGGCCTCCGATGCCGATGTCGATTTCGTCGAAGACAAGGGTGCGGGGGGTGGGGGTCTTCTTTTTGGGCTTGGCAAGATTTGGCTTCGCCTGGCCCTCTTCGACGCTGACTTTGAGGGCCAGCATGACGCGGGACATTTCGCCGCCGGAGGCGATCTCGTCAAGGGGCTTGAGGGGTTCGCCGGGGTTGGTGGCGATGCGGTATTCGACCTGGTCCCAGCCGGTGATGGTCCAGTGGGATTCTTGTTCGGTTGCGGTGACGGCGACTTCGAAGCGGACTTTCATGGCGAGGGAGTTGATCTGGGCTTCGGCAAGTTTGGCCAGCTTGGCGGCGGCGGCGTGGCGCTCGGCGCTTAAAGCGCTGGCGGCGGCGCGATAGGCGGCTTCGGCGGCGGCCAGCTCGGCGCGGAGGGTCTTGAGGATTTCGTCGCGGTCTTCGACCTCGGCGAGCTTGCGGGCTACCTCTTCGCCAAACGAGACGACCTCGGTGACGGTCTTCCCGTACTTGCGCTTGAGGCGGTCGAGGAGGGCGAGGCGGTCTTCGATCTCGGCGAGGCGGTCGGGCGAGGCGTTGATGCCCTCGGCATAGTCGCGCAGATATGCGCCGAGGTCGCCGACGGTGGCGCGGGCCGCGGCGAGCTGCTGTACGGCCTCGGTGAAGCGGGCATCGTAGCGGGCCAGCTCTTCGACGTTGCGCAGGGCGGCGCGCAGAGCGCCCTCGGCCGAGGCTCCGCCCTCGTAGAGCTGTTCAAAGGCGCCCATCGCGGAGGCGTAGAGTTTTTCGGCGTTGGCGAGGACGCGCTTTTCGGTCTCCAGGGTCTCGTCCTCGGCGGCTTCGAGGCGGGCGGCTTCGATCTCCTTGCGCTGGTAGCTCCAGAGATCGACCATGCGGAGGCGGTCCTGTTCGCCCTGAAGGAGTTCGTCGAGCTTGCTGGAGGCGTCGCGCCAGCGAAGGTAGGCTTCGGCGACGGCGCCGGTGTCGAGGCCGCCGAAGCGGTCAAGCAGGCCGCGCTGCTGGCCCTGGTCGAAGCTGGCGAGGCTCTCGCTCTGGGCGTGGACGAGGGCGAGTTCAGGGGCGAGCTGGCGCAGGACGGCGACGGTGGCCGGCTGGTTGTTGACGAAGACGCGGCCTTTGCCGGTGGAGAGGATTTCGCGGCGCAGGATGACGTCGTTTCCGCCCGAGTCGATGCCGTTTTCCTCGAGGATGGACTCGGCGTTGTGGGTGGACTCAAAGACGCAGGAGACGACGGCCTTGTCAGCGCCGTGGCGAACGACCTCGGCGGAGGATTTGCCGCCCATCAGAAGGGCCAGGGCATCGACGAGGATGGATTTGCCCGCGCCGGTTTCGCCGGTGAGCAGGTTGAGCCCAGGGCCGAAGGAGGCGATGGCGTGATCGATGACGGCGTAGTTTTCAGCGCGCAGTTCGACGAGCATGGCGTGGTCCGTTCTTCCGGTTTTATCAGGCCCTTCATAGGCAGGGCAAGGGCGGTTTGAAGAAGTTCAGACAAATGCAGCAGGTTAGCGAGTTGGCTGCTCGGCGCGATGGACTGTGTTGCCGCAAGGAGAATCCGAGCGCAGCATAGCATGAACGGGTGCTCGGGCGGCTCGGAGGTGGGAGCGGAAGGAGGCTGTGGGACCAAATCGATAACTTGGAAGGCAGTATGGCGTCTGATACCGTTGAGATAGAGGTGAAGACCGATTCTTTCCGCTGCCTTATTGTTCCTGTTGCAGGCTGACAACGGCGGGGCCGCGGCTGCGCCGTCCCCAGGCGCGCCGGATGTGAGTTCGAGCGCGATTGTGGAGATGCTTTCCAATAGCCGCGGGGTGGCGCTGACCGTGCTGGCGCTGCTTCTCATAGCCAGTCTCTACTCGTGGAGCGTGATTTTCGGCAAAATGTTCACGTTTGGGAAGGCGACCGGCGAGAGCCGCAAGTTTCTGCGCGGCTTCCGCAAGGCGACGCGCTTGCAGGAGATTGTGGCGCTGGCGGCCGAGTGCAAGGCAAGCCCTCTGGCGCAGGTCTTCGACGAGGTGTACGAGACCTACAAGCGGCAGACGGGCGGTTTGGGGCCGCCGCGCAACATCGTGCCGCTGGAGCGGTCGGCGCAGACTGCGGCCAGCGAGGCGGTGACCGCGCTGGAACGGCGCATGACCTGGCTGGCGACGATCGCTTCCATCAGCGTCTATGTGGGCCTCTTCGGGACGGTGATGGGCATTGTGGATGCGTTTCATGGGCTGGGCACCGCGGGAGCGGCAACGCTGAGAGCGGTTGCGCCGGGCATCAGCGAGGCGCTAATCACGACCGCGGCGGGGCTGTTTGTGGCCGTGCCCGCCAATATCGCCTACAACCAGTTTTCCGCGCGGATCAAGGTTTTCGCCGCGGCGATCGACGACTTTTGCCGCGAGCTGCTGAATTCTCTGGAGGAGATGCCGGTGCGGCCGTCGGTGGTGCGGCCGGCGGGTCCGGGCGCGCTGGATGCGACGAGGCTCGAGCCAAGCAGACTCGAACCGACCAGGCCCGAACCCGGCAAGCTCGATCCCAGCAGGGAGGCGGACCGTGGCTTTTACAAGTAGCAGCGGCCAGACGCGGACGTCGCTGGCGGAGATCAACATCACGCCGCTGGTGGACGTGGTGCTGGTGCTGCTGATTATTTTCATGATCTCGGTGCCTGTGTTGCAGTCGGGGATCGAAGTCTCCGTGCCCAAGACGCGGACGGTGCGGGAGATTACCGAGCAGCGGCTGGTGGTGACGATCGACCGCGACCAGAGGGTTTTTCTGGGCGATCAGCCGGTGAATATCCACGATCTGGCGCAGAAGCTGCGGCGGCCGGGCGCCGATGATGCCAAGAAGGTGATCTATCTGCGGGCGGACGAGCGGGTTCCCTTCGGTGCGTTTGCCAGCGTGATGGACGCGGTGAAGCAGGCGGGGATCACGAACATTTCGATTGTGACGCAGCCGCTGGAGACTAAGGCGGGCGGGAACTAGTTTTTGGACTGGGTGACTTGGTCATTGCTGCCGGACAAGCGCGGGCGGGGACGCCCGCGCTACAGCCGGTCTGGAGACCGGCGCTACATTCCGGCGATTACTGGTTGTGGCTTTCGGAAGGGCGCATGGACAGTTTGCTGGAAGGCCCAAGCCAATTCGGAGTTCAACTGGAGCGACAGTTGCCGCCTGAGCCGATGATCGCTCCGGCGGCGGGATCGCTGCTGCTGCATGGCGCTCTGGCCGGGTGCCTGTTGGCGTGGGGAGTTCTGGGCGGGCTGTTTCATCACAACGTATGGGGCAACGAGGGAATCGGCGGGGCGATTCAAGTGAATCTGGTGACGAGCGCACTTCCGCTGCCCTCGGATCAGCCGCCC
>JBEKPI010000267.1:0-3416 GCA_049520855.1 Occallatibacter sp.
CGGTGTCGACCACCGACTGGAAGAAGACGCCCTGGTCCTCGATCTGCGCGCCGATCAGGATGAAGAAGCCGGCGATGCTCAACCAATAATCGTGAAGCACGACACCGCCGACCACGGCGGCGGCCGCCAGCACCTGGCTGATGCCGGCGGCCGCGCGGGCCGACGGAGCGAAGCCGGCCTTGCGGGCAAAGCTGCCACGGAGCAGCCGTCCGCCGTCCAGTGGGTAAGCCGGCAGCAGGTGCAAGAGGCCGAGGCCGGCCTGCATCCAGACCATGCTGCGGACCAGCCAGGCGGCGGAGATCCACGGGTGGTCGAAGAGCTTGAGATCTCCGCTGGCGCCCAGAAACGCCGCAGCCAGCAAGAGCGCCGTGGACAAGTTGGCCAGCGGACCGGCCAGCGCCATGGCAAATTGCCCGCCGCCCTGGTTGCAGTTCTCCTGGCTTTCGGGGTCGGCATAGGCATAAAGTCCGCCGATGGGCAAGAGCAGAATCGCGCGCAGCCGCAAACCGAGCCACGCGGCCACCAGCAGCCGCGCCGTTTCGCGCACCGCGACCGCCCCGACGAGCACCAGGAAAAGCCCGAAACCGCCCAAAATGTGGTCCGAACCGCTCAGCCCCAGGCAAACGACCAACAAAAGCGGGAAAAAGGCATGAACGCGCAACTCGACGCCCATCCAGCGGCCCAACGGAATTGACCAGCCACGCATGAAAATAATTGTAGAGGGTCAGACGCTCCCACGCTTCCCGTATTCTGAACTCTGATGCGCATTATTGCCGGATCGCTTCGTTCCCGCACGCTGGAGGCCCCGCCGGGGCTGGCCACGCGGCCCACCAGCGACCGGCTCCGCGAGACGCTCTTCAACGTGCTGGCGCCGCACATTCAGGGCGCGGCTTTTCTCGACTTGTATGCCGGCTCGGGCGCGGTGGGCATCGAGGCGCTGAGCCGTGGGGCGGCGCGGGTGGAGTTCGTCGAGCGTGCTCCCGCGGCCCTGAAGGTTCTGCGCGGCAATCTGGAAAGGCTGGGGCTGAAGGCGGGATTTCAGATTCATGCCGCACCCGTGGGGGCTGCGCTGCGAAGGATGCGGGCGGGTTCCGGGACGGGGCTGGGAACAGGCTTCGATCTGGTCTTTCTCGATCCGCCGTGGGATGCGGCGCCGGAGTATGCGGCCACGCTGGGCCTGCTGGGCGGGAGCGCGCTCGGGCTGCTTGCCGATGGCGCACTGGTCATCGCCGAGCACCGCCGCAAGGAGCGGCTTGAGGAGCGCTACGGGTTGCTTGAGCGCGCACGGCTGCTCGAACAGGGCGACGCAGCCTTGAGTTTTTATGCCGTGGGCGTGGCGTTGGAATGACGGACGAGGTTCGTGGTCTCCCAACTTTGCGACGGAAAAAGTCGCAAAGATGAGGCGCCCGGCTTTGCGATTCTTGACGAAAACAAGGTATACGCGAGCGTATGGGATGCCATTGAACCCGACCCGGTAGAAGCGGAAAATCTCAAGCTCCGCTCCTCGCTCATGCTGGCCCTCACGCGCCACATTAAGAACGAAGGCCTGACCCAGGCCCAGGCTGCCCATCTCCTCGGCGTCACTCAGCCGCGCATTTCCAACCTCATCCACGGCAAAATCGATCTTTTCGGCCTGGATCTCTGGTAAAGATGGCCGCCCTCGCCGGTCTGCGGGTGACGATGCGGATAAAGAAGGGGGCATGGCCGGGTATCTGAAGGTCTGGATTCTCGAACCCTCAAGCCGGCAATCGCCTCAGCAGCTTGCTGGCGCGCCGGAACAGCGGACGCTCGCGCCGGCGCAGGTAGCCGGGCATGGTGGGCTTCTTGGCAAGCACCTTGCGCGCCCATTCGCTGGCTTCGCTGCCCTTCCCCTGCGACGCCAACAGGTCCGCAAAATTCAGGTACGTCTCGGAGAGCGTCGAAGTGACCGTGACTTGCCGGAAGAGCGCCTCAGCCTTGTCTTTCTCTCCAGAGAGCGCATAGGCTTGGGCCAGCAGTCCCGCCGCGCGGCGGAAATCGTAGTCGGGATCCTTGGCGACCACGCGCTCCAGGTCAGGCAGCGCAGCGGCGAAATCCCCCAACAGAATGGCGCAGACACCGCGCCGGTAGATGGCGTCGAACATATCCAGGCGCTTGCCAATGGCTTTGTCGTAGGCGGCTCGGGCCTGCGCGAGCTTGCCCTCGTCCATGTAGAGTCCGCCAAGCTCCTCGTAATTGCCTGCCGAGGGATTGTCGAGAATCTCAATCTGGAGCTGCCTGATGCGCTTGCGGCGCGGAAATCCCTTCAAGGACGCGCCCACAAGGCCCACGTCGGGCAATGCCTCGACACACAGGTAGACGAGCGCGCCGAGTGGACCCAGTAACAGGATGATGTAGAGCCAATAGGTGTCAGGGCGCCGCTTGATGAAGTGGAGTATCGCCAATCCCTGGAGAATAAGGCCCCATGGAAAGAACAGGTAGGTCAGAAATCCCATTTGGTGTCAGTCCTGTTATCAGATGGACTTGAGTCTTCCATGCTGGACTGAGTCGAGTCAAGGACAGTCTTGTTCATTGCGGGGCGCAGGCTCCTGTCATTTCGCATGATTTGCGGTGTCTGGTTCGCTCGGCGACGATGTCAGCGGAGCCGCTTTTACTCCGGAACTCGCCAACACCGCCTGGGTGGCAGCGGCGGTTTGGGATTGGCTGACTCCGGGCTTTTGCGGGGCTGCCCACGCCTCATAGCTGTTGAAGAGAAACTGGCCTCCGAGGATCAGCAGCCAGATGGAGAGGGCCAGGCGCATCGGGCGGCGCGGAACGCGGGTGCTGAGCAGGGTTCCGCCAATGGCTCCGGCAATGCCGCCCTCGATCAGGTGCAACAGCAGTTCGGGGTTTGAAGCGTGCGAGAACCAATGCGCGCCGCTGCCGATCAGCGAGACAACGAAACCGAAGGCAATGTCCGTGCCCACCACCTGAGCGGGCAGCAGAGGAGTCAGGCTCAGCAGCGCGGCGCTGCCCAGCGCCCCCGCCCCAGCTGACGAAAAGCCAACCTCGGCGCCCACCGGCAACATCAGCCACGCCAGCAGCGGACTGCGATCCCGCTGGCCGGCATTTTGCTTCAGCGGCCGGAAAGATACAAAAATCTGCCAACCTGCTGTCGTCACCAGAATCGTGCCCAGGATCGCATTCAGCAGGTTTTGCGATCCGGCATTGACCAGATGCTTCAGGAAGAGCGAACCGACGATCACCCCCGGCACACCCCCAGCGAGCATGTAGACGAGAGTCCGCCAGGCCACGTTGCGGCGAGCAATCTGCGCAGGCACCAGAATCAGCTTTACGGCCGTCGCAAACATCAAGCCGATGCCCACTGCGACCGGCGCGGGAACTCCCAGAAAAAGCACAAGAACCGGCACAGTAACAGTGCCCGCGCCAACTCCGGT
>JBEKPI010000268.1:0-3413 GCA_049520855.1 Occallatibacter sp.
TATCTTATTGTAGCTACAATATAAAATCCATACCAGGAAAATCCAGAAATCTCGCCAATTTGCAAACCCCCGGCTGGGCCGCGGATCGATATTGACTTCGCCCGCAAGGCTGCCCATACTTGCTTTATGGCGTACACCGTGCAGCAAGCGAAGAGCCAACTCGACCAGCTTTTGCAGGAGGCCGAAGAAGGCAAGACCGTCGTGATTGCTCGCGACGCAAAGCCTGCGGTGCAGCTTGTGCTGGTGGAGCAGCCCGCCAAACGACAGCGCCCCCTGGAAAAATATGCCGGCCTGTGCGAGTATTCCGATGACATTTTCAAGCCGCTCGAAACCGACGAGGAGTTGCGTGAGTACGGTTTCGACATTCTGGCGGATGCTAAGGTGCTGGACGAGTCAGCTTACGAACCTGCGCATTTACAATAGCGACTGTGCAGCCCGTACAATCTTCGCCGATCATTCTCGCCGAAAACCTGACCAAGGTTTATGCAGCGGGCCGAGTCCAGGTCACCGCGGTACGCGCGGTCTCTCTTGCCGTCGAGCCGGGCGAGTTTGTCGCCATTGTCGGCCCCTCGGGTTCGGGCAAGTCCACGCTCTTTTACCTGCTGGGCGGGCTGACCAAGGCTACAGCGGGGCGCGTGGTGATCGACGGGGTGGATTTTGCCTCGCTCTCCGACGCCCAGCGTACCCGGCTGCGCAAGCACCGCATCGGCTTTGTCTTCCAGAAGTTCAACCTGCTGCCAACGCTTTCGGCCATGGGCAATATCGAGATTGCGCACGAGGTGAGCGGGCGCTCCGTCAACGGAAAGAAGGAGCCTCTGGACCGGGCTTATCTCGACCACCTGAGCGATTTGTTGTCGATCCGCGGACGGTTGCGGCACCGGCCGAGCGAGTTGAGCGGAGGCGAACAGCAGCGTGTAGCCATTGCGCGGGCGCTGATTACCCACCCGGCCATCGTGCTGGCCGACGAACCCACCGGCAACCTGGATACCAAAAGCTCGGACGCCGTGCTCGCCATGCTGCTGCGGTCAAACCAGGAGTTGGGCCAGACCACGCTGATGATTACGCACAATCCCGAGGCGGCCGCGATCGCCAGCCGGATTCTGTATATGCGCGATGGAGAGATTGTGCGCGAAGAGATTGGCTCCGGCGGCGGCCTGCCGGCCCGGAGCGCGCCGCCGGCATCCGCCGTGGTTTGACCGGATTTCGGTCCCCCCGGTATACTCAATCTTGCAACATGCGGGAGTAGCTCAGTGGTAGAGCATCGCCTTGCCAAGGCGAGGGTCGCGAGTTCAAATCTCGTCTCCCGCTCCATTCCGCACTCCGGTGCAAGCCGGGTTGGCTAGTGCGGTCTGGGGCGAATCAACGATCAAGGCAGCCCTGCCAAGGCGCGGTACCCAAGTGGTAAGGGAGAGGTCTGCAAAACCTTTATGCGCCGGTTCGATCCCGGCCCGCGCCTCCAAATCTTTCCATCCATCCTTTTGCGACTGACTTTTGAGACACGCACCCCCCTGACTTCAGAGGCTCCGCGAAGTGTCGCAAAACTTACCCTTTTTGAGATACTGTTGGCGCACTTGCCGATGTAAGACGCCGGGGATATGGTAACGCCCCTGCGAAGACGGCAAGCGATCGTTAATGCAGGAGATAGGCACATGAGCAAAGTTTGGTTCATCACGGGCGCCGGCCGCGGCATGGGCGTGCATATCGCTAAGGCGGCGCTGGCGGCGGGCTATGAGGTAGTCGCGACCGGCCGGAGCACAGACAAGGTGGCCGACGCGTTGGGACAATCCGATCATCTTTTGATTGTGAAGCTGGACATCACCAAACCCGCCGACGCTGAATCCGCCATTAAAGCGGCCGTGGAGAAATTTGGCCGCATCGATGTGCTGGTCAACAATGCCGCAAATTTTTATGCGGGCTTTTTTGAAGAATTGACGCCGGAGCAGATGGAGCGGCAGTTATCGACCAGCCTTATCGGCCCCATGAATGTCACCCGTGTAGTCCTACCGGTCATGCGCAAGCAGCGTTCAGGCCTGATCATCACCATTTCCTCTACTGCAGGCCTCACCGGTTTTGAATTTGGTACCGCCTACGCGGCGTCAAAGTTCGGCCTTGAGGGCTGGATGCAGTCGCTGCAAGCCGAAGTAGAACCGTTTGGTATCGATACGATCACTGTCAATCCGGGCTTCTTTCGCACTGACCTTCTCACGGAGGAATCGACAAAGTTCGCAGAGCGGACCATTGAGGACTACAACGAGCGCAGAGCGAAGCAAATGGAATTCTGGAGAGGCTACAACGGTCAGCAGGCTGGCGATCCTGCCAAGCTCGCAAAAGCATTGATCGTAATTGCGCGTCAGGAAAAGCCGCCGCTCCGCTTTATTGCGGGCGCGGATGCTGTCGAGACAGCCGAAAAGGTGGCGGCCACACTTCAGCAGCAAACCGATGCCTACCGGGAGCTGTCTTCTTCTCTCGCATACTCGTAGAACCCGATCATTCGCTTCAAAAGCCGTGGGGCGAAAAGGATCCTTTGTGAGACACGCTGAAACTAGCCTGTCATTGATTTGCTCGTTTCTCTTCTTGCAGGGCTTCCCTCAATCAGGCCAAATCAACTTCCGCCGGTGACGAAGAGCTTCTCGGCGCGGCCGCGCATGACGCGGTAGAGGACGAACTGGCGCTGGGTTGCGCCGCGCATCTCGAAGAGCAACTCGCCTCGGTTGTCGGCCATGGCATCGACGGCGTCAATGAGTCTCATGCGGGGAGTCTCGTCGAGATGCGCGCTGTCGGTCACGCTCTTCAGCAGCACCAGCGCGTTGCCGTAGAGGTCGGGCTGGGCGATGAGGGTGACAAACTTCTGCTTGGACGGATCATGATCGGGGGAACCGTCGGCGCGCGCCGACAGCACCAGGGTTGCACCGGAGCCGTAGGCCAACTCGAAGACGCGAAACTGCTCGTCGAGCAGCGGCGCGGGCTGCGGCGGAGGAGGCGCGGGCTTTGCGCTCTTGTGCGTGGTCTTCCGGCTTGGGGAAGGCGGAGGCGGGGGATTCTGGCCCAGGGCATCTCGCGCGATGGCTTCGAGGGCCGACTGCATCCGGGTTTCATCGTCCGCGTTGGCCCAGGAAAAGCTCCATGGGTGTTCGGGACGGCTCTTGGCGTCGGAGACCGCGACGGTCTGCTCCATCTCCGCGGGCAAGCCAACCAGCGTCGGGACCACTTCGGCGCCGCTGCCGGAGGATTTGCCGCGCTTCAGCAGAGGCCGGTCAGGATCGGTAACATCGCTCACCGAATCCACCTGGCCGACATCTTCGGGCTGCTTCTTTTTGCTCTTCTTGAGCACTGGCCGGTCGGGGTCGTCGGGCGGCGCGCTGCCGCTGGCGGTTGTGTCCGGCGAATCCTTCCTGTGCAGCGTGGGCTGATCG
>JBEKPI010000269.1:0-3334 GCA_049520855.1 Occallatibacter sp.
ATTCGCCGGGCAGCTGTGCTGGCGCACATTCCCAGCATCACGACGATCGCCGCCGCGCAGGCCGCCGTCGAGGGCATCCATGCCATGCAGCGCCACCAGACCACGGTCTACGACTTGCAGCAACTGCACGCCGCGACTTGCGCGTGAGCGCGCTGCGCCGCATAGGCTTGCGCGCCCGTGTGACGCAGTTCTAGGTCACGCCCCTGTGCCTCTACAATAAAGTCATGTTGATCGAAGGCATCTTCGCCGCGGTTCCCACGCCGTTTTACTCCGACGAGCGGATCTATTTTCGCAAGCTCGAAGCCAACATGGCCCACTACTCTCGCAGCCTGCTCTCGGGGATGCTGCTGTTGGGAACCACGGGCGAGGCGGCAATGCTCGATGATGGCGAGAGCCGCGACGTGCTTCGCGTAGCCGCCGATGCCACCGCGCCGGAGAAGGTGCTCATTGCCGGCGTGGCGCGCGAGAGCGTGAAAGCGACCCTCGCGCTGTCCGAGGCCGCGGCCGAGTTTCGCTACGACGCCGTTCTCGTCCGCACCCCCGTTTACTACGCCGGGCAGATGACTTCGGCGGCCGTGCTTAACTACTTCCGCAGCGTGGCCGACCGCTCGCCGCTCCCGGTTCTGCTCTATAACATTCCCCAGTGCGTGACCTATAACATTCCCGTCGATCTGGCTGCCGAACTGGCTCAGCACCCCAACATTCTTGGGATCAAGGAATCCAGCGGCAGCGTCGAGCGGATTCGCGCCCTGGTTGAGCGGACCAGCGCCGCGCCACGGCGGACGGTGACTGTGACGCCCATCTTCGAGGCGGTCACCGGACGCATGTTAGCGCCGAGAGCCGCGACTGGCGGCGCTTTCGTCCCCGCCGGCGATCTGGCGAGCGGCGTAGCCATAGCCGCGGCCCCGCCAGCTGCGCCGATCAAGACGCGCGCCAAGGAAGTGGGCTTTCAGGTCATCGGCGGCTCGTCGGGAACGCTGCTTGACTCTCTTGAGGCGGGCGCAGGCGGCGCCATCCTCGGCCTTGCCGCCTGCGCCCCACAGGCATGCCAGGAGGTCTATCTTGCCTGGAAGGATCGCGACTTCAAGCTGGCGCGAGAGAAGCAGGAGCGCATCGCAGCCGCCAGCCAGCGCATCGTCGGCCAGTTGGGCGTTGCCGGCGTCAAGCACGCTTGCGACTTCAACGGCTACTACGGGGGCTGCGTCCGCGCGTCGCTGCTGCAAGCGACTTCAGCCGAAAAGGCTGAGATTGAAGCTCTGCTGGCTGGGATTCGCAACTGAGGCCGGTCCCGCGCCGGCAGCGGCATTCGTAACCGTCGCGCGGAAGATTCTTCTTGTGCCCGGCGTTTCGCTTGTGGCTGAGTATTCTCAGCTTCCATCCCCAAGGTGCAACACACTTTACGGAAGCTGGAGTAGTAAAGATGCGAATCCCCCAGCCACGATCATCGCGTGTATGAGGCCGCCTCCTGCCAAATGCCATGTTGAGATAATGCGGGAGTGGCTTGTGTTTGATTTTTTAGTTTATGAACGAAGGCGAAGTAGGCCACCATCACGCGAAACGTCTTGGACCGATTCACCCCGCCGAGAACCTCTCCGCCAACTCTTTCCAATTCATCGGCGATCTCGTGGGTTAACGGAAACACGAATGCGGTGTCGATACTTTGAAATGGAATGTTCAGCCACTGGTTGTTGTAGAAGGCAAGAAGCTGCGCCTGAGCGGCCTTGCTCTTGAAACTCATGATGATGTGCTCAGCGAGGGCGTTCTTTCTCCGGATTCTGAGCACGGCAAAAAGCTGGCTGAAATGGCTCTTGGTGAATTTGGAATCCACGGTAAGCCGAAGTTGAGTGCGCTTCCCTGCGGGAGAAACGACTCTGCGCTTCGGTCGGGCTGTGCTCTTCTTCGCCGTGGGCATGTGGCGTGCTTGTCGTGTTGTATCTTACAGCATACGTGTATGAGTGTGGAAGACCTTGCTCTAACCGATAGTAACCACAGTGGTTAGCGTAAAGGAAATGCCGGGACAGTAGTGGATTTATTGCATGAAAAGGTGAGGGATTCAAACCGAATGAACCACAACAAATCGAACCGTGAAGGGGAATGGAGAAAAAAGAACCGGCCAGGGCAGCGCAGCCCGTCAAAGTTGAGAGTGTGCCTGAGCAAGCGAGTCTTTCCAAACCAGATGTATTGACCTGGAAAGCCGCACCAAGAGAGGATGTCAAGGCTACAGGTGCATTTTATTTCACTTTTCTTGTAACGATTTCCTCATTCCATGACTTTATTCATACGAATGCACCACCCAAGGACATTTCACACAATGAGTACTCGCCTTTATCGATCCCTGGGCCTTTCTTTCCAGCTTTGTATAGGAGGATTGGCCGCCATGGCACAAGATCCGCTGACGCTTCGTCAGGCCATCGACGAGGCCATGCGGCAGAGCCCTCAAGCCGCAATCGCACACGCCGACAACAGCGACGCCAAGGCCGCGGCAGCGATGGCGCGCACTCAACTGCTGCCGCAACTCAACTTTACTGAAGACATATCCCGCGGCAACGACCCGGTTTATGCATTCGGGACGCGGCTGCGACAGCGGCAATTCACGCAAGCGGACTTTGCACTGAACGCGCTGAACTTCCCTCAGCCCATCGGGAATTTCTCCTCGCGCTTCTCTGGCTCCTGGATGGGTTTCGACTCGTTCAAGACGCAGAGGGAGATTCGCCGCGCCGATTTCTTCAAAGAAAGCGCCTCCTCATCCGCCAAGGCGGTGGACCAGCAGATTGTCTTCCACGTTGTCAGGGCGTATCAGGCGGTGCTCTACGCGCAACGGGAGATCGACGTCGCCCAGCATGAGCAGGAGACAGCGGCGGGCTTGCTGAGATCGGTTGAGGACCATGTGAAGGCTGGACTTGCCGTGGAGTCGGATCGGATGTCGGCCGAAGTAAATGCAGCGGCCCGTAAGGAAGAATTGATTGCGGCCCAGGGAGACCTGGAAATGGCGTGGGCTGAGTTGCGCGAGGCGATGGGAGCGCCGGATCTGAAGGCCAGCGCGCTGAAGCCGATTGAGCCGCATACGTTTCCGCAAGGCACGCTGGAAGACGAGATGAGGACGGCCGCAAAGTCACGTCCTGATCTGATCGCGCTGGGAGAGGCGCAATCGGCGCAGGGGTCAGCCGTGGGCGCGGCAAAATCGGAGTTCGGTCCCCGTGTGAGTGCCTACGGGAACTGGGAGGAAGACCGGACATCCTTTGCGGGATCGGGAGGAAACAACTGGGTGGCAGGCGTCCAGATCAGCGTCGACATTCTGCCACTGGGCAAGCGCGGCCAACTGGCGCGGGAGAGC
>JBEKPI010000270.1:0-3279 GCA_049520855.1 Occallatibacter sp.
GAGCTGAAGGGATTTGCACGGGTAGTGCTCACGCCGGGCCAGAAGCGGCGCGTGACGGTGCCTCTCGACGCGCGCAGCTTCACCTGGTACGACGAGAAGGCTGCCGCGTGGCACGCCGACGCGGGCTCCTTCACGATTCACGTCGGCCGCTCTTCGGCCGACCCGCAACTGGAGGGGAAGATCAAGCTGGAGCAGGAGATCGTGCTGCCGGTGAAGTAAAAGGCAGCGGCCAGTTCTCCGTTGTCTTGCCGGCGAATGAGCAGAATTCGCCCGCTGGCGCCCCCGGTCTTCAACCCCAGGGTCCTTCGCCCGGCGTTTGCGCAGGGCCCGCTGGGGGACCGTCAACCGGAAGCTTTGTTTCATTCGGCGGGTCAACCTTTCTCGCCGGGGGTCGTCTAACGAGGTTGGTCCCTGCCATCAAGGCATCGGGAGACACAGAATTCTCCCATAACTTCTTCCTCAATCGGATTCTTTCCCGTTTTCCAGTCGCCACCAAATCCGCGCGCTGACTTTGAGCAGAGGTATTGCACAATGCAAGTTCTTCCGGCATTTTTTGAGTTTGCGAGCGGAAGGAAAGGTACATGCCTCTCAATCACCACCTTGCCAACTTGAACCATCCTGTGATTCCCGTTGATTCCATGGCGGCTTCTATGCCTGAGTTACCTGCCCGTGGTATTTTGATTCGAACCGCAAACGTCGGTGTATTCGGGGCCGCGTCTCCGAAGAAAGGGTTCAGGAAAGCCAGTATGCGTCCCCTGCATTCGTTCCCCCTCTTTGTTCTCTCCGGTGCAGTCCTTTGTGCAACAGCGGCGATGTCTCAGGAAGTGGCGCCCGTCGCGCGAATTGTCAATCCGATAGACGAGCGTCAACTGGTTCCGCTCAAGGGCACGGTGCATCCGCTGGCCAACGCCAGGAACGATCGCGGCGCCGCGCCCGACGAGATGCAGCTTGACCGCATGCATCTGCTTCTCAAGCGCAGCAACAGCCAGGAATCGGCGCTGCGCCAGCTTATTGGGGAAATGCATGCGCCGGGCACAGCCAGCTACCACAAATGGCTCACGCCGGATCAGTTCGGCAAGCAGTTCGGGCCGGCCGACGATGATATTGCCACCATCGAGACGTGGCTGACCGGGCAAGGCTTCAGCGTATCCAAGGTGAATCCCGGCAAGCAGACCATCGAGTTCAGCGGCACTGTGGCCGAGATGCGCGGCGCGTTTCACACCCAGATCCATAAATACGAAGTGAATGGAGAAACCCATTACGCCAATGCCGTCGATGCGCAGATTCCGGCGGCTCTTGCGCCGGTGGTGGGCGGATTCGTGTCCCTGAACAACTTCCGCGCCAAGAGCTACGCGAAGTATCTGGGCAAGGCGCAATACGATCCCAAGACCGACCACGCGACACCTGAGTGGACGACGGGCAGCGCCGGCACAGGCTACAGCTTTGTCCTCGCGCCAGGCGATTATGCGGTCCAGTACGACCTCAATCCGCTTTACACTGCAGGGACCAACGGCGCCGGCCAGACGATTGCCATTGTCAACGAATCGAACGTCAATATAGGGCTCGTCAATCAGTTCCGCAGCCTGTTCGGTCTTCCCGTCAACCCGCCGCAGGTGATCATCGACGGCAACGATCCCGGTGTGGACGGCATCAACAATCCGGACGGCCCCAACTACGCCTCAACGGAAGCCTACCTGGATGTCGAGTGGGCGGGAGCGGTGGCGCCCGGCGCTACGGTGGATCTTGTTATCGCCGGGGATACGGCGCTGGAGAGCGGGCTGTTCCTGGCCGCCGAGCACGCCGTTTACGGCAACGTTGCGCCGGTCATGAGCCTCAGCTTCGGCAACTGCGAAGCCAACCTGGAAAGCACAAACGCTTTTCTCAGCGGACTGTGGGAGCAGGCTGCCGCCCAGGGCATCACGGTGATGGTGTCCACCGGCGACAACGGTTCGGCCGGCTGCGACGACGACAATTCGCAGTACTTTGCCGTGAATGGGCAGGCGGTGAGCGGCTTTGCTTCCACGCCGTTCAACGTGGCCGTGGGCGGCACGGACTTCTACTACAGCGATTTCAGCCAGGGTCTGGCGGCCATGGAGACCCAGATTGGGACCTACTGGAGCTTGACCCCCAGCAACAACACGCCGGCGGTCTCCATCAAAGGCGTGATCCCGGAGCAGCCCTGGAACGACAGCCAGTATGGATTGACCATTTCAACGTTGCAGGAGGGCAGCGCCCCGCAAAGCACGAGCATCGCAGGCGGCAGCGGCGGAGCCAGCAACAGTGCCATATGCAGCACCGCCTACACCGCTACCGGCGCCTGCGGGGGCACGCTGAGCGGCTATCCGAAACCCACCTGGCAATCCGGGACCGGCGTGCCGGCCGACGGGGTGCGCGATCTGCCGGACGTAACTCTTTTCGCCTCCGACGGAACGAATGCGAGTTTCCTTCCGATTTGCGCTTCCGACGGCGATTGCCAGCCGGTTTCGAGCACCGGGACGGTGCAGATCACTGGCGTGGGCGGCACCTCGGCTTCGTCTCCGTCGTTTGCGGGCATCATGGCGCTGGTTAACCAGAAATATGGACCCCAGGGGCAGGCGGATTTTGTGCTGTACCCGCTGGCCACGCAGTTTCCCGCCGCATTCCACGACGTTAAGGCGGGCACCAACAGCGTGCCGTGCTCCTACTCGCCCATCACCCCTGACTGCATCGCCGTCTCTAACCCGTTCACGATCACCGATCCCAATTTAGGCACGGCGGTGGAGGGCGAGATTGGAACCGGCACCACCACAGTGGAATACAACGCCGGGGTGGGGTACGATCTGGCCAGCGGCCTGGGGACCATCGACGCCGCCAACCTGGTCGGCGACTGGAACAAGGTCGTCTTCACCGCCACCAGCACGACCCTCACGCCGTCATCTACCTCGTTCACCCACGGAACGGCCATCACCGTGAGCGGCAAGGTGACGACCGCCAGCGGCACGCCGAGCGGGGATGTGGCGTTGCTGACCAGCAGCACGGAGATGGGTCAACAGGGGCAAACGTCCTTCCCCCTGACCGCCGGGTCGTACTCGGGCAGCGTGAGCACGCTGCCGGGCGGCACGTACAACATCTGGGGCCAGTATAGCGGCGATTCCAGCAACGGCCTCAGCTCGTCCACGCCCATTCCGATTACCGTGAGCCCGGAGAGCAGCGGCATTGCATTCAACGTGATTACGGCTACGGGCATCGTCTATACATCCACGTCCGGGCCCGGAACCAGTGTCGACTACGGGACACAGC
>JBEKPI010000271.1:0-3254 GCA_049520855.1 Occallatibacter sp.
AGGCACAGCAAGTCAAGACCGACTCCGGCGCGATCACCGGGGTGCGCGAAAGCGGCTTGAGGGTCTACAAAGGCATCCCCTTCGCAGCCCCGCCGCTGGGCGACTTGCGCTGGCGTCCACCGGCGCGCGCCGCGTCCTGGGCGGGCACGCGCAAGGCTGACGCCTTTGCGCCGGCCTGTATGCAAACAGGCGTGTCGATGCCCGGCGAGACGCCGCCCGCGGTCAGCGAAGATTGTCTCTACCTCAACATCTGGACGCCGGCCCGCAGTGCGCGGGAACGCCTTCCAGTCCTCGTCTGGATCTACGGCGGCGGCTGGATCAACGGGTCGTCTTCCATGCCCTTGTATTGGGGTGACCGTCTCGCCCGCAAAGGCGTCATCGTGGTCACCATCGCGTACCGGGTTGGCCCGCTGGGCTTTCTTGCGCTTCCCGAGCTGACGCGCGAATCCCCGCATCAGTCTTCCGGGAATTATGGCCTGATGGATCAGATCGCCGCCCTCGAATGGGTGCAGCGAAACATTGCGGCCTTTGGCGGCGACCCGCAGCGCGTGATTATCGCCGGTCAATCCGCCGGCGCCATGTCGGTCAGCATACTGATGGCTTCGCCGCGGGCCAAAGACTTGTTTCAGCGCGCCATTGGCGAAAGCGGCGGCCTGTTTGAGCCGCTCCAGCTTGCGCCCAAATACCTGCTCGCCAACGCGGAGCAGGACGGGGAAAAGTATGCGGCGTCGCTCGGCGCGGCGTCGCTGAAAGAGTTGCGCCGTCTTCCGGCGAACCTGCTCACGGGCAACGCCGGGGGAATCGTCCACCCGGTGATCGAGCCTTATCTGCTTCCCCTTTCGCCCTATGAAGCCTTCGCTGCCGGGCAACAGAGCGACGTTCCGCTGCTTCTGGGCTCGAACGCCGAAGAGGCGCGTTCGCTGGTGGATGTAACCCATGCAACGGCGCCCAACTTCGACAGCGACATCGAGCAGAGCTACGGCAAGCTGCCGGCTCCGCTCCTGGCTGCTTACCCGCACTCGACCGGCGAAGAAGCGCGCCAGGCTCGGCTCAACCTGGAGCGCGATCTCCGCTTCGGTTGGGACATGTGGGCCTTGGCAAGGTTGCAAGCCGCCGGCGGGCACGCTCCCGTCTACTATTACTCGTTCCGGCAGCAGCCGCCGTTCCCCGCCGGCTCAGTCTACGAGGGCTGGGGCGCCAGCCACTACGCCGAGCTCTGGTATACCTTCGACCATCTGGACCAGTCTCCTTGGAAATGGACTGAGGCGGACCGGAAGCTGGCCGAAGAGATGTCAAGCTATTGGGTCAACTTCGCCAAGTCGGGCGACCCGAACGGCCCAGGCCTTCCCGCTTGGCCGGCCTTCACCCCTGCGGAGGGCAAGGTCGTTTATCTCGGCTCTCCGATTACGGTTGGCGGCGTGGCGAGCCTCGACACATTGCAAGTCTTCGACGCCGTTTACACCATGGTGCGCGGCAAGCCGTTTGGCGAGCGTTAACCTGCGCTCGCGATGGGATTGCCGCAAGTTTCGGGAAGTGTCGCAACGCCGCTCCGGGTAGGATGGAATCAGCGCCATGGCGAATTCCGCGACCCAGACGAATCACCCGAATAAGAAAGCCTCCACAGTCTCGATCGTGCTGTCGTTTGCCCTCGTCTACTTCTTTTGGGGCTCGACCTACACGGCCATTCGCATTGGCGCGGCCGAGATGCCGGCCCATCTGCTGGCTGGAACGCGCTTCCTGATTGCTGGCTCGATTCTGCTGGCTTGGTGCCGCTGGCGCGGCCTGCGCATCTTCTGGCCGCCCCAAACGATGCTGGCGCTGGGCCTGATCGGATTCTTCCTGCTGAGCGTGAGCAACGTCTCGCTGGTCTACGCCGAGAAGACCGTGCCCAGCGGCTTCGCTTCGCTGGTGCTGGCCGTGATTCCCCTATTTGCCGCGCTGGCCGAGATGCTGCTGCCGGGCGGCGAACCGCTTTCGGCGCGCGGCTGGCTGGGCATGGCGCTGGGCTTTGCCGGCCTGGCTGCGCTGCTATGGCCCTCGTTGCGCACCGGCCTGGCCGGAGACCACGCCCGCCTCGTCGCCCTTGCGGTGCTGCTATTTGGGGCGCTGGCCTGGACTGTGGGCAGCCTGCTTGCTCGCCACGCGCGGCTGCCGGTGAACTGCTTTGTGGCCGCGGCTTGGCAGATGCTGTTGGCGGGCGCCTTCTCGACCGTGGCGGGAACGGCGCTCGGCCAGTGGCCCGACTTCCACGTGAATCTCGCTTCGGTCGGCTCGCTCGCCTGGCTGATTACCGGCGGATCGCTGGTGGGCTACTCCGCCTACATCTATCTGCTCGAACACGTGCCGGTGGCCAAGGTCGCATCGTATGCTTATGTCAACCCGGTCGTCGCGGTGTTGCTGGGCGTATTCCTGCTCCACGAACGGCCGGAGAGCTCTGAGTTTGCCGGCATGGTCGGCATTGTGGTGGCTGTCTTCCTGCTCACCTCGGCGCAGGTCAGGGCCAAAGGCAAGCCGCTGCCCATCGAGTTGCTGGAGACGCTGCCGCCGGAGTAATCGCGGAACTCGTGGCCGCGCGTACCGGGATTTTGACAACCCAGAATTTCATCGACAAGGAGGACATCAATATGCTCAGACTTCTGGCTCACTGGCTGTTAAGCGCGGTTGCCCTGCTGCTTGTCTCCAATTTCGTGCGCGGCTTCGAGGTGCGCGGACTGGGACCGGCGCTCGTGGCCGCGCTGGTCATCGGACTGCTCAACGCGACGGTCGGCCTCTTCCTGAAGATCGTCACCTTCCCCATCAGCATTCTCACGCTCGGCCTCTTCCTGCTGGTCATCAACGGATTGATGATCCTGCTGGCATCGAACCTCGTCTCCGGCTTTTATGTGCGCGGATTCGGCCCAGCCTTCTGGGGCGCGGCAGTGCTGGCCCTGCTCGGGATGCTCATTCGCGCGATCACAAAGCAGGCATAAGGCACGACCTTGAGGCATCCTCACGGATCGTGTACGGAGCCGGATACCCCATCCTTGCTGTCATCCTGAGCAAGCGCTGCGAGTCGAAGAACCTGCTTCTTGGAGTTTCCGGTGCAAAGGCGGGCAACCACAAGCCTTCTCTGAACCTGCCTTTTCCTAGTCCCTAGAGAATTTTAGTAAATAATGTAGACTGTCGTTGGCGAGACTCTGCGGCGAACACGGATATGGGGAAACCCCTTGGGGATGATTTGCGCTGTAAGTTGCTCTTCGCCTACGATCAAGGCG
>JBEKPI010000272.1:0-3143 GCA_049520855.1 Occallatibacter sp.
CCAGCGGCGGAGTGGCTACCGGATTTGTCTCCCGATGAAGGGTCTTTCTTGCGGTCGTACGCCACGGAGCGGGCCTCTTGCCTCATGAGATTACCGTGAGCCAGCACACCTTTCCGGTGCGGTTTCTGCCGGAACAGCCCGTCACCGGGAATTGCGCTGCTCAGGCACTCTTTATACGCACAACCCCGCCTCACGTCAAGGCTGCCCGCCGGCCGGCGCCTCTCAGCCCAGAAATCTCGCGGGCGGGGCAGCACGGTAAATGGCCGGATTAAGCGATGGATCGTTGTACATCTTCAATTGGCGATAGAGCTTGAAGCGCCTCGTCCCTGCCAGTGTCTCGCGCCACAATGCCTCAAGGCAAGCGGCCAGATCGGCGCGCTGCTCCTCAAGAATAGCAAGCCGCTCAAAGTTGCGCTGAGCGTGGCCGGCCGGCGCGTCCGCGCGCTCAGCCTCCTCGCGGGTGTGATAGATCTTCAGCGCCAGGATCGAAAGCCGGTCGACGATCAAGCCCGGCGACTCGGAGTGCAAAGCCGCTGCCGGGTTGGGCAGGCCCCTGGCCTCCAGCCAAGCGAGCAAGGCACGGTCCAGTTCCTCCACCAGGTCGTTGCGGCGCTGATTGGTCCAGTCCACGCGCCGCTTCACCCCGGCCAGCTCGGCGTCGGTTGCGCCGGGCGCGCGGGCCTCGTCCTCGATGTGCCACAGCTCGAAGTTGGCGCGGTGCTGGCGGTTAACCAATCCTAGCCAATCCGTCTCTGCCGGCCTTTCGCTCGCATCGGCAATCGTACCCGGCAAAGCAAGTGTGCCCTCGGCGCTGTCAACCGGCATCTCGTGCCATCGGCTGGTCCGATTGTCGTGCAATGCGACGATTTCAACTGCTGAAAGCATGGTGGAGCTTTCCTGCGGCGGGAGTTGGCTGGTAGCCATGACAGCGTCTATGGTAGAACGATTCTTAGCCGGGGCCAAGCCGGGGGCCTTCGATCGATCGCGGCAAACCGCCCCCCCATCCCCAGGGAGACTCCATGAACCTTACAGAAATACCCGAGATTGTGACCTGGCCTGAAACTCACTACGTTTGCATTGAGAAATTCGGCGCATTCCGCAACACCGCCCCTCTGGCATGGACAGAGCTGCACCGTCTCGTGCCCGCGATAGCGGAGAAGAATGAGATCACGGGCTATCTGAGCCTCTACAAGGTCGAGCCGGGCCTTTATCGGGCCGGAGTTGCTTTGGCCTCAGCTCCCGTCGAGCTGCCTGAGGGCATGATTTACGAGAAGTTCAAAGGCGGCAAATACAGCCGGTTCGTTTTGACCGGGCCGTACGAGAACCTTCCCGCTGCCTCCGGTCGCGTCTTCCAGATCGTCACCGAGACAAAGATTCCGCTGCGCGACGACTACTGCATTGAGAATTACGTCAATGACCCGCGCCAGACGCCGCCCGAGCAATTGATCACCGAGATTCTGATCCCCACCGTGTGATGCATTCGCAAGCTCCCTGCCGGCGCGGCCAAAGTAGAATGGGCTGTAGGAGAACGCATGGAGATCGACCGTCAGCGCCCGCATCGCCGGTGGAATCCTCTGCGGCAGTCCTGGGTGCTGGTTTCGCCGCACCGCGCCGAGCGCCCCTGGCAGGGCGAAGTCGGCCAGCAGGCAACGCCCTCCGCCGTGGCCTACGATCCCACCTGCTACCTCTGCCCCGGAAACCAGCGAGCTGGCGGAGCGGAAAATCCGGCGTATGAAGGCGTCTTCTCCTTCGTAAACGACTACGCCGCGCTGCTGCCGGATTCCCCTGCCGCAGCCGATCCCCCAGCCTCCCCCCTGCTCGTGGCCGAGCCCGCCCGCGGACTCTGCAAGGTGCTTTGCTACCATCCCGACCACAGCCTGACCCTGGCCCGCATGACCCAGCCGGAGATTCGCCTCGTTGTCGATGCCTGGACGGAGGAATACCAGCAACTCGGCGCCCTTGACTGGATCCAGTACGTGCAGATCTTCGAGAATCGCGGCTCCATGATGGGCGCGAGCAATCCCCATCCCCACGGCCAGATCTGGGCTACGAGTTTCATCCCCGACGAACCCGCCGCAGAGATTTGCGCCCAGCGCGAACATCTGGCCCGCTCGGGCCATTGCCTGTTGTGCGACTATCTCGCCGCCGAGCACATTGCCGGAGAGCGGATCGTCTTTGAAAATGAGCACTTTGCGGCTCTGATCCCTTGGTGGGCCGTCTGGCCCTTCGAGATCCTGCTGCTCAGCCGCCGGCACCTCGGGGCTCTGCCCGATATGAATGAAGAAGAACGCGACGCTTTGGCCGACGCCCTCCGCCGCCTGGCCGCGCGCTTCGACAACCTTTTTCAGGCCAGCTTTCCCTGCACGATGGGCTTCCACCAAAGCCCAACCAATGGCGGCACACACCCCGAAGCCCACTTTCACGCCCACTTTTTTCCTCCGCTGCTGCGCTCGGCCAATGTGCGCAAGTTCATGGTGGGCTTTGAGATGCTCGGCATGCCGCAGAGGGACATCACCCCCGAGGAAGCAGCCGCGCGACTGCGCGACTGTTCGGAAGAACACTTCTGGCCGCGCGCCTGAGAGCCTAGGTCCCGGATCGATGCACCGTTTGAACTCAGAGGGGCCGAGGAGTAAACTTGCGCTGTCCGCAGTAAGGGAGTTCTTGATGCGCATTGTCTCGTGGACCATCCTCGCCGCTATCTGCCTCGCGCCCTTGTCGAGCGCTCAATCCGCCCCGCAAAGGACGCCGGCCTTTGGCGCTCAACCCGCTTCCGCTCCAGCTTCGATCGCCAACACCGCCGATCCGGCCATTGCCGCTGTGGTCTCCGCTGTGATGCCCCGTTCGTCCGGTTTGGGGCCTGTCAAGGGCGCGCCGTTCTCGGCAACGCAGACGACAGTGCGCGAGCAGACTCTGTCCGACGGCACGGTCATCAAGAGCACCGTCGAGGTGCAGCTTTGGCGCGACGCCGAAGGACGCATGCGCGCCGAGAGTACGCTGAAGCCGGCCGCCGAGTCCACGCAGCAGGGTCATGTCGTCACCGTTTGGAATCCCCTCGATGGTAAGGCCATCACCTGGGTCTACGGGAATCAGGCCTCAAACTTTGCCTCTGTGATTCATCTTCCCGAGTTGCAACTGAATGGCAT
>JBEKPI010000273.1:0-3106 GCA_049520855.1 Occallatibacter sp.
CTCTTATGCGGGTGAAGGACTGGTGGGCCTCTCCTGGGCATTTCTGCGCGCCGGCGCGCACAGCGTTATCGGCGCGCTTTGGGAGGTCAGCGACGATTCGTCGCCACGCCTGATGGACACGCTCTACCAGGGCCTTGAAGACGGCCAGACGCCCGCTGCTGCGCTCCGCCGCGCAAAGCTCGACCTGTTGCATTCGAACAGCAGATTTCGGTTGCCGTTCTTTTGGGCTCCGTTTCAGATCTACGCCCGGCAATAAGTCCCGATATTCACGCTCGGTTGTCGGCGTCCGAATTCTGCATTGCAACCTGCTAATCCCTCGATCGCATTGGTCCGCGAGGCAGTGGTTATTGCCGGCGTTGTTCTCACACTGCATTCCTCAGGCTGCGAAAAACACCTTCAGCTCTATTGTTGGTCTGGCTCCTGCTTTTCACAAACCACGCTGCTTTGTGCGCGAACTGATCCAAGGCCTTGAGAGGGTCGTTTTTGAAGCTTCACAGAGCATGCGCGTTCATGTCCCCTCGACAGAAATTGGAAATCTTTGAAACGTTCCCTTAGCGTGCCTCACTACTCCTCATGCATCCGCCAAGGCGGTTGGCATTCCCGCGTGAGGTCCAAAATGCAACAGCGCACCCTCCCCAGATTTGCGAACAGGGCTACAGTCTTAACCTGTTTGCTTGCCTTTACGTCGTTCCTGGCAGGCTCGTGGCAAGCCCGAGCCCAAAGTCTCACTGCCACCCGAGGCGCCCAAAGTCCCGTGTCGTCTGGAGGTGCAGTAACCCTTGCCAACCACATGCCGGCAAAGGTGCTGGACGGGACGGCCATCCGGGTGGACCATTACAACCCGGAGCAGAAGCTGCGCCTGGCGCTGGCTGTCAAGGCGCCGCACATGGCTGAAGAGGAGCGGTTCATCAAGGATCTCACAACCAAGGGCTCGCCCGGCTTCCACAAATTCCTGACCCAGGACGAGTGGAACACGCGCTTTGCGCCTGCGGCCGAGGATGAACAGGCTGTGGCGGACTGGGCCGAGAGCGTGGGCCTGACCGTCACCCGTCGCTATCCCAATCGGCTGCTGGTGGAAGTGGAAGGCACGGCCGGCACGATTGAGAAGGCATTCGGCGTAACGATCAACAACTACAAGGTTGGCGACGAAGTGGACTTTTCCAACGACCGCGACCCGGTTGTGCCTGCCAATCTCTCCGGCATTCTGCATGCAGTGCTGGGCCTCAACAACGTCGAGAGGGTCCACAGGATTGGGGCCCGCAACAAGACGGTAAAAGGTCCGGACTATGTTGCCGGGCCGGCTTTCGCTCTGCTTGGCTCCGACCGCAGCGACGGCGATCCGTCGAAGGAGCCCACGAACCAAGCGGCCACGGCGCAGATACTAGGCGGGGCGGCTTCCGGCCCCACGCCCAAGGATAGCTTCCCCCTCGACTGTATTGGCGCCACTTGCGAAGCCAATCCTGACAACATCCAAAGCTCGGAGGGCTACAACTATAACGCCCTGCAGAGATTGAGCCACTGCTGCAACGTGCATAACGACTCCGGAGGCTCGCCTGCTGTCTCCTCCATCGCGCTTGTCGGATATGGCGGCTTCAATTTGAGCGACGTTACCACGTTCTTCAATTTCTACGGTATGCAGTGGAACCTCACCTGGTACGGCGTCGATGGATCGTTCGCACCGGTGGACGGCGAAGCTCCCCTGGATATCGAGTACTCGGGCGCAATGTCCAATAGCTACACCGACGCAAATCACACCGCAGCCATCTATGAGTACGAAATGGCAGACGGCTCCTACGCCACCTACGCCGCCGCTTTCAACGACATTGTGAGCGACGACAAGGCCAAGGTGGTCTCAACCAGCTACGGCTCTGAGGAGAGCGTTGGGTTCTTCTCCGGTTCGTTCGCGACCGGTACCATGCATCCGATCTTCAACAACATGGTGGGCACAGGCTGGACGCTGATCGCAGCTTCCGGCGATAACGGCGCCAGCGATGGCTGCACCGACGCAACCGCAGTGGATTGGCCGTCCTCCGATCCTGATTTCCTGGCCGCGGGCGGCACACAGTTGAAGCTGAATGACGCCGGCATCTATCAGAGTGAAATCGGCTGGCAAGGAGAATTTTGGACAGGCAACCCCGATGCTTGCGGGAGCAACCATGGCGGCAGCACCGGCGGCGTAAGCGTCCTGTTTACTGCGCCCTGGTGGCAGAACAGCTCTGGCACCACGATCGACGTCGTCTCTCCCTATTTCGCGTACCAAACTATCTCGGGAGTCACCACGGAATGGGAATTCACCGGCAATACGAACCGCATGGTGCCCGACATGGCGCTGACTGCGAACCCGGATGTCATGGGTGAGTGGTACTACTCCACTTGTTGCGGTGGCGGGGGATGGCAAGACGAAGGCGGCACCAGCATTGTGGCGCCTGAGCTGGCCGGCTTCTTTGCCCAGGAGAACACCTACCTCAACTACATCGGCAACATCTGCGGCTCAGGCGGCGCCTCCGCCTGCACCCCG
Source organism: Occallatibacter sp. (assembly GCA_049520855.1). Lineage (GTDB taxonomy): Bacteria > Acidobacteriota > Terriglobia > Terriglobales > Acidobacteriaceae > Telmatobacter. Next base: position 2,519 of record JBEKPI010000273.1, read on the forward strand.
GTCGGCCTCGCCAGTCCGTTTATCTATGAGAATGGCGCTGGCAACACGCATCACGATCCTTTTTACGACATGCTCAGCGGCTGCAATGACAATGACATTACTGTGGCTGACGATCTGTTCTATTTCTGCGCAGCCAAAGGCTTCGACCTGGTTACCGGTTGGGGCTCGGCCAATATGCTGCAGCTGGGCTGGGGCATCAACTGGCAGCTGATTCCGGCCTATAGCCAACCGGCGATCACCTTCAACGATAAACCGACCACAAACACCTGGTACAACACCGACCAGGAAGTCAGTTGGACTGTCACCGACGGCCTCAGCCAGGGGAGCGGTACCCCCAGCGGCGTCGCCGGCTTCACGCAGGGCTGGGACTCGATCCCCGCCGACCCGTATAGCGAACCCCACAGCGGCGAAGGCAACTCCTTCTACAGTGGCCCCGAGTATTCCTTCGGAACACAGGGTTGCCTGTCGTTCAACGGCGGATTCGGCTGCTCGGGCAACGGCGGCGCCCAAGGCTGCCACACCGTCCAGGTGGAAGGCTGGGACAACCAGGGGGGCACGGCCTATGGGTCTTATGGGCCGATCTGCTAT
>JBEKPI010000274.1:0-3093 GCA_049520855.1 Occallatibacter sp.
TTTCGAGCTGATGCAGTTCCATGAAAGCCTCCGAATTACAGGGACTAGTGATAGTATAAGTAAGTCTAATCGCTTCCCCAAGAATAATAACTTTGCGTTATACGTCTCGATGCGAGAGACTAGCATTAATCACAGGCGGCGTTGGTTGGCAGACACCCATATGACCTCAAATCACGTAGTCTTTTTCGACACCACCCTGCGCGACGGCGAGCAATCTCCCGGCTGCAGCATGACGACGCAGGAAAAGCTGACCATGGCGCACGCCCTTGAGGATCTGGGGGTGGACATTATCGAGGCCGGCTTCGCCATGGCCTCGGAGGGCGATTTCGCGGCCATCGCGACGATTACGCAAGCCGTGCGCAAGCCCCGCATTGCCTCGCTGGCCCGCGCCAAGACCGAAGATATCCAGATGGCCGCGCGCGCCCTGCAGTTTGCCGACCGCGCCCGCATCCATGTCTTTCTCGCTTCGAGCGACCTGCATCTGGAGTACAAGCTGAAGATCGGCCGCGCGGAGGCATTGGAGCTGACGGGCGAATCGGTGCGCCTGGCACGCTCTCTCTGCGACGATGTCGAGTTCTCGCCCGAGGATGCCACGCGCTCGGACCGCGACTTCCTGGTGGAGATGGTGCGCATCGCGGTCGAGGCCGGCGCTACGACGATTAACATGCCCGATACCGTGGGCTATTCGACCCCGGAGGAATATGGCCGCATGTTCGCGGAGGTGCGCGAGCGTGTGCCGGCCATCGACGCCCAGGGCATCGTGCTCTCTTCGCACTGCCACGACGATCTGGGGCTGGCCGTGGCCAACTCGCTGGCCGCCATCCAAAACGGCGCCCGGCAAGTCGAGTGCACCATCAACGGCATCGGCGAGCGGGCCGGCAACGCGGCCCTGGAAGAGATCGCCGCGGCGCTTTATGTTCGCGGCGACCGCTATGGCGTCTCGACCGGCATCAAGCTGGATCAGCTCTACCCCACCAGCCAGGTGCTGGGCCAACTGATCACCTTTCGCCCTTCGCCCAATAAGGCGGTCGTAGGCGACAACGCTTTTGCGCACGAGTCCGGCATTCACCAGCACGGCATGTTGGCCAACCCGCTCTGCTACGAGATCATGACGCCGCAACTGGTGGGCGTGGCCAAGACGCACCTGGTGCTGGGCAAGCACTCCGGCCGCGCCGCGCTGAGGCATAGACTGGAACAGTTGGGCTTCGCGCTCACCCGCGACGAGTTGCAACACACGTACTACCGTTTTGTGGCGCTGGCCGACCGCAAAAAGAACATCTACGACCAGGATCTGATCGGATTGCTGCCGGATCAGATTCGCGAGCGGCGTCACGAGCCCGTTTCGGAGTTGGATTGAGCAAGGCAGCGGCAACCATCAACCAGCCCGCGCGAGCGGCTGCAAGCTGAGGGAACAGGCATGAGGTCCCATCTTTTCGTTCGCCTCCTATGCGCCGGTGTTGTAACCGTGTTCCTGATGCTTTTTGCGGTTCAAACAACCGGCGTCAAGTATGAATGGCTGCCAAACCTGCTGTTTGCTCCAGGCCTCTGGGTGACCGGGATCGTAGCTCCGCCGGGCGTTCACGGAAGCCAGTATCCCAAGGTTGAGTTTGCCATCGATATGGTTTTCACATGGACCGTTCTGCTGATGATTTTGACATTGATCGACTTGGTGATCTTCCGAAAAAGAAAGATCGTATGAAGCTGAGAATTCCAGTGTTTTGAAAGGGCGCGGCTTCAGCCGTGCCAACAGATGACCAAAGCTGCTGGCCGTGAAACTGTTTGAGTTCTTCATCGCACTCTTCAAGCACAAGGCCGCAAACTGACCACTGTCCACTGACAACTGCTAACTGAGTATCAAGGAGAGCAAGAAATGAAGTTGAAAGTTCTCGTTACCCCCGGAGACGGCATCGGCCCCGAAATCATCGAGCAGGCTATCGCGGTAGTGCAAGAGGCAGCGCAGGCCGGCGGCCACACGCTGGCGCTTGACTACAAGCGCATCGGCGGCGTGGCAATCGATCGGGATGGCACACCCCTTCCGGCGGAGACGCTGGCTGCCGCGCTCGATTCCGAAGCGGTGTTTTTAGGCGCGGTGGGCGACGACAAATTCAATGCTCTGCCCACCAGCACACGGCCCGAGGCCGGCCTGTTGGGATTGCGCGCGGCGTTGGGCGGCTTCGCTAACCTGCGCCCCGTCTTCGCCTTCAAGGAGTTGACGGTCAACAGCCCTCTGCGGCCGGAGATTATCGACGGCACCGACATCATGTTTGTTCGCGAACTGCTCGGCGGCCTCTATTACGGCAAGCCGCGCGAGTGGAATAAGGAAAAGGGCGTCGCCTTCAACACCATGATTTACACCCGCGCCGAAGTGGAGCGCGTGGCCCGCACATCCTTCAAGTTGGCGCAGAAGCGCCGCAAGAAGCTGTGCAGCGTGGACAAGGCCAATGTGCTCGAGGTCTCGCAGCTTTGGCGCGATACGGTGATCGAGGTGGCCAAGGATTACCCCGATGTCGAGTTGGAGCACCAGTTCGTCGACGCCATGTCGATGCACCTGATGAAGCGTCCGCGCGATTTCGACGTGGTGGTGGTGGAGAACACCTTCGGCGACATCCTCACCGACGAGGCCTCCGTGATTACCGGCTCGCTGGGCATGTTGCCCTCCGGGACCGTCGGCGGCAAGATCAATCTGTACGAGCCGGCTCACGGCTCCGCGCCCAAGCACGCCAACAAGAACATCGCCAATCCGCTGGCCACGATCCTGACCGGAGCCATGCTTCTGCGCCACTCCTTCGCGCTGGATGCCGAGGCCGACGCGATTGTGAAGGCTGTGCGCAAGGTACTTGAGGCCGGCTTCCGCACGCAGGATCTGGCGCGCACCAACCCCGAGGGGTTGACCGTGCTCGGAACCCGCGAAATGGGCGCGAAGGTTCGCGAGACGGTGAAAGAGCTGCTGAAATAGGCTTGTGGTTTCCCACCCCGCTGGCCACTCATTCACTTATTCACTTGTTCACTGTTTTAGGAGTTCCATGAGCACCGAACCGAAAACGCTATTTGAAAAGGTCTGGGAGCGGCATGTGGTGGTCGAGCCTGAGGGCG
>JBEKPI010000275.1:0-2977 GCA_049520855.1 Occallatibacter sp.
GCCGAGTCGCGGGCGATATAGTCGGCGGCCATGCGATGGGAGCGGAGGATTGCTTCAAATCGCCCGCCGATGCGCTCGATGGCGGCGCGCGAACGCAAGTTGCGGGCGTCGGTATGCAGACAGACGCGGAGCACTTGCCAGGTTTCGAAGGCGTGGGCCAGCATGAGCAGCTTTGCTTCGGTATTGGCGGCGGTGCGGATGGCCGATCGGGCCAGCCAGGTATAGCCGATCTCGCAGGCGTCGGGATGGCTGCGGCCGTGCCGCGCATGACCTTGGGACCATGACCAGTGCTCGATATAGCAGAAGCGCGTGGAACCGATAACGACGCCGTCCGCCAAGCGAATGATCGCGTAGGGCACGGCGCTGCCCGCGTCGCGCATGGCCAGGGCGGAGTCAATGTACGCCGCTGCCTGGTCAATGCCTTGGGGAACATAGCTCCACTGGTAGAGCGAGGGGTCGGCTGCCGAGGCTGCCGCGAGACCCTCCGCATGGGAGGGATTGAGCGGCTCAAGCCGAACGTGCTGGCCGGTCAATGGCAATGTGTCCATATCCGCGGTTCCTCAAAACACAAAGTGCTGGAGGCTGTTCAATACTTTTGGACCTTGGGGTCGATTTCGTCGCTCCAGGCAAGGATGCCGCCGGCCAGATTGACGACGCGGGGGTAACCGGCCTGCTTGAGAAACTCCGCGATGCGCTGCGAACGGGCGCCCGAGCGGCAGTGGACTATGACTTCGCGGTCGCGGTCAATTTCGGCCAAACGCAGAGGGACTTCATTCTGCGGAATCAGCTTTCCGCCGATCTGGGCGATCTGAGCCTCGTAGGGTTCGCGCACGTCTAGCAGGTAAACGTCCTGGCCGGCATCGATGCGCTGCTTGAGTTCCTTCACGGTGAGTTGGGGGATTCCGTTTTGCAATGTTTTCTCCTGAGAGATTCTGGGTGGTTAGGGGCACGAAGCCGCTGGGGCCAGCGAAGGCGCGTCCGGCTGGGCGGCAAGCAAAGCCGTTGCAATCAGGTTAGCAAACGCGAGCGGCTCCGGGGATGCCGGAGCCGCTCGCGCCATGCACAGGTTTGGGAGTGGAGGGAACTATGGCTTGGCTTTCTTTTCCGCCATGGCCGGCTTGGCGACAGGCGCGGCGGGTGGCTTGGGCTTCCAGAACGTGGGGTCGGCCTTGACGAAGTCGTCCGGCGGATAGCTCTGCACGGGGTTGACCGAGTAAAGCTCGAAGCGGTCGGACTCAATGGCCGCGGCGCGCAGTTCGCGCATCTTTGCCTTATCCTCGTCGCTGACCGCGGCGGCGAATTTTGGCTCCTCACTAAAGCCCTCGTCGATATCGGCCATGGAATTGTCGCTGGTGAGGAAGACATACGAGCCAACCTGATCGCCGTACTCGACCCGGTACGCGCCCCAGTGGTTTGCGCTTCCCACCTTATCGGAGTGCGCCATCCACATCTTGACCAGCTCGGTGAATTCCTTGCCGTGTCCGGGATGAACGCCGATGATGCGGGCTTCCAGGTAACGGCCGTGGGAGATGTCGGCCCGGGAGTGGTAGCTCAGTTCGGGCACCGAGCTGAAGATCAACTGCTTGGTGTCTTCCAGCAGCTCGCCATCGGCCACGTTGAGCTTCTCGAATTCGGCCATGCTGGCCGGACTCTCAAAGATCTTGTTAGCCTTTTGCAGGGCGTCAAAGGATTCAAAAGGCGCCAGATAGATGGCCCGCGCCTTGCCGGACATCGAGTTGAAGGCGATGTAGTGGATGGGGAACTTGGCCTTGGTCATGGCCTGGACGAAGGCGCTCTCTGTCTTGTCGTGGGCCATTCCGCCCTTGCCCGGCTTGGTGTATTCCACGGTGACCTGCAAATACTTGGGCGTCGAAACGGTTGCGGATGGTGTGTTTTGCGCCGCGGCCAGCGAAGTGCCAGCAACCGCGAGTGACAGTCCCAACAAAAAGGGGCTGATCTTATTCATAGGTAAAACCTCCTGGATTGGCTTGGAGACCGAACGCGAAGGGGAGGGGACCCGAGGGAAGCGCGTTTGCTCAAAGTCTCGGTGATTATCCGGTCCGGAAGAGGCAGATGTAAAGGAGTTTTTCATTTCTTTGCAGGATTCGCCGAAATCTGGCGATGCCCTCGCCGGGCGGCCGCGATCATAAGGTCAGGCGCGCTCTGGGCAGCGAGGAGCCGCATCATAGCAGAGCGTCTCCAATTTTCGCGGCAATTGCGGCCAGCGCGCCGCGTATGCGAGATTGAGTATGCGAGCTTCGATTTTCAACGGTATTCCACCGACACCCACTTCAATACCCTCGCAGACTGGAAGGCAACCGTGAGCCGAAAATCCCGCAATCCGAACTTCGATCAGACACTGGAGACCCTGCGCGCGCACTCCTTCGATGTAACGCCCTCAGCCGAGGTTGCCGGCGGCATGCTGGTGAGCAAGCACGGAGCCGGGGCGGTTCTGGTGGCCGCCGCCGACAAGGAGGCTCCGGCGGCTTTTGCGGTGCATCCTGGGGCGCTGGTTGGGGGCCAGGTGGCGCGGCTGCTGGATCGGGGCTACCAGAAGTTCATTAAGACCCCCCAATTTGAGCTTCCAGCCTCGGCCAGCCAATTGCAGGCGATTCACCTGTTCACGGAAGAGTTGAAGCAGTTGACTGGCGCGATCAATCTGTACAACGAGTCGCTCGGGACCACCAGCGATCTGTACGTGTATGACCGGTTGAAGGGCCGTGAAGCGGCGCAGCCTGCCCCTTCAAGGCCTTGGGAAGTGGCTGGAGGAGACTGATTTTTGCGGAATGTTAGCGGTGAGGGCAATGGAAGCGGAGGCCAATGCGGAGGAGCTGGCGACCGGGCCGCGGAGCCGCCGGGCTGTCCCTCGCTTTGGCATGGACGAGGATGCCCATCTTCTGCTGGTGATCCACGGTTCCACCGTCCCGTGCCGGGTGCTGGATCTCAGCCTGACCGGCTGCCGGGTGCGCACCGAGGA
>JBEKPI010000276.1:0-2951 GCA_049520855.1 Occallatibacter sp.
CAAGCTGGCCGGCTGCGATTGGATCATCGAGGCCGTCGCGGAAAGCCTGCCCATCAAGACGGCGCTGCTCAACCGCGTCGTCCCCCATCTCTCCCCCACGGCCCTGCTCACCACCAACACCTCCGGCCTGCCGATCAAGCGGATCGCCGCCGGCCTGACTGGACACCGCGACCGCTTCTTCGGCACGCACTTCTTCAATCCGCCGCGCTACATGCGCCTGCTTGAGGTGATTCCCACCGCCGAAACCGACGCGACCGGCCTCGCCGCCTTCTCAGCCTTCGCCGACCGCAACCTGGGCAAGCAGGTCGTCCTGGCCAACGACAGCCCCAACTTCATCGCCAACCGCATCGGCATCGCCGTGATGTTCTCGGCAGCCGCGCTGATGCTTGAGCAGGGGCTAACCATCGAAGAGGCCGACGCGCTGACCGGTCAGGCCATCGGCTGGCCCCGCACCGGCACCTTCCGGCTGGCCGATATGGTGGGCATCGACATTCTGGCCCATGTGGCCGCCAACTTCCCCCAAGGCGTCACGCCAAGCGGCTTTTCCGCCGTTCTGGAAGAGATCGTCAATCGCGGCTGGCTGGGCGACAAGGCCGGCCAGGGCTTCTACAAGAAGAGCCGCGGAGCCGATGGGAAGGATTTGCGGCTCGTACTCGACTTGAAAACCTTTGAGTACCGCCCCACGGCAAAGCCAGCTTTGCCGGCTCTGGACATGGCGAAGAATGCAGCCACGCTGCCCGAGCGGCTGCGCCTGCTGCTCGCCAACGACCCCGCCAAAGATAAAGCCGCCGCTTTCCTCTGGCCGTTCCTCGCCGCGCTGTGGAACTACGCCGCTGACCGCATCGGCGAAGTAGCCGGCGACGCAGCCTCCATCGACCGCGCGATGCGCGCCGGGTTTAACTGGGAGATGGGGCCGTTTGAAATGTTTGACGCGGCCGGCGTTCCCTCGACGGTAAGCCGCATGAAAGCTCTCGGCCTGCCGGTAAGCCCGCGCGTTGAGGCGCTGCTCGCCGCCGGCCACTCCTGCTGGTACGCCCGCGACAGCTCAACTGGCGTCCAGCTTTGCTTCCAGCCCGAAAACAGCCGGCTCGAACCAGTCCGCGCAATCCCCGGCCACGCACGGATCGCCGACTTCCGACGCTCCAACGGAGTCGTCCGCGCCAACCCCGGCGCATCGCTCGTCGATCTGGGCGACGGCATCGGCTGCATCGAGCTGCATTCGCTCAAGAACGCCATCGGCGGCGACGTGCTGGCGCTCCTCTCGGCGGTGCTCCATCCCGCCTCCGATGCGGTGCGCGACTTCGCCGGCTTCGTCATCGCCAGCGACCGCGAAAACTTCAGCGTCGGCGCCAACCTGATGCAGTTGCTCATGTTGGCGCAGGAGGGCGAGTGGGAAGAGCTGGCCGCCGTCATCCACGGCTTCCAGCAGATGACCGCGGCGATCAAGTTCTGCCCGCGCCCGGTGGTGGCCGCACCCTTCGCCATGACCTTTGGCGGCGGCGCTGAGATATGCCTGCACGCCGCGCGCCGCCAGGCCCACGCGGAGACCTACATCGGCCTGGTCGAGGCTGGCGTGGGGCTGATCCCAGCCGGCGGCGGGACCAAGGAAATGTTATTGCGGGCCATCGACACGGCCACGGCGGCTGCGGCCCCCGATCCCAAAGACCCGCCCTCGCGCTTTGCCCAGTCGGCGGAGCTTGCCAACGCGCTCCGCCGCGCCTTTGAGACCATCGCGCTGGCCAAGGTCTCCACCTCGGCCGCCGAAGCGCGTTCGCTGGGCCTTCTGTCGAGCGCGGACCGCATCACCCTCAACCACGAGCGGCTCTTGCTCGATGCCAAGTCCCAGGCCGTGGCGCTGGCCGTGGCGGGCTATGCCGCGCCACAGCCACGCACGATTCCCGCACCCGGCACGTCGGCGCTGGCGACACTCGAAACCGGCGTCTATCTGATGGGCGAGGCCGGCTACGCCTCCGAACACGACCAGAAGGTCGCCCGCTGGGCCGCGTACATTCTGGCCGGCGGCCGCGTGACGCCGGGAACCCTGGTTAGCGAACAGTACATTCTCGACCTGGAGCGCGAGGCGTTTCTTTCTCTCTGTGGCGAGCGCAAGACGCAGGAGCGGATTGCTTTTACGCTGAAGACCGGCAAGCCGCTGCGGAACTAGTCTTCATCACCGGCGTGAACCTGCCAAAGCCAAAGTACGGCGAGAACTGAAAGAGTAGAATTCTGGCTAATGGATGACCAAGCTCAGTCCTCGATCTTGATTCACACCCGGCGCGGAGCTATTCTCGCCTTCTTCATCGGGATACTTCTCTCTTTGAGGAATTTTCGCTACCTTTTTGAATTCTATGTGCCCGGGCATACAAGCTGGCTCACGCGTTACCGATTCGCCCCTACCAACTTTTCATTAATCGTCGATCTCTGTTGCGCCGTGCTTTTCACCGGAGCATTCATCTTTGTATTACGCCGTTCACGAGGTGGCGAGCGTTTGTACTTGCTAGTCTGGATAGGCGTCGTCGCGCTCTCGCCGCTCAAAGATCTTCATTCAGCCGCATCCGTCCACGCCTACGAGTGGCTGACAGCCATCGCAGACCTCTCCCTCATCCCAATTGCGTTGCGGATTTACTGGGCCCTTCCAGCGCGAGGCGTTCTGGCCGGAGCCAAGGTCAGCGACTAGGCGCTAAAATGCTCCCAAGCCCGAATCATGTTCACAACCTTTCGCAATGCGCGAGTTACCCTCCTAATTCTGATCGCTGCGCTCCCCGTCTGCGCGCAACAATCGGATTCCGGAAACCTCAACGTCTCCGGCCACATCGTCGTCGCGGGCCGCTCGATGCCCTACCTCATCCGCCATCTGCCGGTCAGTTCTTTTCCCGAGCTGCCCGAGCAGCTTGCCTCCCTGCTCAGCCGCCGCGGCTGCCTCATTCCGCAAACCTACGAGGCCCATCGCC
>JBEKPI010000277.1:0-2941 GCA_049520855.1 Occallatibacter sp.
CATGCTTCTCGGCGGTGATTGTTCCCGTCAAGCACGTTCCCGCGCGGAGAACGGTGACTCCGTCAACCGTCACATTCTTTGCCACCGCGAGCAGGAGATAAGAACCGGCCTTCGCCGACTTCAAAGCATCCGAATCCATCAAGGTCAGCTCGATTTTCGCGTCTTCCGGGATGGCGGCATATGCGGTTGGCGCCGGAGCTGCAGCCGTTTCCTGCGAGGGGCGCTGCGGGGCTTCGCCGGCAACCTGTTGCGTTGCCAACAGGGGGCACAGGATGAGGCAAAAAAACGCTTGGAATATTGATCGAATCATCGGAACTCCTCGTGGCTTACAAGGACCGATGTCAGGGCCGATTCGCACGTAGGTGGGAGGCGAGTGGGACACTTTCGCAAGTGTCCCAATCGCGTCGGCATTTTCGCTGTCTCTGAAACGCCGGCATCGTGGTATCCCACCCATCGCAAAGAACGCGATGGATGGGGCACCGAGCACTCAGGAACTACGCTATCCGTGCAGATGCGCTAGGCGGAAGGGAAGCGCTGCTGCTCCTGCTTGCGCAGCTCGGCCAGGGTTGGCTCGTCGAGCAGCGTGAAACGCAGCGGGAAGGCGCCGGGCGGGAGATCGAGCGCGGTGAGCGCATCGCAGACGACGCCCGAGGTTGCTTCAAGCCCGCGCTTCCAGCCGGGCTGCGTTACGTTGCGCACCAACAGGCTCTCCGGCGCGAGTCCGGCGGCGACGAGCAAGGTCTGCGCGATGCGCTGAAACTCCTTCCAGCGCGAGGCGATGCCGATCAGTTCCCCGGCGTGTTCGGGCAGGTAACGCTGCAAGTGCGCCATCAGCTCAAGCGATACCGGATGCACCTGGAGGACGGTCAGCGCGGCTCCGGCCGGCAGCAGCTTGCGCACCAGCGCGGCTTTGCTGGGCACGGTCACCGGCATTGACCCCTCGATGAGGCCGGGCTCGGCACATTCGTCTGGAGCGCATCCGGCAACCGGCAGGGCCAACGCCTGCTCCATCTCGTGGATGACGATGCGGCGCAGTTCCGGGTCCGGCTCGATGACCAGCCAGCGCGCAGGCGGGGTGAGCGCGAGCCAGCGGCGCAGGCGCTCCCGAACTTGCGAATCCGGCGCGCCCAGCTTGCGGGCGTTGGCCATCATGTCGCCGATCAATTGATCGAGCGCAAACTCGGCGGCCAGTTCGGGCGAGAGCGGCGCGGCGGGGCGGCTCGAGCGCACAAAGACGCCGCTGCCGTGGCGGAATTCGACCCAGCCTTCAAGCTCCAATTGCCGATAGGCGGCGCTGGCCGTGTTGGCGTGGATGCCAAAGCGGCGCGCCAGCTCGCGCGTACTGGGCAGCCGCTGGCCGGGAAGCAGTTCATGGCAGAGCACGCCCAGCGTCACCTGCGTCACCAACTGCTCGCGCAGCGAGACTTCGCCGGTGCGATTGAGCCAGAGCCGCATGAAGTTAACCTATGGCCCGCGCGAGTGTAGAGTGCGCTGGATTCTTGCGGCCGTAGAGGACCAGCAGCGCAGCCAGCAGCAGAAGAAGAGCGCCGATCACGAGCACACTTCCTTCCGGGCCATCCGTGCCGCCGCTCCAGAAGATGTTGCCGGCGGGGCTGGAGGTCAGGTAGTGACCGTTGGCGACCATACCGCTGTCGGCGGTGCCGTAGAAGTAGGTCTCCGCCCAGTCCCAGGAGGCATGGCAGCCAATCGCCCACCAGGCCGAGCCGGTGACCCGCACGCTGACGCAGAAGACGAAGCCGACGAATGCCGCCGCAAAGATGCCAATCGGGTTTTCGCCGTTGTTGCTGGTGTGAATGAAGCCAAAAAGCGTCGAGGTGACCCAGGCAGCCTGCCAGAAGGACGCCGCGGGCGCTTTTTTCACTTGGAGCCACAAGCAGGGAAGCAGCCCCAGCAGAGCCGCGGCATAGACGCCCCAGACGCCGTTGCCCTTGGTATGCAGAAGCAGGCGCAGGCAGACGGCGCCGATGATTCCCAATGCCCACCAGAAGTTGATGCCGCGCGTCAGGGTGAACTGCAGGTAGCAGCGGAAGTTGCCCTCCTCAACGCAACCTACCACCAGAAAGGTGGCTGCCCACAGTGCGCCAAACTTGAAGATTGCCGCTCCGGAGAGCGCGACGGGGCCGATGTGCAGCCAGCCTCCCCAGGCAAGCACGCCCACCAGCAGGGAGAGCGCCATAAAGCCTGCCGCCAGGCCGCTGAGGAAGTGAAGGAAGCGCCGCGGGCCGGTCAGGTTGAAGGCCAGCAGGCTGCGGCGCTCGATGAGCGCGACCAGCGCGGCTGCCCCCGCCATGGCCAGAAAGGAAACCAACTCAATGAAAAACGCCGAGGAGGCAGTGAATTCTTCCTTCTTGCCGATCAGATGCAGTTGGGAGAATGAGTATCCCACGGCTACCGAAAAAAGACTGAATAGCAGGACAAAGATCAGCACCGACCAGCCGGCGCGCAGGCCCTGGCTGCCGAGGAATGTCCAGCTCAGCCAGCCTAATATCCGCGCTGTCGGGGTTGGGACTGCGGTCACGGGCGTAAGCGCTGCGTCCGCGAAACTCGCGGCGTGCGGCGCCTGCGGCTCGGGGGGCTGAATCTCCGGGTCCGTCGAATCCATGGAATCTCCTTCAAAACAGAACAGATTTACGCGCGGAATTGCACTGTTGGAAAGATACTCTACGAAGTCGGGGGTTGGACAGTTCCGCAGCTAAAAGGATTCGGGCCACTGGCGAGCGCCGTGCCAGATTCCGAGGATTTCGACTGCCTGCGCAGATACCTGGTAGACGACGATGTAAGAGGTCCGCGGAACCACAGCCTCGCGCGTTCCATTCACGCGGCCAATCCGTCCGGAATATGGCATCTGCCCTACCCGGCGTACTCTATCGAGGATTCTCCAGCGGATGGTAATGGCCCCTGCGGAGGTTTCGCCCTGAAG
>JBEKPI010000278.1:0-2924 GCA_049520855.1 Occallatibacter sp.
CAAGAAAGCGGGCACTGCCATCGCCGCCGGGCCGGTGGAGATTACACTGATGCGCCCCGGCGTGGCCCCGGCCATTGCGCCCAAGGCGATCCCCGGCCAAGCGGTCAAGGACAAGCCGAAGAGCGCTCCGGTGGCCTCGGTGGCAGAGGCTGCCGCACAAAGCCAGATCCATGTAAAGACCAGCGGGCTTACCTTCGACCAGAAGAGCGGAGTGGCCACGACCAGCCAGCACGTGGATTTTTCCATGGCGCAGGGGGCGGGCAGTGCAATGGGCGCCACCTACGACTCGCAGAAAGGAATGCTGTTGCTGGACCGTGCTGTGGAGTTGACGACGCGGCGCGGCGCGGTGACGATCAAGATTCACGCCCAGCACGCGGAGTTTGAGCGCGACAGCCAGATCTGCCTCCTGCGCGCGGCCACGGCCGACTATGCCGCCGCGGGCGATTCCACTGCTAGCCACGCAGCTGCCGGCGACGCGAAAGTGCTGTTTCGCGACGATGGGTCGGCGGTGCGGCTGGATGCGATGAACGGGTTTACGCTGACGACTTCGACTGGCGGACATCTGGCGGCGCCCACCGGGCAGATGGAATTTGACGAGCACAACCAGCCGCGTCGCGGCCGCCTGGCAGGCGGAGTCACGATGGATTCGTCGAGCGAGACCGGTGGCCGGCAGCGGCAATTGCATGGGGCCGCGCCGACCGCCGACATCGACTTCACTGCGGCAGGCAAGCTGCGCCATGCGCACCTGGAACAAGGCGTTGCGATGGACAGTGAGGAGCAGGGTGAGCAGGCCGGCCAGACGCAGAGCCTGAGCCGCCACTGGCGTTCGCCTGTCGCCGACGTGGAGTTTCGCGATGCCGGTCATGGGCAAGTCGAGCCGGCTTCGATGCGTGGGACTGGCGGTGTGGTGGTGACGGGCGAGAGCCAGCGCGGCACGGCGGCCGCAGCCCCGTTCCGGCTCTCGGCCGATGAGGTGACCGGGGAGTTTGGCGATGCCTCGGAGTTGACGGCGATGCACGGGGTTGGCCACGCAAGCATTGAGGAGACGACTGAGGCGGGGGCCCGGCAGACCACCAGCGGCGATCGGCTGGAGGCTCATTTCGTGGCTTCAGCGGAGCCGGGCACAAAGCGAGATGCTGCCGGCGAGGGACAAGTTCAGTCGGCCACGGTTGAGGGGCATGTCGTGCTGACCCAGACGCCCGTCGCCAAGCCCGGTGCGCCTCCGCCGGCCACGCTGCGGGCGACCGCAGGCCGCGCCGACTATGCAGGCTCCGGCGAATGGCTGCATTTGACTCTGAGTCCTCGCATTGAAGACGGGGCCATGCAGCTTACAGCCGACAAGGTGGACGTTTCGCGGGCCTCGGGCGATGCCTTTGCCCACGGCAATGTAAAGGTGAGCTGGACGAGCCAGGATGCCCCCACTACAAGCGGAAAGGGCGGCGTCAGCCAGGGCGGAGTGGCTTTGGGCGGGCAGGGCCCGGCGTATGTGATTGCGGCTGAGGCGGAGTTGCATCAGGCGACGAGTGAGGCCACATTCCGCGGGAAGGCGCGCCTATGGCAGCAGGCCAATTCGATTGCCGCGCCGGTGATTGTGCTGGACCGGGCGCGGAAGACGCTGGTGGCGCGCGCCACCGATGCGGCTGAGCCGGTGCGGGCGGTGCTGGTGAGCGCGGCGGGCGCGGGAGCGGGTAGAGACGCGAGCAAAGCCAGCCAGCCTTCCGTGATCCGTGTGCGCGGAGGCGACCTGAAGTACTCCGACGCAGATCGCCGGGCGGTGATACACGCCGGCTTGCTGGGCTCAGTGGTGGCCGAGACCGGCACGGCGACCTCGACCTCGAATGAGGTTGAGATCACCCTGCTTCCGGCGGGCAGCCGCGCAGGCAAGGAGAGCGGGCAATCGCAAGTGGACCGAATGACGGCCCGCGGCCACGTCGTGCTGACCAGCGAGGGCCGGCGCGGAACCGGCGAGCAGTTGGTCTACACAGGCGCGACCAATGAGTACGTTCTGACCGGAACTGCGAGCACGCCTCCCAAGATGTTCGATCCCGCGCGGGGAACGGTCTCCGGCGAGGCATTGATCTTCCATGGCCGCGACGATAGCGTCAGCGTCGAAGGCGGCGGGAGCAAAACGACAACGCAAACCACGGCGCCGAGGTAATGAGCAGCTTAAGCGCTATGGAACAGCGTGCGTCCTGATGCTCAGGGTGGTAGATTTGATGTTTGGCGAGTAGACGGAATGACCGAATCGATGGACACACTGATCGCCGAGGGAATCGGCAAGAGCTACAAGGGACGGCAGGTGGTCCGCGGAGTCGACCTGAAGATCTCGCGCGGTGAGGTGGTGGGCCTGCTGGGGCCGAACGGCGCCGGCAAGACCACCTGCTTTTACATGATTGTGGGACTGGTCGAGCCCGACGCCGGGCGCGTCCTGGTGGACCAGAACGAGATCACGCACTTGCCGATGTATCTGCGCGCGCGCAACTTTGGCATCAGCTATCTGCCGCAGGAGCCTTCCGTCTTTCGCAAGCTGACGGTCGAGGAGAACATCCAGGCGGTGCTGGAGGCGCAGCCGTTGGGCAGCCGGGAGCGCCGCACACGGACCGAGCGGCTGATTCACCAGCTCAATCTCGGCCATATCCGGACCACCAGGGGTTATGCGCTCTCCGGCGGCGAGCGCCGCCGGGTGGAGATCGCCCGCTCCCTCTGCATTCAGCCCAACTTCATCCTGCTCGACGAGCCGTTCAGCGGCATCGACCCCATTGCCGTGCTGGAACTGCAAAAGATCATCTTCGATTTGAAGGCCGGCGGCATCGGCGTTCTGATCACCGACCACAACGTGCGCGAGACCTTGAGCGTAACCGACCGAGCCTATATCATCGCCGAAGGAAGAATCTTCCGCGCCGGATCGCCGCGCGAACTGGGCA
>JBEKPI010000279.1:0-2920 GCA_049520855.1 Occallatibacter sp.
CGTGGCTCTGCTACTTCCGCGCCCTGCAACTGGGACCGGCCTCGCGCGTGGCCCCGCTGGATAAGCTCAGCGTGCCCCTGGTCATGCTGTTCGCATGGCTGCTGCTGGGCGAGAAGCTTAATACAGCAGCCGTCGCCGGCGGCTTGCTGATCACCGCGGGAGCCATGGTGATTGCGCTGGGGTGATTGGCGGCTCGTTTGCTCGCTTCGGGCGGCGAGCGAGGCGGCCGGGCAGGGCAGTCGCATTTGTGTCGAAGAGGAGTTTCCGGTCCAATTCCAGGCGTCCCGGAGGGACGCCATCGATGGATTGGCGGCCTACCCAGGGCTTCCGCCCTGTGCTAACCTCCTGTCGTCCCTCTGGGACGGGGATTGTGCGAGATGGAACATACCCCATGCGATCAACTTCGGTTTCAAACGCAATTGCTCTGGCCGGCGGGGCAATCGCATGAAGTTCGCGAAACACGTCAAGCGATAGCAGGATGGGTTTCTTTCTGCCCTTGGGTCTCTGCATTGGTATACTGGGAGTGTGACCACTACTCTTCTCGAATCCATCTCGAACGGAAATCACGGCGAGACTTCCCCCAGTCAGAAGCGGGTGTTGTTGCTGAAGCCGCGCGGCTTTTGCGCCGGCGTGGTGCGCGCGATCGACATTGTGAAGATCGCGCTGGAGACCTTTGGCGCGCCCATCTACGTTCGCCGCGAGATCGTCCATAACCGCTATGTTGTGAATGAGCTGGCCGAAAAGGGCGCGATCTTCGTGCACGAGATCGATGACGTGCCGGACGGGCAGCGGGTGATTTATTCGGCGCACGGGGTTTCGCCGGCGGTGCGGGAGCGGAGCAAGGGCCGCAACCTGCGGGTGATTGACGCCACCTGCCCGCTGGTGACCAAGGTGCACATCGAGGCGGTGAAGTTTGCGCGCCAGGGTTATTCGCTGGTGCTGATCGGCCATCGCGACCACGACGAAATCGAGGGCACGCTGGGCGAGGCTCCGGAGGCGACGCAGGTGGTTTCGAACGTCGCCGAAGTCGCCGAACTGAAGGTGCCCGACCCCAACCGTGTGGCGTATCTAACCCAGACGACGCTCTCGCTGGACGAGGCGCGGGACATTATTCATGCGCTCAAGGAAAAGTTTCCCAACATCGTCGGCCCTCACTCGCAGGACATCTGCTACGCCACGGAAAACCGCCAGGTTGCGGTGCGGAATGTGGCCCACAATGCGGGCCTGGTTCTGGTGGTAGGCTCGACCAACAGTTCGAATTCCAACCGTCTGGTCGAGGTTTCACGGAACCTGGGGACCATCGGTTATCTGATTGATAACTCCCAGGCCATCGATCCGGCGTGGCTGGAAGGCGTGAATACGGTTGCGGTTACGGCTGGTGCGTCGGCGCCCGAAGTTTTGGTCGAGGACGTGGTCAATTATTTGCGACTAAACGGTTTTGACAGCGTCGAAGAAGTTGAAGTGATGCCGGAGAATGTACGCTTCGGCCTGCCGCCGGAGATTGTGCAGGCCATTGGCGGCGCCGGCGGGACAGAAACGGTGCATGTAAGGTAAGTTCTTCACTGGCCGGGGGTGGCGGGATCCGTAGTCCCGCGTCCTTCTGCCAGTTTTTTCGTAAGGGGCCGGCTAAGGCGACGAAAAGGACGAAGTACGCCGTGCTGGGCGGCCACGATTCCGGCCGAAAGGCGCGATCCAGGCGCGAATCTCCGTGCCGGTCCCGGCCTTCCGGTTTAGAGTGGCGGGATGACTGAATACCCTGCGCCGCCGCAGTCAGGCGCGCGGATCTTCCGGAAAGAAACTGAGGCATTTCAAATCGCATGAGAATTCAGCAAGGGAAGACGCAAACCGCGGCGCCCCGATTTGGGCGGCTGGATGCGGACCTGGCGGATGTAGAATCGGCCATCGTTCGCTCCCGGGACTTCCTGCTCTCCCGGCAGCATCCGGAGGGGTATTGGTGCGGGGAACTCGAAGCCGATTCGATGCTCGAGGCCGACTACATCTATCTGCACACGCAGTTGGAAAGCGGCGATCCGGGCCGGCTGAAGCGCGCGCTTGCGGAGATGATGCGCTATCAGAACGAGGACGGCAGCTGGAGCATTTTTCCCGGTGGGCCGGGCAACGTCTCGCTGTCCGTAAAGTGCTACTCGTCGGCCAAGCTGATGGGCGTCGGCGCAGACGATCCGCGGCTGGCCAAGTGCCGTGAGTGGGTACTGGCGCACGGCGGGGTGGTGGCGTGCAACACGTTCACCAAGATGTACCTCTGCGGGCTGGGCGAATACGACTACGACGCGGTGCCCGCGATACCGCCGGAGATCGTTCTTTTCCCCAAGTGGTTCTACTTCAACATCTACGAAATCTCCTCCTGGTCGCGGTCGATTCTGGTTCCGCTGGCCATTATGTACGCCAAGAAACCATACAAGCGGATCGCTCCCGAGCAGGGAATCGACGAGCTGTATGTGGGCGGGCGCGCCAAGGCCAACCTCCGCTTGCGCATGGACAGCAAGTCGGTAATTTCATGGCGCAATTTTTTCATTGTTTTGGACAGGGTCCTGCACTTTGTTGAGTCGGTTCACCTGCGCCCGCTGCGCACGCTGGCCCTCAAGCGCGCAGAGAAATGGATGCTGGAGCGGCTGGAGATGACCGACGGCTTGGGGGCCATCTATCCGGCCATGCTGAACGCCATTATCGCGCTGCGCTGCCTGGGCTACTCGGAAGATGACCCGCAGGTAATTCGCGCCCGCGACGAGTTTGAGAAGCTGGGCATCGAGGAGCCGGCCAGCGAAGAAATGCCCGAGCCGACATTCCGGATGCAGCCCTGCGTTTCGCCGGTTTGGGACACGGCGCAGGCGGTCTTCGCGCTGGGCGAGGCCGGCGTGCCGCGGGACGATCCGCGCATGATCAAGGCCACGGACTGGATGCT
>JBEKPI010000280.1:0-2909 GCA_049520855.1 Occallatibacter sp.
CGGTTGCTGGGGTGGCTGGCCGGGGTCCCCAGCGACGGGTCCCGGTTGCTCAAGCTGTTGAGCGCAATCGGCGCGCCCAGCCTGCCAAAGCAGGCTGGCCACGGCTACGGGAAGCAGCGCATATAGCGCAAACCAGCCCCAGCGGAACATGCCGGCGCCGCACGCCACCAGCACGTAGGGAAGGCTCAAGGCAGCGGGCGAAACAAGTTGCGCCCACACGGGCAGCCTGCGCGCCAACCCGGCCGCGCGCTCAGCAAAGAATGCCGCGTCGAGAAGCGGGACGAGCGTGAGCAAGGCAGCGATCAGATTAGCCGGAGTGATCATAGGGCTCAGCTCCATTGTGCGCCTCGAACTCGAGTATTTCTTTCGGGTTCGATGCCCTTCGACACGCGGAGATAATCCTGCATCCGCCGCGAGGTTCCTCTGCCGCGATGCCGCCCGCGCCAAACCTTCGTCACGTGGGTCAGGCAGACTACGCCTAACGCCCGGCGAAGCGTGACCGATACCTACATTAGCGGTTAACGGAGGCTCATGTGACCCTTCTAACCTGGAACCACGCCTGCACCGTCGGCGTTCGGGCCATGGACGATCAGCACGGCATCCTCATGGATACCGTAAACGAACTTCGCCTCGCGCTGGTGCATGGATGCGGCCGCGAACAAATCAGCGAACTGCTGGACCGGCTGATCGAGTTCACCCGAATGCACTTCTGGAGCGAAGAGCAGTTGATGGAACAGAGTAGCTTTCCGGGCCTGGCCGAACACCGCGCCCAGCATCACAAGATGTTGGCGCAGATGCTCCAATCGGCCCATCGAGTGCAATATGGCGAAGGGGTCGAGTTGCGCCCCATGCTCTGCTCGCTGCGCGACGGATACATCGAGCACATCGAGGGCCTGGACCAGCAGTATGGCCCGTGGCTGAATGAGCGGGGCGTGCATTGAACCGCTGGCCCTTGCATGCGCCACGCCGGGCCCGGAAAAGTCCCGGCCATGAATTCCACTCAACCTTCGGTCTTTCTTTCCGATAACTCAGTTGCCGGCAAACTTCGGCAGGAGACATTGTATGGCTTTATTGAAATGGAACAGCAGATACTCCGTAGGCGTCAATGCAATCGATAGTCAACACACCGTTCTGTTCACGATCCTGAACGATCTGCACGACGCGATGATGAAGGGCCAGGCGCAATCCATGACCGGCCCGCTGTTGCGCAAACTGGTGGACTACACCCGCAACCACTTCTCCGCGGAGGAGTCGATGATGGCGGGAACAAAATATCCGGGGCTGGCCGAACACCACGCCAAACACGTCAAACTGACCAAACAGGTGGAAGAACACCTCGGCCGCTTCGAGCGCGGCGAAAGCGCGCTGAACATTCAACTTTTGAACTTCCTGCGCGACTGGCTCAACGACCACATCCTGAAGGAAGACCACCAGTATGCCCCCTGGCTGAATGAGCACGGCGTGCATTGAGACGCTGTCGCCGCCCCGTGTTAACTCCGGCCTGAATTCGGATACACTGTTCCCTGAAAGAGGAGGGGCAAGTGCTCATCCGGCCGACGCAATCCGGGGCGGCTCTGCTTGCACTGAGAATCCTCGCGCTGTCAATCGGCATCAGCGCTCTGGATTTGTGTGCCGCTTTCGCGCAGAGTTCTGTCGAAAGCGCTGCGGGCAACCCGGTGGCCGCTCTGCATGAACAGACGGCCAGCGCTCCCGAAGGCGGCACGCTCCAGAACGATCGTATTGCGGCCGCGTGGCAAATCCGTGACGGGCGCCTGACTTCCCTGGTGATCCGCGACAAGACCCCCCGCTCCGGGGTCATGGACGCTGCCCTCAAGCTGGATGGACCTTTCTCCATCGACTTGAAGGATTCCGGCGTGGTGCCGGCCGCGGGCCTGCCGATTTCCGGGCCTGCCAGGGTGGAACAGCTCACACCGGATCCAGCAGCTTCCCGCGCTTCGGACCGGCTGCCTGGAGTTACCGTTCATTACCCGCTCGCCGATCCCGCCGGACGGTTTCAGGCAGACTGGGCTCTCACGCTGCGCCAGGGCTCCAGTTACATTCGACAGATCCTCACCATCACCGCCGGCAGCAAGCCGGTTCCACTCAGCGGGCTGGTGATGATCGATGTGCGCTCTCCGGGGATTGCTGTGGCTGGAACCGTGAAGGGCTCGCCGCTCACCGATGGCAATTTCTTTCTCGGTTCCGAGTCCCCGCTCGCGGAGAGCAGCGTGGTGGGCGATCGCGGAGTGAGCGAGCTGCACAGCGGCGTGCCCATCGGCGCCGGCCAGTCTGCCCGTTACTCATCGGTTGTCGGAGTCGCGCCCGCCGGACAAATGCGCCGCAGCTTCCTCACCTATCTCGAGCGGGAACGCGCCCATCCTTATCGCACCTTCCTGCACTACAACAGTTGGTTCGATATTGGCTTCGGCAACCCATATACGCAGCAAGAAGCTTTGAATCGCATTCATGCCTTTGGCGAAGAGTTGAGCAGGAAGCGCGGAGTTACCCTTGACTCCTTTCTTTTCGACGATGGCTGGGACGATCTCAACGATCTTTGGAAGATACGCTCGGACTTCAAGGATGGCTTTGAGCCGCTTACAAAAGCTGCGGCCGAATATGGCGCCGCGCCGGGTGTCTGGCTTTCGCCATGGGGCGGCTATGACCGGGCCAAACAGGAACGTCTGGCCACCGCGAAAAAGGGCGGCTATGAGATCGTCGATGGCGGCCTGGCCTTGTCCGGACCGCGCTATTACGCGCTCTTTCACGATGCGGTCACCGGGATGGTTTCAAAGTACGGAGTGAATCAATTCAAATTCGACGGCACCGGAAACGTAAACCAGGTGGTGGAAGGCAGCGCGTTCAGTTCGGACTTCGATGCGGCCATCCACCTGATCGGCGACCTGCGCCAA
>JBEKPI010000281.1:0-2907 GCA_049520855.1 Occallatibacter sp.
GTTTCCCGCGGCTGGAGGGGCGATTGTGAACATCAGTTCGATTCACGCCAGCCATGCTTTTGCGAATGCGATACCATATGCCTGCTCGAAGGCGGGACTGCTGGCGCTGACGCGGAACCTGGCGCTGGAACTTTCCCCAAGGCGTATTCGCGTAAATGCGGTTTGTCCGGGTTACATCGATACAGCCCTCTGGGATGAGTGGCTGAGGACAGCGCCGGATCCGGAGGCTCTGGCGGCGCAGACTGAGGCGCTGCACCCGCTGGGCCGGCGCGGCATGCCGGGGGACGTGGCGGCTGCCGTCGCTTACCTTGCCAGCCCCGGGGCGGCCTGGGTGACGGGAACACAGTTGGTGGTGGATGGGGGACTGACGATCCGGGCTCATCCATGACTGCTTCGGTGCACGGTAAAGATGGAGACGACCAATTCTGCTTTGCTCCTTCCAAGATATCGATTATTCAGCGCTTAGAAGCCCCGCACAGGGCCGCTATGCCAAGGAACGAGCAATTAAACGATAGTTTATGCTGGATTATTGATATCCAAGTCCAAGTTCCAAAGTTTAAGATGGCTCCGCCAGTCCGATCCGCGCGGAGGCGAGCAGAAATGAAGAAGCGAAAGCCAGATCTGAGCGAAACGCTCAAACAGGAATTCAAGAAGGATCTGGAACTGTTTGAGTATTTCCTCGTACTGCTGAACGATTCGAGCCCCATTCGCAACGTGGAGTTGATGTGGGCCGACGATTTGGAGCTGTTCGATCCCACACAGGGGCCGCGCGTGAATACGGGCGACGCGCTGGTGCAACTGCAGGCGATGGGCGCGGATACGTCGGGACGGACCTCGCCGAGTCCAAGCACGCACTTCTGCGACCTGGTACACGGCTTTGGCGCGCACGAGGAGACTACCTGCGCGCGCAGCGACAAGCCGGCCAAGGAACGCTGCCGGGCGACGCGCAGGAGCCAGATTTATCCATGCCACGTAGGGCTCACCGATATCGCCGTGCCCGTGGTTTGCGAGGGACGCTACCTGGGCACGCTTTTCAGCGGACAGGTGCTGGCAGTTCCTCCCTCCGCAGAAGGTTTTGCGCATGTGAAGGAAGCTTTGCAGGGGCAGCCGCACATCGATATGGCGCGCCTTGAGGATGCGTACTACCACGTCCCTGTCGTGACCACAGCACAGCTGGCAGAGATGCTGCGCATGATGGAGGTTTTCGCCCGTTATCTGAGCAATGCCTGGAAGCGCCTCGAGATCATGAGCGAGTTTCAGCGAATGCGGGAACGGGAACTGGCGCTGGACCGCCGCGAACTGGCCGAGCTGCTGCTGTCCGGTCAGGTGGGGAACGGGCCGGCGGGAAACCTGGAGCAGGTGCGGTCGCTGGCGCGGACAGTGGGGTTGGAACTGTATCCCGATCGGGTTCTGGTTCTGCGGCTCGAACCGGCCATGGAAGAGAATCCGGAGCCATCCCAACCCAGGCGTGTGGCGGAGTTTGGCGATCCCAAGGCGATCGGGCGAAACCTGGCGCTTGCCCGCGTGGCGCACATGATTGAGGACCGCTGCCAAAACTGGCCGAACACGCTGGCTACCGTGGTGACGCCGGGCGAAATGTGCATTTTTACTGCGCAGAGGTCGCGGACCGCGGGCACCGAGCGAATACTGTTGGAAGAGATGGCGCAGACGTTGCTGCGGATTGCGCGCGCGGAGGGGTTCCCCCTGGCCAGGATGGGCATCAGCAGCCTTCACCGGCAGGCGACCGAGCTGCTGCGGGCGTATCACGAGGCGGCCTCGGCTCTTGAGTCGGGACATTCGACGGTGAATTGTTTCGAGATTCTTCCCCAATCGGAAAAGCAGCCGGTGCAGGCTCTGGGGCGGGTGTTGAAGGCTCTGCAACAGGCCGATTCTACGGCAACTACCGCGTCGGTGCGGGAGTTTCTTGCTGGCGCGGCCCCGGCGGCGACTACTGTGGCGCAGTTGCAACAGGCGCGCGGGCTGCTGACCTGGGCATGCGAGCATTTGGCCCGGGAGCTGGCAACAATTGGTATCAGCGTGCCGCTCGTGAACGTGGCCAAAGAGCGTGCGGTGCAGATTATCGTAGGCTCGCCGAATTCGTTCGCCATGGCAGAAGCGTTTCGCGGCTACGTGGACAAGCTGCGCCTGCAACTGGTGCAGATGTTCTCGCAACGCGAAGAGAAGATTGTCAGCGAGACGCACCGGCTGGTGCGCGAGCTGGGTCCGGAGAAGGTGACCATCCAGGTCCTGGCGCGGGATTTGAAGCTGTCAGCCGGGCATCTGGGCAGGGTGTACAGCCGGAACACGGGGCATACGCTTGAGGAGTACCTGATCCGGCAGCGGCTCGAGATGGGCAAGAGGCTGCTGCTTGATCCGCGGCTGCACGTGGCCGAGGTGGCCGACCTGTGCGGGTTCTGCAACCCGGCCTATTTTGCCTCGGTGTTCAAGAAGTACATGCACTGCACTCCGCGGGCATACGCCAACCAGCCGCAGCAGTGGGTTTCAATGGAAGCCAGGAGCCACGAATTGGAACCAGCCGGATAATCGGCTTCATCTTCGAAGTTCACCGTTCGCGAAGGTTGCGCGTGAAGGAAGGGACGACCTACTGTA
Organism: Occallatibacter sp.; assembly: GCA_049520855.1. Classification (GTDB taxonomy): domain Bacteria; phylum Acidobacteriota; class Terriglobia; order Terriglobales; family Acidobacteriaceae; genus Telmatobacter. Next base: position 2,611 of record JBEKPI010000281.1, read on the forward strand.
CATACTTGTAGCGCTCGATGGTTTCAGGATTAAGTGTGACCCCGAGCCCCGGCTCCCGTGGCACGCGCACGCAGCCGTCTTCTTCCACGGGGAAGTGCTCGTTCGTTGTGTGCCAGCGCAGAGGCGAGCGGCTGAGAGAGAATTCGAGCGGCTCCACATTGGGCTGGGCGGCCAGGAAGTGAAGATTCGCGGCGACCTCGATGTTGGTTTTGTAACCGTGGGTGATGACTCGCTTGTTGCGGGAATAGGCAGCCGCCGCTACCTGCAGGATCCCGGTGAAACCGCCGACCTGGGAGA
>JBEKPI010000282.1:0-2907 GCA_049520855.1 Occallatibacter sp.
CCGGGAAAGAAATACAGCTTCGGCGTAGTCATTGACGCCCAGGCCGCCGGAGATCTGGCGGTGCTGGAGTCGCGCGGCCGCCGCGCCCTGCGCGTTCACCTTGAAGGAGACGTGGCCGAAGGGCTGAGGACGCTGGCCGCGGCTGTCGATGAGGCGCTCGCATAGAGAAGGAAACGGTAAAGAAATGCCCCTGTACGCCGATGGGCGCAGGAGAATTCGCGCAATATCGTCCCGATCCAAGCTGGCGATAGGCCGACGGGCGTAGAGATCGGCTTCCTTACTGCCGAACAGCTCACCCGCATCTGTCAACCCCGCACTTCGACAGCGGATCACTCTCCGCAGCCAAGATCTCCCGGCGGGCAAAGGACATCCGGGCGCTTTGGCTTCTCCATCGGCTTGGGCTGATTTGCCGCCGGAACCAGCGCGGGAGCGGCTCCCGGCCCGCCGACGCCGCCCAGATTCTCCTCTTCGAGCAGAAGCGGCCGCTGCAAGACCATCTCCACCTGCGCCCCGCTCTCGATGTTGACATCGGCGCCTCGTGTAAACAGCGTTGCCAACCCGACAGCGGCGAGTCCGGCCCCGATCCCCACAAGCCCTCCCTCGACCGGATGCCCCGCGCCCAGGCCGCCGATCGTCCCGACTGTACCGCCGGCCGGAATGGCAACCTCCGCCACCTTGCCCGCGTTGCGGCCCTTGTCGCCCGCCTGCTCGATGGTTCCTTCGCCGTCGTCCTTCACCGTCTGCTTGCTGGCGCCGGGCAAGCTGTTCACAAGCCCCGGAATCTCCACCACCGTGCCATTGGGAAAGATGATCGAGGTAAAGTGCATATCGAGCTGCGACCTGCCCTTCACGCGCCCTGCGCGAACCACGCGGTCCACCACGCCCTGCACATAGACCCCCGCCGGAATCATCACACGGTTGCCCACCACCACCGGGAAGGTCGAGGCCAGGTAGACGCCGTCGCCGGGTTTGGCGCTTTTCGTGTTAATCGCGCTGCGCAACTGCAACAGCACCTTGGTTCCAGCGGGAACGGTGTAGGTCTTCTTCGCCGCGGCGGGACACGGCATCTTTTCGTCCATCGGCTCGTAACCCTGGCCGGCGGGGCGGCAAGGCACGCCCAACGGGTTCGGCGGCTCGGGCAGCTTATCTTGCTCTGACTGCAATTTGCTTGCCTGATTCTCTGCGGTGGATGGAACGGCAGGCGTCTGCGCAGCCGCGGTCGGTGCGGCGTCTGGCGTGGAAGGAGCCTGGGCCAATGCGCAACCTGACACCGCGGCCACAAGCCCAAGCATGATTGCAGCCGTAGACGATCCATGCGGCAGACGCATATCTTCCTCCAGTCCATCCCGATGAGAGATAGACGAACGATTAGCCTCTAAAGATAGCCTTCGCGCTATTCGATAGGCAAAAGATGAGATAGCGCCACAACCTAGCGGCGCAAATCGCGCTACGATGCAATAAAGCGATGGACCCAAAAATCAACCCGACAGAGATTCCGCCCACCAGCCAGCGCGGTCGCTTTCCCGCCGTCTACCGCGTCCTCGGCGAAGCCATCCAGGCCCGCGCCTTTCCCGGCTGCGCCTTTGGCGTTCTGGCCAGAGGGCAGATCCTGCTGCGCGATGCGCTGGGCCGCTTCACCTATGACGAAGACGCCCCCACCGTCACCCCGGATACCGTCTACGACATCGCCAGCATCACCAAGGTCGCCTCCACCACCGCCGCCGCGATGCTGCTCCATCAGCGCGGCCTGCTCGACCTGGAAACCCCCCTCGGCGATCTGCTGCCGGACTTCCTCGCGGGCCGCGCTCCCGGCGACCCCGCCCGTCAGGTAAAGCTCCGCCATCTGCTCGCCCACAACTCCGGCTTGCCGGGCTACGTCGAGTTCTTCCGCACAGCCGCCACTCCCGAGGCGCTCTTGAAAGCCTGCCTGGCCCTGCACCTTGAAGTCGAACCCGGCCTGCGCGCCGAATACTCCGATCCAGGCTTCATTCTGCTGGGCAAAGCGCTCGAGGCGCTAACCCGCGAATCCCTCGCCACCTGGGCGCCGCGCGAGATCTTTCAGCCGCTCGGCCTGACAGCCACGTGCTTCTCACCCCCGCCTGCCGCCCGCGCCTCGATTCCGCCCACCGAAGAAGACACCACCTTCCGCCACCGCCGCATCCAGGGCGTAGTCCAGGATGAAAATGCCTCGCTGCTCGGCGGCGCAGCCGGCCACGCCGGGCTGTTTTCAAATGTGCCCGACCTGCTGCGCTTCGCCCGCGAAATCCTTGACGCCGCCGGCAACGCCAGCAATTCCCGGCTCTTCAGCGCGGCCGCCGTTGAACTGTTTGCGCAGCGGCAAGGCCCCCTGGGAAGTTCGCGCGCGCTGGGCTGGGATACGCCTTCGGAGCCATCCAGCTCGGGCCGGCATTTTTCGCCCCATTCGATCGGGCATCTTGGCTTTAGCGGCTGCTCGCTATGGATCGACCTGGACGCCGCGATTGCCGTTGTTCTGCTGACCAACCGCACCTGGCCCGGCCGCCAGAGCCAGTTGATTCGCGCGGTGAGACCAGCGTTTCACGATGCCGTCCGCGCGGCTTTTTGACTCTCTTGGTTCAGGCATCATCGCGGTTTGCCGCGTTCTATTCGATTTCTGACCAATGTTGACCGATTTGAAGATACAATTAAAAATAGGGGATAGAAGCGATGCTTATCAGCTCGACGATGCAGGAACCGGCCGCCATCCATAACGCCGTCCATAACAATGGCGCAAAGGGTCACTTTGACCCCCTGCTTCAACAACTGACCACCGAGAGCCAGAACGAGGCCTCTCAAGGCTTTGACACCAAATCCGCGCTCGATATCGCCCGCATCATCAACCACGAAGACGCCAAAGTTGCGGCCGCGGTCAAGAAAGCGATTCCCGAG
>JBEKPI010000283.1:0-2906 GCA_049520855.1 Occallatibacter sp.
GCACTACCGGCACGATGACCATGAAGATGATCAGCAGCACCAGAAGAACGTCAATCATCGGCGTAACATTGATGTCGGACGAGTAACCACCCCCGCCCCCCATTGTCATTCCCATGGCTATAAACTCCTCGATTGCATAAACTCGTTAAAGGAAGGGCGGAAAAAACTACTCGCCGCCCGACTGACCGCTTTCCCGCTTCTGAGTCAGCAGGCCCACATCTTCCACGCCAGCGGTACGCACGCCGTCAATGGCGTCTTCCACGGCGCGGTACTGGGCGCGGGCATCGGCACGAATGAAGATCGTCTTGCCGGGCTTGTCGGCCAGCTTCTCGCGCACCTGTGCGCCAATCTCTTCGACGGTGGTCTTGTTCTGTCCCAGGTAGATCACTCCATCGCGGGTAATGGCCACGACGATGGCGTCTTCCTTGTCGGCATCCGGCATATTGGTGGCATTGTCCACCTTGGCCATGTCGATCTGCACCTTGTTCTGGAGCATGGGGGTAATGACCATGAAGATGATCAGCAGAACCAGCATCACATCCACCATCGGAGTGACATTGATGTTCGAGCTGACCTTTTTGCCTTCGTCGCGAACCGCAATTGCCATTGTTTTGGGCTCCGTGCCTCAAGATTTTTCGTTCCGGACGGCTCTCCGGCGTTGCTGCGAAACAGTTGCCAAAAGCGAGCTTCAAACCGGCGGGCAGTAGAGAGACTGTCTCCACTGCCCCCGCAGACTCCCGCTCGCGACCACAAACGCCTCGCTCAACGCTTGTGGCTCTGCTTGATAAAGTAGTCGACCAGTTCGCTCGAGGAGTTGTCCATCTCCACGTCGAATGCTTCGACCCGGCCTGTAAAGTAGTTGAACGCCATCACCGCGGGGATGGCCACCAACAGGCCGAACGCTGTGGTTACCAGCGCCTCCGAGATACCGCCGGCCACGGCGCCGATGCCTGAGGTCTTCTGCGTGGCGATCTGCTGGAAGGCGTTCAGAATGCCGATAACCGTCCCCAGCAGTCCAACGAACGGAGCCGTCGCGCCGATGGTCGCCAGCACCGCAAGACCCCTCTTCAGCTTGGCGTGTACGATCGCCTCGGCCCGCTCCAATGCGCGGCCGGAACTCTCGATGGTCTCGTCGGTCGGCTGACCGGCAGACGCCCGGAATTCCTGCAGTCCGGCGGTTACAACTTCGGCCAGGTGCGACTTCTTGTTCCGGTCGGCAATCTTGATGGCTTCTTCCAGCTTGCTGTCCTTCAAGGCGCCTGCAACCTTGGGCGCGAACTCCCGCGACTGCTTGCGCGCCGCCGAGAAGTACAGGTAACGGTCGATCATCACGGCCAGCGACCAGATCGACTCAATGAATAGAATGATGGCGATCGTGCGTGCCGGCCATCCCATATGATCCCACAGCCCCATCGGGCTGAAACTGACCGCCTGCTCTTCCTGGAAGAAGGCGAGGCTGCTGACCGTGTGCGAAGCGAAATGTGCGAGCTGTGCGAGAATCACTGAATCGTTCCTCCTAAGGAGTTTCTTGTGAACTGCGATCCGCCGCGGCGGATGGTTGCTATGGAATGCGGCTCTTTCCGGATTCGCATTCAGGTCAAAAGCAAGGCTCCCGCCCAATCGAACAGGAGGGAGCCGGAGGGTTCGTTATCCACCGAGCGTGAAGACCACGTTCACCGTGGTTTCCACTTCCACCGGGTCGCCGTTAAGCAGATAGGGCCTGTACCGCCAGGACTTCACCGCATCCATTGCCGCCTGCTGCAGCATTGCTGGACCGCTGATCACGCGCAGGCCTTCGATCGTTCCCGTCTTGGTAATGGTGGCCTGCAGCACCACAGTGCCGGACACGCGAGCTGCCTTGGCGATCGGCGGATAAAGCGGTATCGTCTTCTGCAGCAACATGCCCGCCGCTACGCCCCCTGAGATGTTCACCTTCTTGGGCGCTTCGGCCTTCACCTTCGGACCGGCGCCGCTGCCGAACACGCTGCCGATCACGCCGCTGCCGCTGCCGCCCAGGCCTTCCATGCCGGCCACGCCAAAGCCCGAACTCGGCGGTGCTTCCTTCTCGGCAACAATCTTGATGTCGTGCGGAATCCTGGTGGGCGCCGTCAGCTGATTATTCATCATCTCCGACTGCACGTGGACTACATGCACAACCTCCGGCGGCGGGGGAGGCGGAGGTGGAGGCGGAGGTGGCGGAGGCGCAGTCAATACCGTCAGCATGGCCGCCTTCGGCAGCGCCTCGGGATAGATCAGTGGAAGGAGGATCATAAACAGCAGGATCGAACCGTTGGTGATGAAGGTCACCATCATCCAGTACTTGCTCTTGCTCTTGATCCTGTGCGCGGATTCAAACGTGGAATCTTCAAACATGGCCAGCCTCGAATCGGGTGTCGGTTACTCCTATTTAGACACCGGAGGAACTCCAAATGTTCCCGGCATCAAAACGGTACCACAGAAGTGTGCTCCCCTTCTATCAGAACAAAGCCCCTCGTGCCAAGCATGATGCAAAATCTGTGCAATTCCAACCAATACCCCCCTACACTTTGGCCCGCCTTGCGGCCGGCAGGACCGTAGCCTTGCCCTTCCCCGCCCGCCACTGCTGCCAGGCCACCAACATCGGCGCCGCCACGGCAATAGAGGAATACGTGCCGATAAGAATACCCACCACCAGCGCAAATGAAAAGCCTTTTAAGACCGCGCCGCCAAAAATATACAGGGAAAGCACGGTAAGAAAAGTCAGGCCCGAGGTCAGCACCGTCCGGCTCAGCGTCTGGTTGATGCTCCGGTTCACCACGTCCGGCAGCGACTCCCGCCGGCTCAACCGCAGGTTCTCGCGAATACGGTCGAACACCACGATCGTGTCGTTCATCGAATAGCCGATCAGCGTCAGAATCGCCGCAATC
>JBEKPI010000284.1:0-2849 GCA_049520855.1 Occallatibacter sp.
CGCAGGCGGGAACCGATGGCGAGGGCCCCGGTGCGGTCGCCTTGCGAGGCAGCGGCGGCGGCGCGCAGCAACTGGTCAGTGACCTTGGCCATGGCGCTGACAACGACGACGGGGGTCTTGCCCTGGGCCACGCGACCGGCGACGATGGCCGCGGAGCGAGCGATGGCCGCCGGGTCCTCGACCGACGTGCCGCCAAACTTCATGACTACCAGGCTCATGCGAATCTTCCCATGGTTCGTTGCGCGCTAAGCGCGAGCGGCCGCTTCCGCGACCGGCTCTTCACCCCATCGACCAAGACCTGTCGCCGGGGACCCCGGCTCCAACTTGCGCAGACTTTTAAGCAGTTCGGCATTGAGGATGGCCGCGCCGGCGGCTCCGCGAATGGTGTTGTGCGAGAGCACGGTAAACTTCCAGTCAAGCACATTGCAAGGGCGCAGGCGTCCCACGGTTACGGCCATTCCGTTGCCGCGATTGCGGTCCAGGCGGGGCTGGGGGCGATCGTTCTGCGGCGCCCACTCGACGGGCTGATCGGGGGCGGTGGGCAGTCCCTGCCCGGCCAACGGGCGAAACTCTGCCCAGGCGGCAAGAATCTGCTCGCGCGTGGCCGGCCTGCCGAGTTTGTTGCCGAGCTTGATGGAGACGCTCTCGGTGTGGCCGTCCTCGACGGGGACACGGTTGCAGTGAGCGCTGATGCGCGCGCGTAGCGGCACGACAACGCGACCGGCAGAGTCTTCATTCAGGCGGCCCAGCAGCTTGAGGGTCTCGCCCTCCATCTTCTCTTCTTCGCTGCCGATATATGGCACGACGTTGCCGAGAATGTCCATGGAGGGCACGCCGGGGTAGCCTGCGCCCGACACCGCCTGCATGGTGGCGACGAGGATCTGCTAAATGCCGAAGCGCTCCTCGATAGGCTTGAGAGCCATGACCAGACCGATGGTGGAACAGTTGGGGTTGGTGACCATGTAGCCTCCCGAATCGCGACGCGAGGGCTGCTCCTCAATGAGGTGCAGGTGGTCGGCGTTGATCTCGGGAATGACCAGGGGTACGTTGGGGGCCATGCGGTAGGCGCTGGAGTTGGAGACGACGGCGCAACCGGAGGCGGCGAAACGGGGCTCCAGCTCGCGGGCTATGGCGGCGTCGAGGGCGGCAAAGATGATTTTGGGCGCGCCTTCCGGATCGGCCGGGGCCACGATCATGCGCGCAATGCGCTCGGGGAGCGGAGTGTCGAGGCGCCACCTGGCGGCTTCACCGTAGGGCTTGCCGCTGGAGCGGTCGCTGGCGGCGAGCCACGCGACCTGAAACCAGGGATGGCTCTCAAGAAGCTGAATGAAGCGCTGGCCGACCATTCCGGTTGCGCCCAGGATACCGATTGGAAGTTTGGTTTCAATGCCCATAAACACTCCAGTGTACAGGAGGATGGGCGCGGCCCAGCAAAATCCCTGCGCGCGGTTTGGGGGCGATTTCCGAACTGGCGACATTCCGGATTGCGGACCTGTGGGTGCAGTGTGCGATCAACGGCCTTCCAGATTCAAAAAGAGAATCATATTGACCAGACAGCGGCTGCAATCATGTGGATTCATTGAATTTCAGATGGTAGTCTGGTTTCTGTTGCCGGCGTTTAGCGCCGGTGTACGAAGGTCACCAGCTGAAAAACAATCAGGTCAAAATCCTGATTGATCGAGGGTTCCCTGGGGGAAATTGCCGTCTTCGGGTTGCCCTCAACCCGCGTTTCTCTGTCGAATTCATGCTCATTGATCGCCTTGGTTTGGCTTGCCAGCGCCCGTGGCTTGTCTGCTATGGGAGCTGCGCCACAAGGAGCCGCGGATGCCGGTCTCGATGAGCAAGAGAGCATCGATCAGCGCGTTTCCGTTTCACATGTTGCCATTTGGAGATCGTGCAGGGTGGCTTTCTCTATTGGAAAAGGCCGCTTGGCTTGAAGGTTTCTGCAAAGAGCGGAATCGAAAATGCTCGAGGGAACCGCGTGTGCGGTTCAGCCTCAGCCTGCTTATGGAAGCCCTTTTGGGCGCCCCTTTCCGTGACGATCCTGAGCGCCGGAAACATCCGTCTCCGCGACTTGTAATAGCGCACATACCATCCATGAAGCTATTCGGATGCTTGCGTCCGAGGCGAGTGTCCGGGAATTCCCTAGCGGCGTTTGCCCGGCGTTTTCCGATTGGCGAACCGATCGCCAATTGATCCATATCACCTCTTGAAAGGAGCGATTCCCCCATGTTTCTTCCTTCCCAGCCACTCCACTCCTCGATTTCATCCCTCGGCTGCTCTCAGATTTCCAACCGACCTGCCAAGGGAGGTCGCTGGGCCGCACTCTGCCTGGTACTGGCAGCAATTGCATGCATCGGCGGGAACCCCGCCGCGGCGCAGAGCGGCTTGTGGACCTGGATGGGCGGAAGCAGCACAGTGCCCGGGTCGAACGAAGGCCAGCCCGGCGTGTATGGCACGTTGGGGACGCCCGCGGCAGCAAACATCCCCGGGGGGAGGGGGGCCGCTGCTGTGTGGACCGATCACAGCGGCAATACCTGGCTCTTTGGGGGCTATGGCTTCGATGCCAATGGAGCCGTCAGCTATCTCAACGACCTTTGGGAGCTCACTCCTTCTACAAACGAATGGACTTGGATGAGCGGAAGCAGCACCATCGGCAGCAGTGGGGGCCAGCCGGGAGTGTACGGCACGCTGGGAACGCCTGCCGCTGGAAACGTGCCCGGAGGCCGCGCGGTGCCTTCGAGCTGGACCGATAAAAGCGGGAATCTCTGGCTCTTTGGGGGCTATGGCTACGATTCCGCCGGAGCCTTGAGCACTCTCAACGACGTGTGGGAGTTCAGTCCTGCCTC
>JBEKPI010000285.1:0-2838 GCA_049520855.1 Occallatibacter sp.
AAACTATGGATTCTCGGCGACCTCGCCGAGAAGCAGGCCAACAAGTAACCAGCCCCCGGCCATGGCGATCCTGTGAACGGCCGCCACTTGAAGGCAGTTCGACTCTACTGCCGCTTTCCTTTGCCGCCGCACCTTTCCCTTTCGGAGGCTCCAAACCGCGTCACCCCCCGGAAATCCCGCTTGACAATTCAACGCTTCCGGGTTTCTCTTATCTTGATTCAACTTCACGCCCATTCTGCGCAACCTCGCCGGGAATTGCTCCCCTTAGTACACCCGGGCTTGAGCGTGGAGCACCCGGTTTTGCAGTCCAGCCTCGATCCCGAAGGAGTTCCCGTGTCCGACCCATCTTCCTACCAGCCGCCACCACCACCACCGCCGCAGTTCCAGGCGCCACCGCCCGCCGAAACCGGCCTCAGCGACAACGCCGCCTCGGGCCTTGCCTACATCACGTTCATTCCGGCCATCATCTTTCTGGTGGTGCCGCCCTACAACCAGAGCGCCAACGTGCGCTTCCATTCCTGGCAATCGATCTTCCTGTCGATTGCCTGGTTTGCCGTCTGGGTTGTTCTGGTGATCGTTGGAATGATTCCATTTGTCAATTTCATCGATGTGATCCTGTTCCCATTGGTGGGCATCGGATTCCTCATCGTGTGGATCATTGTGCTGGTCAACGCGTTCCAGGGCAAACGCTTCACGATCCCGGTCATCGGCCCGCTTGCCGCGAAGCAGGCGGGCGGCCTGGGCATCTAGATAACGCTGATTGCGGCGCTGTGGGCCGGGAGGCCTCAGCGCCGCTTGCTTTTTTTGCCGAACCGCTTCTTTCCCTTCGATGCCTTCGGCGCCGCGTCCTTGCGCTTGGCTTTCCTTGCCTTTGCCGGGGAATTAGCGGGCTTCCTGCCGGTGAGCGCCAAACCCTCCTCCACAATCGAGAACTGCAGCCTGCGTTCCTGGGCCAGGATGCGATCGAGAATCACCTGCACCCTGTCGCCGGCCCGGAAACGGCGGCCGGTGCGCTCGCCGATGATCTCGTGCGTGTTTTCGCGCCAGGTGTAGCGGTCGTCGCGCATGGTGTCGATGGGCACCAGCCCTTCGACGAACATGTCGGTCAACTCGACAAAGAGGCCGAATTTCGCGGGGTTCAGCACCAGCGCGGCAAACTCCTCGCCGACGCGGTCTTGCATGAAGCGCACCTTCTTCCACTCCACCAGTTCGCGCTCGGCATCGGCGGCGCGGCGTTCGGTCAGACTGGTCTCCTCGGCGATCTGCGCCAACTCGGCTTCTGGAATCGGCGGCTCGCCGTGGAAAAGCGCTGCCGGCTTGGGGCTGCGAAGATGAGGGATTCGCCCCGCCGGGAGGCCTTCATTGGGGTGCGTCCAAGGTGAATTGTGTCGCCCCTGCGCAACCTCGCCCCGGCCGCGCACTCCGGCCCGGAGCAGCGTCTTGGCGATGCGATGGACTATCAAATCGGGATAGCGGCGGATGGGCGACGTGAAGTGCGTGTAAGTTGGCGCAGCCAGCGCAAAGTGGCCCTCGTTGATCTCCGAATAGCGCGCCTGCTTGAGCGAGCGCAGCATCAGGTAGCTGAGAATCCGCTCCTCCGGCTTGCCCTCGATCCTGGCGGCGAGCTTCTGATACATGCGCGGCGTGACGGGGATGTCTTCCGGCACTTCATGCATCCTCGGATTGCGCCCGCGGCCGTGTGCGTCCCGCCGCTCACCGCGGGTCTGCATGCGCTTGACCGGCAGAGCCCCGAGGCCCAGCGAGTATCCGAAGGACGCGGCCAGTTCTTCAAACTGAACCACGCGGCGGGGTTCGGGCTTTTCATGAATGCGATAGAGCGACGGGACGCCCAGGTCTTCAAGCCAGGTAGCGACGCACTCGTTGGCCGCCAGCATGAACTCCTCGATCAGGCGATTGGCCCAGGTGCGCTCGGACTTGGTGACGCCGCGCATCCGGCCCTGCTCGTCAAACTCGATCACCGGCTCGGGCAGGTCAAAATCGATGCTGCCCCGCTCCTCGCGGCGCTTGTTCATGTGGACCGCCAGCTTGTGCATCCGCTCGAACTCAGGAGTCAGGCTGGCGTAGCGCGCGCGGGCTTCGGCGTCACCCTCCAGAATCGCGTGGACCTCGGTATATGTCATCCGCGCCGCGGAACGAATGACGCCTTCGACAATCTCGTAGCCCTCGATGCGGCCGGCGGAATCGAGTTGGATGATGCAGCTCAGGACCAGCCGGTCTTCACCGGGGTGCAGGCTACAGATGTCCGTCGAAAGCTCCTGCGGAAGCATGGGAATGGCGCGATCGGGGAAGTAGACGCTGGTCCCGCGCAAACGCGCCTCAAGGTCGAGGTCCGTTCCGGCGTGCACATACTCGGACACATCGGCAATGTGCACCTGCAGCTCGTAGCCGCCGTCCGCGCGCTCGGTTACCAGCACTGCATCGTCGAAGTCACGCGCGGTCTCGCCGTCGATGGTCACAATTGGAAGCGAGCGAAAATCGCGGCGGCCGGCGGCTTCGGCCTCGTCGAGATGAGCCACGCGGCGCGCCTCGGCCAGCACATTCTCCGGAAACACACGCGGCAACTGGTGTTTGCGGATCATCATTTCCACGTCCACGCCGAAGTCGTCAGGATCTCCCAGCACTTCGATTACGCGGCCAACCGGGGGGCGGGTGGGAGTGGGCCAACTGGTGATTTCAACGTCGACGACCAGGCCTTCGAGATCGTCGTGTACCGATGTGGCCGTCGCTTCGATGCCCAGTACCCGGTGAGGCGTGCCGGCTTCGATGGCGGCGGGAAGCTCCTGGCCTTGAGGAATGAGAATGGGCTGCGTCATGCGC
>JBEKPI010000286.1:0-2760 GCA_049520855.1 Occallatibacter sp.
CAGACTTATGTCGGCGTGGAAGCCGCGGATGACGCCGAGGTTCTCCAGCCGGTATACACGCTCGGCCACAGCCGGAGTGGTCAACCCTACGCGCCGGCCCAGTTCGGCCCAGGAGAGCCGCCCGTCCCGCTGCAGTTCCTCGACGATCTTCCAGGCGATGCAATCGAGTTCGGCGGGCTCATAGCGATGGCCGTAGCGGCTCGTGGGCATAGTTCCTCCCCTTCGAATGAAAGGACATTAGCATCCTTTTCTTAACAATGTAAATACTTGACGGGCGGCAGCCTATGGAAATGGATTGTCAGTTGTTGCGAGCGAATGCGATACTGCCCGTCGTCAAGGCACTACGGAGCTTCCCCAATGGCTCAACACCAATATCAATCCGGGTTTTGCAACGAATTTGCCACCGAGGCCCACGCCGGCGCATTGCCGCAAGGGCAGAACTCCCCGCAGCACGCGCCGCTTGGGCTTTACACCGAACAGATCAGCGGCACGGCTTTTACAGCCCCGCGCGCTCTCAACCGCCGCACCTGGAGCTACCGCATCCGGCCCTCTGTAATGCATGAGCCTTACGCCGAGTTTTCGCACGGCAGGTTCATGCGCAGCGGCCCCTTCGACGAGTCGCCCACGCCGCCCAACCAGATGCGCTGGAACCCGCTTCCCATCCCGGCGGAGAAGACCGACTTCGTTGACGGCATGGTCACGCTGGGCGGCAACGGCGATCCGGCCATGCAGGATGGCGTTGCCATTCATCTCTACGTGGCCAACGACTCGATGCTTGACCGCTTCTTTTACAACGCCGACGGCGAGATGCTGATTCTGCCCCAGCAAGGCAGGCTGCTGCTCAGGACCGAATTGGGTGTTCTGGAAGCCGCGCCGGGCGAGCTGGCGGTGATTCCGCGGGGCATCAAGTTCCGCGCTGAGCTGCCTGACGGCGAGGGGCGCGGCTATATCTGCGAGAACTATGGACAGAGCTTCCGGCTGCCCGATCTGGGGCCCATCGGGGCCAATGGCCTGGCCAATTCCCGCGACTTCCTCACGCCGGTGGCGGCCTATGAGGATCGCGAAGGCGCGTTCGAGGTAATCGCCAAGTTTCTGGGCCGGCTGTGGCGTGCGGAAATCGATCACTCGCCGCTCGACGTGGTTGCGTGGCACGGCAACTACGCGCCCTACAAGTACGACATGGCGCGGTTCAATTGCATCAACACGGTGAGCTTCGATCATCCCGACCCGTCAATTTTTACCGTGCTGACGGCGCCCTCGGGCCTGGCGGGCGCGGCCAACGTGGACTTTGCGATTTTTCCGCCGCGATGGATGGTAGCCGAGCACACCTTCCGCCCGCCCTGGTTCCACCGCAACATGATGAACGAGTTTATGGGGCTGATTCTGGGCCAGTACGACGCCAAGGCGGAGGGTTTCCTGCCGGGCGGCGCCAGCCTGCACAACTGCATGTCCGGCCACGGACCGGACGCGGAGACCTTTGAGCGGGCAAGCACGGCTGAGTTGAAGCCGCATTTTATCGACGGCACGCTGGCCTTCATGTTTGAGACGCGGCTGCCGGTGCGGCCCACTCGCTTTGCAATGGAAGAAAAGATTCTGCAGCACGAATACTACGAGTGCTGGCAAAGCCTGAAGAAGAACTTCCCCGGCGCCGGATAATCGAACCCTGGGCCGTGGATCGCCAGGCGGGAGTGTTTGTTGATGGAGGGGTTTTCAGCAGCCCAGTGGAGCCGGAGCAGTTGGGTCGAGTCGGCCAACGACCCGGCCTGCGGCTTTCCACTCGAAAGCCTTCCCTACTGCATCTTCGCCGGTGATGATGGACGGGCGCGGCCTGGCGTGGGCATTGGCTCATTCGTGCTGGACATGCGATGGTGCAGAGGGGCGGGCCTGTTCGAGGGGCTGCCGGCGGAGATTCAAGCCGCCTGCGAGGCGCGAACGCTCAATGCGCTCATGGCTTGCACGTCGGCGGCGCACGCGGCCTTGCGCAGCCGGCTCATGGAATTGCTTGATGCGGAAGCCGACCAGGCCACGCGCGATGCAGTCAACGCCGCGCTCACGCCCAGGAAAAACGCCACGCTGCTCAAGCCCGTGGAATCGGCCAACTTCACTGACTTCTACGCATCCATCCATCACGCCACCCGCGTGGGCCGGCTCTTCCGTCCCGAGCAGCCGCTGCTGTCCAACTACAAATTCGTGCCCATCGGCTACCACGGCCGCGCTTCCTCGCTGGTAGTGAGCGGGACAAATGTGCGGCGGCCCTGGGGCCAGACCAAGCCGGTCGCCGGCGGCATCCCCGCCTTCGGTCCCACGCGCTTTCTGGACTACGAGGTCGAGGTCGGACTGTACATCGCCACTGGAAATCCGCTCGGCGAGCCGATCGCGGTCGGCCGCGCCGGGAACCAGATATTTGGGCTCTCTTTGCTGAACGACTGGTCGGCGCGCGACGTGCAGTCGTGGGAGTATCAGCCGCTGGGGCCCTTCCTGGCCAAGAGCTTTGTCACCAGTGTGTCGCCCTGGGTGGTGCCCATGGCGGCGCTCGCGCCCTTTCGCGTCCCGGCCCTGCTGCGTCCCGCTGAAGACCCCGATCCGCTCGGTTATCTGTTTGACGCCACCGATCAATACACCGGCGCCATCGACCTGGCTCTCGAAGCGTGGCTGCTGACCCCTGCAATGCGAACCGCGGGCCAGCCCCCGCACCGGATGAGCCAGGCCAATCTCCGCGACCTCTACTGGACTCCCGCACAGTTGATTGCGCATCACACC
>JBEKPI010000287.1:0-2719 GCA_049520855.1 Occallatibacter sp.
CTGACGCTGGCAGCCGTGGCATTTTTTCTCTTCCGTGGAAGCTCGACTTCAGCCACAGGCCAGGATCAGGCCCAGACACAGACCGCGCCACCCGCGGCTGCGCCAGCCAATGCGCCGGTTGCTCAATCCGGTCAGCCACCGGCGGCCCAGCCCGCGCAGTTGGCCGTGACCGAAAAGACCGTACCGCCGGCAACCGCCAAAGCGCCGAAAAATCCTTCCAAAGCTGCGGTCAAGCCCCCCGAGGAATCGGCGCAAGAGAAGCCGGCCGCGCCTGTGGAGAGGCCGCCCGCGCCCAAAGTTGTCGAGGCGCCTCCCGCCAAAGGCGGCAGGTGCGACCTGGATCCGAGCCAGTACTCGGAACAGGTTGACCAGGCTTGGAAGAAGCTCGGTCGAGGCAAGTACGCCGACGCTCAGAGACAATTCGGCGAGGTGCTTGCCTGCGATCCCAACAACGCAAGCGCGAAGCAGGGCCTGGAACGCGCCCGGTTGGCGGCGCGTGAAGCCGACGGCGGTTCCGATAATTGAGAACCCGACCAGAGACGATGCTGGAACTCAGCAATGAATCTCTCCTTGCCCCGCTAGAATGCCCCGGTAGAATCGTTGGGTGAGCCTCGAATTCAATCGATTGGCAACATCCGAAGCCGGCGGACGGCGGGGGCAGCTCGTTCTGCCTCACCGAACCGTCGAGACGCCGGTCTTCATGCCGGTGGGCACGGCAGGCACAGTCAAAGCCGTTGCCCAGGACGTGCTCGAAAGCCTCGGCGCCGAGATCGTCCTCGCCAACACCTATCACCTTTACCTGCGGCCGGGCCACGAGGCCGTCCGGCGCATGGGCGGGCTGCACCGGTTCATGAGCTGGCCTCGGGCCATGCTGACCGACTCGGGCGGCTTTCAGGTCTATAGTTTGAGCGCGCTGCGCAAGGTCACCGATGAGGGCGTCAGCTTCCGCTCACATCTGGACGGCAGCAGCCATTTCTTTACGCCGGAACATTCCATGGACGTGCAGATCGCGCTGGGCGCAGACATCTGCATGGCCTTCGACGAGTGCACGGAGTACCCCGCCACCCGCGGCCGCGCCGAAGAGAGCCTGCGCCTCACTATGGCCTGGGCGCGGCGGTCGCTGGACCACTTCAACGCGCACCGCGGCGAAGTGGTATGGCGCGACGAACTGGGCGGCCGTACACAGAGTCTTTTCGGAATTGTGCAGGGCGGAGCCTATCGCGATCTGCGCCGCGAGAGCGCCGAGCGGCTGGTGGAAATGGACCAAACCGGATCGGGTTTTGGCGGCTACGCCATCGGCGGCCTCAGCGTGGGCGAGCCGCGCGCGTTGACCATGGAGATGATTGCCGAGGTGCTGCCGCTGCTGCCCGCCGGCAAGCCCCGCTACGTGATGGGCGTCGGCTACCCCGACGAGATCGAGACCTATGCCCGCATGGGCGTGGACATGATGGATTGCGTTCTGCCCACGCGCGCGGCCCGCCACGGGCTGCTCTTCACCAGCGAGGGGCGGCTGAACATCAAAGGCAAGAAGTATGCGGAAGACCAAGGCCCGCCCGACCCGGCCTGCTCGTGTATGGTCTGCCGGCGCTACTCCCGCGCTTACCTGCGCCACCTGATGCATTCCGGCGAGGCTTTGTCGGCGACGCTGAACACGATCCACAACCTGGCCTACTACCTGGGGATCATGGAGCGGGTGCGGAAGAGCCTGCAATGCACGGCGTAATCATTGGAGACGCCGCATCCGGAATCTCGGACGGTTTGTTCCTGCCTATTTTCCAATTCGCCAGACCAAACCGGTGGAAACACGGAAATGATTCTGCGCCGTACCGGTGCTGGTCAGATAATCCGCTCCGGTGCGCCACCACAGTTTCTTGCGGAGAGGATAGTCCGCGCCGCCGCCGAAGCCCATCGCGAAGACGTTGGTAGAAGTAGTAGTTGCGGGATTCAAAACACTGACAACATCCGGGGCAGTCCCGGCGATAATCTCCGAAATCGATACGCTCTTATGGTCGCCGCCAATAAGAAAATGTGCGTAAGTTCTCATTTTGCCCGTTGGAAATGAAAACTGCGGGCCGAAAAGAAAGTGATGCAGTAAGGGTTCCGAAACGGTGTATTGATAGGTGGATGTCGAAGTAAGAGTGCTTGGCGAACAGGGACTTGGTAGGCAAGCTGGAGTTTCAATGGTCGTTTCCGTGGTAGTGGCCGAACTGGTTGACGTGCTGTAGTTGCCGCTAACGTCGGTCGTAAAACCGAACCACGGCGTGAGGATGGCTGTGACCGATCCATTCCAGCCATAGAGTCCCATGCGAGGGTTGAATTTGACATAGGATGGAGCGGTCACTGTGGATGTTGAAGCAGAGCATATAGTGTCGGAACAGGCATCGACAATCGTTTCTGTTCCGCTGGGCAGATTGACGGACGCTGCTTCGTAATTCAAGTAGGAAAAGCCGCCGAAAATCTCGATCTTCGGAGTGCTTTGGGCGACGAGTGTGAGACTGCAAGCAAGGAATACCAGGGCAAACACATAATTGCGCATGAGTCTGTTCTCCTAATAAGTTTGGGCTGATTGTTACATCATAGGAGACGACGCGCCGGCTCTAGAGAATTTTAGTAAATAATGTAGACTGTCGTTGGCGAGACTCTGCGGCGAACACGGATATGGGGAAACCCCTTGGGGATGATTTGCGCTGTAAGTTGCTCTTCGCCTACGATCAAGGCG
>JBEKPI010000288.1:0-2718 GCA_049520855.1 Occallatibacter sp.
TTGTCACGTAACCGGAAAACAAGAGCTGAATTCCGCGCGAGCACTCGACGACAAGGAGACAATCGTGGCCAGCAACTGTACGAAGTGTGGAGCTACACTAACCCCTGATCAGCAATTCTGCCCGGCCTGCGGCGCAGCGGCGTCTGTTGGCGCCGCTGCCGTGCCCCCATTCCAACCAGTGGCTGCGCCCTTCCAATCGGTGGCTGCGCCGTCCCAACCAGTTGCTTCGTCGGCAATCTCCGGGGGCAGCAGTGCGGTTAAGATAGTTCTCATTATCGTGGCCGTGTTCAATGGGCTCGGCATTCTCGGGGCGGGAATCTTCGGTTTCACGGTGTGGCGCATTTCGCGTGCCATCCATGTGAGCGGACCGAATGGGCAGGTGACGCTGCATACATCCGGCGGCACCGTCACCGCCAACTCGACGGAGACATTCACAGCCTCCGACCTGGGCACGGACATCTATCCCGGCGCACAGTCCGCCAAGGGAGGCATGCGGATGACCTTGCCCAGCGGTTCCATGGTGGCTGGCAATTTCCTGACTTCGGACTCGAAAGACCAGGTGGTCGCCTTCTACAAAAGCAGGTTTGGCAGCGACGCCTCCGTGATGGAGACTTCTGACGGCGCTATCCTCACACTCAGCAAGAGCAAGCAGGACACCGTCATGTTGACGATTACACAGAAGCCTGAGCAGTACGACGGCAAGACGCATATTTACATCATGCACACCATCAACAGCAAGGCTTCCTAGAACCGATGCATCGCGGGGCGCGGGACGCTTCGGCGTTCCGCGCAGCGCTGGACCGGAGAGCCAGCGCAAAGACCAGTGTCATCGGTCTTGGTAATACTTCGGAGGAATGATGGTGTTCTTTTTGCCGAGAGACATGGAAAAGAGTATGGTATTTTGAACCAAGTGATTGGTTTGGCCGGCAAAACGACTTAGACACACGGGGTTGGACCAATTGCCTGCATCTATCAGGGGGAATCCATGGGAATTTCAGATATTCTGGCAAGCATCGATCATGATATTGCCCAATTGCAACAGGCGCGAGCTGTGCTTGCCGGTGTCCAGGCGCCGGCGCCGAAGAAGAAACCAGGCAGACCCAGGAAGGTAGCTGCGGCCATTGCTCCCGTCGCTGCGAAGCCTGCAAAAAAGAAGAAGAGAAACATCTCTGCGGAGGGACGGAAGCGTATCGTTGAAGCCGTCAAGCGCCGCTGGGCCGCGCAGAAGAAGGCTGCCTCGGCAGCCGAAAAATAGCCCTCCTCCGGGCGATGCGGAGGCTGACCGCGGCAGGGCTTTCGCCCGCGAGTGCTTCCGGTCCGTGCCTTCGTTTCCTCTCTCACCGGCCAGCACGGCAGACGGTGCGGCAAGCTGTCTGCTTCCGTAGCTTCGCGAACATAGACAAACATTCTCGTATCCTGTCCGGACGCCGCGCAACCAGGCACACTATTGGCGATTGTTGTATCAAGCGTCTTTTTGCGGGTCATTGTCAGGTCAGATGTTTTTCGAGGAAGCGCAGAGAGCGTTCCCGCGCCTCATCGGCCGCTTCTTTGTTGTAGCTCCCGCGCGCATCGCAGTTGAACCCGTGTCCCGCGTCGTACCAGTAGATCTCCACTTCGGGATGTGCGGCGTGAACCTTCTCCACTTCCTCCGCTGGAATATGCGCATCCAGCTTGCCGAAGTGCAGCATCACAGGCGCAGAGAGCGTCTCGCCGGCATAGTTCGCAATGCGGCCTCCGTAGTACCCCACCGCCGCAGCCGGGTGCAGCCGGGCCGCGGCCAACCACGCCAGGGTTCCGCCGAAACAATAACCAATCACGCCTGTCTTTTTCCCTGTCGCACTCCCTGCAAACTCCAACGCCGCCGCCACGTCCGCCAAAGCCATCTCCACATCGAGCTTCGGAATAAAGCCCATCGCTCTCTGCCTATCGGCGCCGTCGTAGCCAAGCTCCACTCCGCGTTCAATGCGATCAAAAAGAGCCGGCGCAACCGCCAGGAATCCGTTCCTCGCGTAACCGTCCGCCACGGAACGAATGTGGGCGTTGACTCCGAAAATCTCCTGCACCACCACCAGCCCCGCGACAGGCTCGCCCTCGGGCCGCGCTACATACGCGCTCAATTCGTGCCCATCCGCTGCCTTCAAGGTTGCGCACTCATTCATGTCCGCTTCTCCTTGACTGACTCCAAGTATCTACGCGCCATCAAAGGAATTCAATTGCTTCCCATGAGTGCTTTGACCCTGTCTGGCGCCGTGCAGCCTGCAATACCGGCAACCGATGAAAGGGGCAAAGCGGGATACAGGCCCAGGAATCCGATCCCATGGACCGCGAGGGATGCGCATCCTTTCGGCCGAAGTGCAATGTCACTTGGTCCGGCACAAGTTAACCCGAGGGAACATCCGGGGATCGCGTGCCGCAGCATCGATGCGGACCTCGAAAGATAGGCAGTGCCAGGGGCTCAAGGCGCTTCAAAATGGCGCCGGAAGGTATAATCTGCCTCATGGCGGCGAGCGCACAAACGAATCTTCCCAAAAACGAACTTGCGCAGAGTGAGGCGGGCAGCGGCACTGCCGTTGAGCCTGGCACGGCCTCCAAACTGCTCGCGGTCGAAGCGCGGCTTGAAGAGTTGGGAAGCTTGATGGTGGCTTACTCCGGCGGCGTAGACTCCGCATTTCTGGCGGCCACAGCGCATCGCGTTCTCGGCCCCCGCATGCTCGCGGT
>JBEKPI010000289.1:0-2703 GCA_049520855.1 Occallatibacter sp.
GAAGCAATGGCACTGGGGCCGACGATAGATAGGCTCAATCAAATGGCTGCGATGGGGGCTGGCGAGTGGCGCAGCTACGGGGTGCAATCGGCCACAGCCATGAAGGAAGCGGCGGCGGCCGCCGCGGCTGAATCTAAGGCACTCGCGACCGCCCAGCAGGAGGCTAAGGATCTAGCCAAAATGCCCGAGGAGGCATCCAGGGAATTCGCCGGGCTGAGTTCGGAGATTCTTCGCAGCCTGGCAAACACCAAGAACCTCGGTCAAGCATTTAGCGCAATTGGGCACGACATCGAAAACGTGCTGCTGAATGTGTTGGGCAAAGCGCTGGAGAAATTCATCGCCGAGCAAATTGCCAATGCTGCGCTCTCGAAAGCAATCAATGCCAGCATCGCTATAGCGGAAGTGCAAAACGCTGCCGGGAGGGCCGGATCGGCCGGATTCGCCAGCGTGATGGAAGCCCTTCCATTCCCGCTCAACGTTGCGGCCGCGCCCGGAGTTGCGGCCGCCGCGGTCACTGGCACGGAGGCCGCTGGGTCGCCCGCGCTGGCGGGGTTCGCCGAGGGCGGCTTCGTCGGACCGGCGGGAGGGTTCGTTCATCCCGGAGAGTACGTCACTCCGGCGGCGTCGGTGTCCCGCGGCGAGTACGGGCCGCCAGGCACCAGCAGCAGTGGCGGTGGCGGAATCCACGTCGGCGATATCCACGTCCATGGATTGGTCATGGGCTCCATGGACGATCTGGTGGACGCGGTTTCGGACGGACTGATAAAGGGCGCGCGCCGGGCGGGGGCGGACATCTGATGGGATTCTGGCCGACAGCGGGAAATTCTTCAAACCTGCACATCTGCCTCGGATGGGTGAACCTGTCCTGCAACCTGACGGGGGCCGGGGGCAGCGGGGCGGGGAATCTCTGCGACGTGGACGTGACGAAGGGGTTTTCGTTCGATCCGACCGATGTTGGCTCGATCATCATGGTCGCTGGCGCCGGGCCCGGCGGCGGCCCGCTGTGGACTACGATTGCCAGCTACACGGCGGCGAACGCCGTGGTGCTCACCGATTCCGGCGGCCCGGTGCTCACGCGTCAGGCGGTCATCTACCGCGAGATCAACGTTTCCACGGTCAATGGGGACGGGTACGTGCTGTCGGGCTCGATCCGCTTCCGGTCGTCACTCACCACCCGGGCGTCCCTCAATTTCGCCGTTCACTCGCGCGACGGCTCGCTGGTGCCTCAGGCGGGGCAGCCGGTATTGGCGTACATGCTGGCGATCGGATCGGCCTTGCCGGGCACGTGGTCCGCAGGAACGGCCTATTCTGCGGGCGCGCTGGTCTCCTACTACGGGCAGATTTTCCTCTCGCTCCAGGGCAGCAATACCGGCAACACGCCGGTATCTGGAGAGTCCACTGCCTGGTGGAGTTCCCAGGACGTGTTCGGTGGCAAGATCGCCCAGGCGAAGGCCATCAACTATCCCGGCCTCGCCGCGATCCAGACCCAGTGCCAGTGCGTCTCCTGGGACGTGCTGCTCACCGACGCCGTGCTATCGATGCGCAGCTCGGCACAGAGCGCAACCGTCCAAGGGTTCACCGGCGACGGCACCACAACGTCCTGGGACTTGACTTATATTCCTGTGACTGTCACCAGCATCCAGGAAGTGAGCACCAGCAGCGTGACTACTTCAACGACAGGCGGTGTCACGACGGTCAAGTGGGCATCCGGCTACGACTTCTCGGATCTTGGGGCGGGCGATACAGTCATCATTTCCGGCATCCCCTACGTAGTCAATGCCATCGTCAACAACCAAACCCTCACACTCACCACGGTCGCTCCGACGTTTGTCACCGGCCAACCGGCCGGAATGCAGGGACCGTCACAAATGGCCGGGATCGTGGACACTGAGACGACCCATACCGACGTGAGAGGTACGTTCTCGAATTACGCGCACGTCATAGCAGGGTGCAGCTTCGGGGCCTTATCTGTCGGCTCAACTCTTTATATTAATCGGACCGTCTACACGGTCGCGACTGTAGTTAGCGATGTAGAAGTCACATTGACCACGAACCCAGGGAACCAAAGCGGCGTCGGATGGGTCAGCGATAACCCGCGCGAGGTGCCGTGGGGAGTGGCTGGCACCAGCGGAGCGGAGTATACGTGGGCGCCGGGAACAAGCAAGATCACCCAATCAGGGTTGCCATTTCTGCCGATGGCGCCAGGGCGCACATTGCTGGTTTCCTACACTTACGTCGGGGCAAGCCAGTTCACCAACACGACGGCCGGCGCGATTGTCACAGCGATCTGCGCGGCCATCGCCAACGATAACGTGTCGGTGGATGCGGCCGCCGGGCCGGCCGTAACTTCCCTTGCGTTCGACGTTTCCCAGACCGTGGAGCAGTGCCTCTCCAAGTTGTGTCAGTATGTGAGCCTCGGGACCACGATCTACTGGTATTGGATCGACGCGCGCATCGTCCTTCATTTCGAATTGCAGGGCGTCACCAGCGCGGCCCCGTGGAATATCAGTTCCGCGCTGATGGACCCGCTCGGCGGACCCAGCAATGCGAATGTGCTCATTGAGGTAAGCAACACACAGACCATGGAAAAGATGGTCAACGCGGCGGCGGTGAGCACCAGCAACATACTTGGCTCTCAAATCTTGACCCAGGTATTCGCCTGCGATGGAACTAAGAGGACATTCAACACTGACTTCCCTATCG
>JBEKPI010000290.1:0-2576 GCA_049520855.1 Occallatibacter sp.
GCCCTCGTCGATTTCGGGGGTGTTGTAGGCGCCCTGCAGCGGGCTGCCGGCTTCAGCGCAGTAGGTGAAGGTGCAGACGGCCAAAGGCGCGGTGGTGACTTGGCGGTTCTTGTAGGAGAAGCGGGCGAAGACCGATTGCCGGGAAGAGATGGCGCGGTCCAGCCGCACGTCGCCCTGGTTGGAGGAGATGGGCGAGGGGAAGTTGATCTGGTAGTTGTTGGCGTAAGAGGCGGCGGGGCCGAGGTTGGGGGTGGGCATGAGGACCTGGAGCAGGTTGGCGGAGATCTGGCTTACGGGGACGTTGGCAGGATCGATGGGCGTGACGCCGTCGGGCTGGTAGATGGCGGTGACGCCCTGGCCGGCGAGATAGCCGGCGAGGTTGCCGCTGCGCATGTCCATGGAAGGCACAGAAAGCACGATGGGCGTCTGGCGGGGAAGACGCAGGCCCTCGAAGCTGATGAAGAAGAAGGTATTGTCACGACCGTCGAAGAGACGCGGAACCTTGAACGGGCCGCCGAGGGTTCCGCCGAAGTCGTTCATGACGATCTTCGGCTTGGAGAGGGCGAAAATGTTGTTGGAGTTCAAAACGGTGTTCTCGTGGTTCTCGAATGTGCCGCCGTGGAAGCGATTTGTACCGGCCTTGGAGACGGTGGTGATATCGGCCACGCCGCCGAATTCGGCGCTGTTGTTGGACTCCGAGACGCGAATCTCCTCAATGGAGTTGAAGGAGGGAAACATCTCGTTGACGGGGCCGGAATATTCCACCCCGACAGACGAGATGCCGTCGATGGTGACCGAGAGCAGGGCGGCGGTGGTGCCGTCGACGGCCAGGTTGCCGCTATCGTCGGTCTGCACGCCGGCTTCGGTGGTGAGCGTGGAGATGGGACTGGTGGAGCCGGTGGAGCGGGAGTAGATGGCCACCGGAAGCTCGACCAGCTCGTCGCCCACCTTGGTTTCGGCCAGGTTGGAGACGTCGGTGGTAATCACGGGCGCAGGATCGTCGAGGACAATGACGACCTGGGTTTCAGCGCCGGGCTTGAGGGTTGCGTCCATGCGGCGGATTTCGCGCGCGGTGAGCTCGATTTGAGGCAGCGATTCCTTTTCAAACCCGGGCGCGGAAAGGGTGAGCGCATAGGTTCCCACGTCGATGTTCTTGAAGGCGTAGTTTCCGTTGCCGTCAGTGACCGCGGTGCGCGTGGCCGAAGTGCCGGTATTGGCCAGCATGACCTGAACGCCCTGAACCACGGCGCCGCTGGAATCATGCACTGTGCCGAGGATGGCGCCGAAGGTGGATTGCGCAAGCAAGCGGCCTGTCGCGAGCGGAACCAGGCAACAAGCCAGAAACAGCGACAGTTCCGCCAACCGGTGCAAGCGGAGATGGGAAGAAAGAACGCGCATGGGCAACCCTTTCAAGAAAAATTGACTCAAGAGACGCTATTTCTTCGCTTATAAATTGTTTGCATTTCAAATGTAGTCCCTGCGGCGGTGCACGACGAGGCATTTTTGACAAAAATTTGCGCGGGCGAAGGCAGATCGCTCCCGATACGACTTCTCGGGGCTTTGTTTGACGGCGCCTGACGTATCCGCGTGATAGTCTGCCGATGTGCAAACGAAAAAAAGGACAGCGCATACCGGGCAGAGCCCGCTTGACAAGCCAACTGTGCAGCGCGCGTTTTCGGGCTGGCATCTGGCCACTATCGCGCTGCTGGGAGTGGGCTACTCCGGCTACTACTTCTGCCGCTCGAACCTGTCGGTGGTTTTACCCGACCTGATGCACGATCTGGCACAGCATGGCATAACGGCGAACGAGGCGCAGGTGCGGCTGGGATTCACCGCATCGGCGGGCACGGTGGCCTACGCGGCAGGCAAATTCATCTGCGGGTCGATGGCCGACATGTTCGGCGGGCGGCGCAATTTTCTGGGCGGGATGGCGGGGTCGATTCTGTTCACGCTGGTGTTTGTGTTGAGCGGAGGATTTCCGCTGTTTACGCTGGCGTGGGTGGGCAACCGGCTGTTTCAATCGGCGGGCTGGGTGGGACTGGTGAAGGTTTCGTCGCGGTGGTTTTCCTACTCGACATACGGCACGGTGATGGCGGTGCTGAGCCTGAGCTTTCTGTTTGGCGACGCGGCCTGCCGCTGGGTGATGAGCCAACTGATGGCGCAAGGAGTGGGCTGGAGAGGGGTGTTTCTGGCCGGAGCCGGATCGCTGGCCACGCTGCTGACGGCCAACGCGATATTCCTGCGCGAGACACCGGAGGAGCGCGGCCTGCCGTCACCGGAGGCTAATCCGCTGAACGTGTATGGCGCCGAAGGCGAACACAAGGATGAAAAGCATCCCGGCCTGAAGGCGATTCTGGGCCCGTTGATGAGCAGTTTTCCGTTCTGGCTGGTGTGCCTGCTTTCGCTGGGCACAACGCTGCTGCGGGAGACATTCAACTTCTGGACGCCGACCTACTTTGTGCAGTTTGTGGGGCTCACCAGCAGCCAGGCCGCGGCGCGGAGCGCGCTGTTTCCCCTGTTTGGCGGAATCAGCGTTCTGCTGGCGGGTGTGGTGAGCGACAAACTGGGGCTGAACG
>JBEKPI010000291.1:0-2559 GCA_049520855.1 Occallatibacter sp.
AGCAACTATCGGGCGTGATCAACTCCAGCAACAAGGGTTCGACGACGCTTCGCAACGGGCCGGACGTGTCGGCAAACGCGAATTTCACCTTCTACACCTGCGCCGACCAAGTGGCCTGCCTGGCAAACGAGTACGGCGGCACCAGCTTTGCGACGCCCATGTGGGCTGCCTATATTGCGCTGGCCAACCAGCAGGCGGTCGCCAACGGCGAAGCAACCCTCGGCTTCATCGACCCGACGATCTACGCGCAGAACATAACGTCTGATTATGCGACGGACTTCCACGACATCACCAGCGGCACATCGGGCATCTATTCGGCCGTGGTGGGCTACGACCTGGTGACCGGCTGGGGCAGTCCGAACGGGAGTGGACTGATCAACGCGCTGGCTCCCACGAGTGCGACTCCGGCGTTTACAATCTCCGCCTCGCCCACTTCCGTCAGCGTCGTGGTTGGCAACAGCGGAACTACCACCGTTACCACCGCGGTTTCCGGCGGATTCGATTCAGCCGTCGCATTGACTTCATCCGGCGCGCCCAGCGGCGTGACTGTCAGCTTCAGTCCCAGTTCGATCGCCGCTCCCGGTTCCGGCGCTTCCACAGCGACGCTAGCCGTAGCCTCAACCACTGCCACCGGCACCTACTCCATTACGCTCACCGGCACGGGCGGAGGCCTTACCGAGTCCACCACCGTTTCGCTCACTGTGACCTCTGCGCCGGTTCCAGCCTTCACCATTGCCGCCTCGCCCACTTCCGTTTCGGTGGTGCAGGGCAACAGCGGCAGCTCGACCATCACAACCACCGTTTCAGGCGGATTTGACTCGGCGGTTGCCTTGTCAGCAAGTGGCCAACCGACAGGCGTGACAGCAACCTTCAGCCCCACGTCCATTGCAGCTCCGGGGTCCGGTACGTCCACTTTGACCCTGGCCGTGGCCTCAACCACTGCGACCGGCACGTACACGATTACGGTCACAGGCGCCGGCGGCGGCATCACGCACACGGCCACCGTATCGCTCACCGTGACCGCGGCGACTGCGGGGGCATTTACCATCTCCGTCTCGCCCACGTCCGGCTACTTGTACCAGGGCCAAAGCGGGTATGCTGTGGTGACGACGGCTGTTTCGGGCGGGTTTGACTCGGCGATTGCCTTGTCTGCGACGGGCATACCTTCCGGCGTGACCGGGAGCTTCAGCCCCACATCCATCACCGGTGCGGGCTCGTCGGACTTCACGCTTACGGTGGCCAGGAACGCCCCCACCGGGACCTACCCCATCACGATAACAGGCACGAGCGGAGGCACTTCGCACTCGACCGTGCTCACCTTCGAAGTGGTGCGGAGGCGCTGACACCGGTTTGACGCATGCGCCGGCACTGAACGATGAAAGGCCCGGACTTCCGAGTCCGGGCCTTTCTGCTTGGACCTTCGCGCCGTCAATGGCGATTCCGTTTGAGCACCTGCTGAAGCCCGCGACGATTCTGCCGGATACTTGTATGGGCCGAAGCTCGTCCGTTCAAATCGCATCGTCTTGTTGAGAGACTCCTTTCGCTCTCCTGGCTGGGCAACGGGATCAGAGAAAGTACTCGAAGTCGGTTTCGATCTTCATTCTGCGATGGATCTTGAGAATGTGGCCGGACAGCCGCGTTGGATTCAGCTCCACGTAGTTGCGCGGTCCATGCCAAAGATAGCGCTCGCCGGTGAGCAGATCCTCGGCCTCGTAGGCGCGGTCGAAGGGGATTTCAAGCTTGTCCAGCGGCAGCGTGACCAACCCGGCCTGGGTATGATGTGGATCGAGATTGACGACGGTAACTATGAGATTTGAGCGGTCCTCTGACTCCTTGCTGTAGCAGAGAAGCTGGTCATTGTCGACGAAATGGAATTTGAGCGACCAGTCTCCTTGCAGAGCCGGGTTGGTGTTTCGAATCTCATTGATGCGAGCGATCAGGGGGCGCAGGCTGTCAGCCCGGTCAAAATCCCAGTGGCGGATTTCGTACTTTTCCGAGTTTAGATATTCTTCGCTGCCATGGCGCACAGGAAGATTCTCCAGTAACTCGAAGGCGGGACCGTAGATACCGTAGTTAGAGCCCAGCGTAGCCGCCAGCAGCAGGCGGATGGCGAATGCCGGACGGCCGCCCATCTGCAGAAACTCGGTCAGAATGTCAGGCGTGTTGGTCCATTGGTTGGGGCGGAAGAATTCGCGCACCGGGCTCTGCGCCAGCTCAGTCAGATAAGCCGTGATTTCGGCCTTCCCATTGCGCCATGGGAAGTAAGTATAGGACTGGCTGAAACCAAGCTTGGCAAGCCGGTACATAATCTTCGGGCGGGTGAAGGCTTCGGCCAGGAAGATAACATCCGGATGGTCGCGCTTGATCTCTGCGATCACCCATTCCCAGAACGGAAAAGCTTTGGTGTGCGGGTTATCGACGCGAAAGATGGTAACGCCCTGGCCGGCCCAGTAGAGGAATATACTCTTGAACTCCTCCCACATGCCGGACCAGTCTTCGCTCTCAAAATCGAAGGGATAGATGTCCTGATATTTCTTGGGAGGATTCTCGGCATATTGA
>JBEKPI010000292.1:0-2559 GCA_049520855.1 Occallatibacter sp.
CTTACAGACAGTCGATTCTCTCTATCCAGCAGCAGATAGAGGCCGGCAACCTGGATCAAGCGCGCACGATGATCACCGCGGCAGCTCGCACATATACCCACGATGGCGGACTCGAGAATCTGCTCGGCGTGGTGGAGATTCAGCAGGGACACACGGCGGAGGCGAAAAAGGATTTCTCCGCGGCCATCGCACACAATCCTCGCCTGGTGGGCGCCTTTCTGAATCTGAGCCGCATCCAGATGCAGACTGCGGCAACGAATCAGGCCGCGCGCGCCGAAGCTCTGCGGCTCAGCCTCAAAGTGCTGCAGTTGGATCCTGCCAACGACGAGGCAAACTACCAGGCGGCCACGGCTCTTTTCTGGAACAAGGATTATCGGCTTTCGCTCGACCACCTGAACAAGCTGAGCGCGCAGTCTGGCGCACAGGTCGGAGCGCAGGCGCTGATTTGCGCGGACCACGCCGCACTCGGCCAGCAGCAAGCCACCAGCGAGGCGGCCGCTGCGTTGACGGCGAATCCCGATCTGACCGAGCAGGATGCCGATACCTGCCTGCCCAACCTTCGCGCCGAGCGCCGCGCCGATCTCATTGAGCCGCTCTTTGCCGCGGCCGCCAGTCACCAGGCGCTCTCGCCTGCCGGACTACGGATTCTGGGCCTTGCCCTGGAGGCGGACGGGAAACTGCAGCCGGCGCGCGCCACGCTCGAGAATGCGTTCGCGGCCGATAGCAAATCTGTTGCAATCCTGGAAGACCTGACGCGCGTCGCAAAGGCGGCAAACGACAACGAGGGCGCGCTCGGTTATCTCGCCCATGCCCGCGATCTGCAGCCGGACAATCCCGCGCTGGCTTACGAATTCGGCGTCATCTGCGTGCGCATGGGGCTCCTTGCGGAGGCACGGAAAGCCATTGGGGAGGCACTGCGCCTGGCTCCCAACGATCCTGATTACAACCTGGGCATGGGCACGGTGGCTTCCTTTTCTGAAGATCCATCGCAGGCGCTTCCATACTTGAAACATTTCCATGAGCTGCGTCCGCAGGACCCGGAGGGCCTGCTGGCGCTGGGCTCAGCAAATTTCAGCGCCAAGGATTATGACACCGCCCTCGGATGGCTCAGGCAGGCCATCGCCAGCCCCAAGACAGCGCCCGATGCGCACTTCTATCTTGGCCGCATCGCCCGCCAGGAAGGCCGCTTGGAGGAAGCGACTGTCGAACTGAAGAAGTCCCTTGCATTGCGGCCCGATCAGCCGGATGCACTGGCTGAACTGGGCCAGATAAGCGTGCAGGCGAGAGATTTTTCGCAGGCCGCAGGCTATTTTGAACAGGCCCTGCGCGCCGATCCCGACAATTACGCAGCCAACTTCGGGCTGCTTCAACTCTATGCCCGCACTGGCGACTCCCGCCGCGATCAGCAATCGCAGCGCTTTGACCAGATCAAGAACAAGAAGGAAGAGCGCGATCGGCAGATGATGCGCGTGATTGAGATCCGACCCGATGGCGATCCGGACCGCCGCGACACGAATCCCAAGTGAACCAGATTGTCCGAGGAACCCATGCAGTATGGAGAACTACGATGACCTTTGAAAGACACGCGAAGAATGCCATGAACGTTTCCCGCGCCCTGCCTATTCTGGGGCTGATGCTCTGCGTGCTTGCGGCTTCCGGATTCAGCCGCGCGCAGAGCTTAACCGGCCGCTGGGGCGCCACCGGCAAGATGCTGGACAACGGTGAGCAACAGAAGGCGATCCTCGATCTCAAGCAGGATGGAAACCGACTCACGGGCACAGTGATCGGCCTCGGCTTCTCCACCGCGGTCAAGGGCACCGTCAACGGCAGTCACTTTGAACTCTTCGGGGTTGACTGGAACGACAAGAATCCGTTTTTGGTGGGTAACCTGGTGAACGGAAAGATTGAAGGCACGCAGTGGGGCGACAAGTTTCAAGCCAGTCCGGCTACGCCGGCAGACGAGTTTCCGAAACTGTTGTATCTCGATCCACCAGCGCTGCACAAGGTTCCCAACAACGGCCTGGCAAAGACGCCGCCCATGGGATGGAACAGCTGGAATCTGTTTGCCGAAAGAATCGACGATGAGACGGTGCGCGCCATGGCCGACGCCATGGTCTCCAGCGGCATGCGCGACGCCGGCTACATCTACGTCAACATCGACGACACCTGGGAAGGCACGCGCGACGCCCAGGGCGTCATCCAGACCAATAACAAATTTCCCGACATGAAAGCTCTTGCCGACTACGTCCACTCCAAAGGACTCAAGCTGGGCATCTACTCCGGCCCCGGCCCCAAGACCTGCGCCGGCTTCGAAGCCAGCTATCAGCACGAAGAGCAGGACGCGAAGAGCTACGCTGGGTGGGGTATCGACTACCTCAAGTACGACCTCTGCAGTTTCCGCATGATCATGCGTCAGCAAGCCCCTCACGACCAGCAAAAACAAAACGAGATGATGCATGCCGCCTACGAAAAAATGCACAAGGCGCTCCAGGCCACCGGCCGCCCCATCGTCTACAGCCTCTGCCAATATGGCTGGGACGACGTGTGGAAGTGGGGACC
>JBEKPI010000293.1:0-5677 GCA_049520855.1 Occallatibacter sp.
GCCGCACCACGTGGTTAACGATGATCAGGTCTTCGAGCGGCGGAAGTACGCGCACCGTAACCGGCGAATTTTCTTGGGAAATCACGGCTGCGCCGCGTACGTTATTGCGCCCGGCGTCAAGCACGATGCCCAGTGCGCCCAGTCCCGCGCAGATTTCGGCGCGCGAGGCGATGTCGTTTTCGCCAATGCCGCCGGTAAACACCAGCATGTCCAGACCGTTCAACTCGGCGACATAACTGCCGATCCAGCGCGCGATGGTCCAGCAGAATTTGTCCACGGCGAGCCGCGCCTTGGCGTTGCCTTCCTTGATGGCTTCGCGCAAATCGCGCATGTCGTTGGAGAGCTCGCTCACGCCCAGGAGGCCCGACTTTTTGCTGACTACGGTTTCGAGTTGCTCCGCGGCGTCGACGGTGTTGGGAGCGGTTTTCGCAATCTGCTTGAGGATGAAGATGAGCACGCCGGGATCGATGTCGCCGGTGCGTGAGCCGCTGATGATGCCGCCGGTCGGCGTCAGGCCCATCGAGGTGTCGAGGCACTGGCCGTTGCGAATCGCGGAGATGGACGCGCCGTTGCCGAGGTGCGCGACGATGAGCTTTTCCGGCACGTTGGGCTCGAGTTGATACACGATTGATTCGTAGGAGATGCCGTGATAGCCGTAGCGCCGCACGCCCATGGCGGCATATTCCTCCGGGATGGGCATGCGCGTGGCCACCTCGGGCAGGGTGCGATGAAAGTAGGTGTCGAGGATGGCGAAGTTCGGGATGCCGGGAAACAGGCGCAGCGCTTCGCGCATGATGTAGACGGCGATGGGCGTGTGCAGCGGCGCCAGCGCCTCGTAGCTTTCGATTTCGTCGATCAGCTGCGGCGTGATGAGCTGGTTCTCGCGGACCGTCGGTCCGCCGCACACCGTGCGATGCCCGATGGCGGCCGGGACGGGGAACTCGCCGGAGTGCAGCGCATCGGCTACGAGTTTGAATGCCACCGAACGGCTGGGCACGGGCGGCGTTTGATCCACCAGCTTTTTGCCGCCGGCATCCTTGATCCAGAACTTGCCGAGGTCGGTGCCGATGCCGTCGACTGCGCCCTCAAAGAGCCTTGTCCGTTCGCCGTTGCCGGCTTCGTAAATGGAAAACTTGATGGAAGAAGAACCGCTGTTCAGAACTAAAACCGGCAATGAAGACATGAATGAAATAACCTTTCGAAAGTTTGGGCGGCGGCTGAAAGCTTGTAGCCCGTAGCCGGTAGCTAAGGGCCAACAGCTACTGGCTACCGGCTACGAGCTACTGGCTAGTTCTTCTCCCGCCACCGCCAATCCTTGATTTCCGGCAAGTCGTCGCCGTTTTCAGAGACGTACAACTTGTGCCGCTGAATCTGCTCGGAGTACCACTGCTCGGCCGCGCCGATCTTCGACGCCAGCCTGGGCACGCGGCGGATGACGTCGAGCGTGAGCTGGAAGCGATCGATGTTGTTGAGCACGCACATGTCGAAGGGAGTGGTGGTGGTGCCTTCCTCCTTGTATCCGCGCACATGCAGGTTGTCGTGGTTGTGCCGCCGGTAGGTGAGCCGGTGGACGCACAACGGATAGCCGTGAAAATCAAAGATGGTGGGCACGCCCGGCGGGAAGATCTGGTTGTACTGTTCGTCAGGGAGCCCGTGCGGATGCTCCGACTGCGGTTGCAGCGCCATCAGATCCACGACATTGACCACGCGGATGCGCAGATCGGGAATGCGTTCGCGCAAAAGCATGACCGCGGCAAGAGTCTCCATGGTGGGCACGTCGCCGCAGCAGGCCATCACCACATCGGGGTTGCCATCGTCGTTTGACGCCCACGGCCAGACACCTAAACCGATGGTGCAATGCGCGATGGCTTCGTCGATCGAGAGCCACTGCGGTGCGGGCTGCTTGCCGGCCACAATCAAGTTGATGTAATTGCGGCTGCGCAGGCAGTGGTCGGAAACCGAGAGCAGAGTGTTGGCGTCGGGCGGCAGATAAATGCGCACCACGTCGGCCTTCTTGTTCATCAGGTGGTCGATGAAGCCCGGGTCCTGATGCGAAAAGCCGTTATGATCCTGCCGCCACACCAGCGAACTCAGCAAATAATTCAAAGACGCAATCGGCTTGCGCCACGGAATCTGCCGCGTCACCTTCAGCCATTTGGCGTGCTGATTTGCCATCGAGTCGATGATGTGAATGAACGCCTCATAGCAACTGAAGAAGCCGTGCCGTCCGGTCAGTAGATAACCCTCCAGCCAGCCCTGGCACATGTGCTCGCTGAGCATCTCCACCACGCGGCCCGTCTGCGACAGGTTCTCGTCCACCGGCAGTGTCGCGGCCATCCACTCCTTGCCGGTCCCGGTAATCACGTCCTGGAGGCGGTTGGAGGCCGTCTCATCCGGCCCAAAGACGCGAAAGTTCTTTTGCGCCTTGTTCGCCTCCATCACGCCATGCAGCAGTTGCCCCAGCACCCGCGTCGATTCCACGTCCTTCGCGCCGCGGCCCTCGATCTTCACCGCAAACTCGCGGAAGCTGGGAATCTTCAGCGGCTCCAGCAGCAGGCCGCCGTTCGCGTGCGCGTTCATGCCCATGCGCCGCCGTCCCTTGGGCGCAATCTCGGCCAGTTCCGCGCGAAACGCCCCCTTCTCGTCGAACAGCTCCTCGGGCTTGTAGCTGCGCATCCACTCTTCCAGCAGGCGCATGTGCTCCGGCTTCTCGCGCAACTCGGCGAAGGGTACCTGATGCGCGCGCCAGGTATTCTCCACCGGCTTGCCATCGACAAACTTCGGCCCGGTCCATCCCTTGGGCGTGCGTAGGATCAGCATCGGCCACGCCGGCCTCTCGATCGTGCCCGCGGCCTCGCGCGCCGTCTTCTGAATCGCCGCAATCCGGTCCAGCATCGCGTCGAAGACCGCCGCCGCCTGCTGGTGCATCGTCTCCGGATCGTCGCCCTCCAGCGTGAAAGGCTCATAGCCGTAGCCGCGCATCAGGCTCTCCAACTCGGAGTGCGGAATCCGCGCCAGCACCGTCGGGTTCGCAATCTTGTAGCCGTTCAAATGCAAGATCGGCAGCACCGCGCCGTCCGTTGCCGGATTGAGAAACTTGTTTCCGTGCCAGCTCGTCGCCAGCGGCCCGGTCTCCGCCTCGCCGTCGCCCACCACGCAGGCCACAATCAGGTTCGGATTGTCGAAGGCCGCGCCGTACGCATGAACCAGCGAGTAGCCCAGTTCGCCGCCTTCGTGAATCGATCCCGGCGTCTCCGGCGCAACATGGCTGGGAATCCCATACGGCCAGCTAAACTGCCGGAATAGCCGCTTGATGCCGTCCCGGTTCTGTTCGATGTGCGGATAAATCTCGGTGTACGAGCCTTCGAGATAGGTGTTCGCCACGAGGCCGGGCCCGCCGTGCCCTGGCCCGATGACGAAGATCATATTCAGGTCGCGCTCGCGGATCAGCCGGTTCCAATGCACATAAAGAAAGTTAAGCCCCGGCGTCGTGCCCCAGTGGCCCAGCAGCCGCGGCTTCACGTCGTCCAGCGTCAGCGGACGCTCCAGCAGCGGGTTGTCTTTCAGGTAAATCTGGCCAACCGAGAGATAGTTGGCGGCGCGCCAGTAGGCGTTCATCTTGGCCAACTGCTCCGCGCCAAGCGGGCCTTTGCTCGTCGTTTCGCTCATCGATGCACCTCGCGAGGGGAACTTGCGGTGACACCTATGAGCCTAGCAGCCCCGGCGCGTGGCCGGGGTGATTGATGTCACATGCAGGCAAAACACCGATTCACGCGGATTCGAGCAACTCTGAATTCGCACTATTTGCCCGCCACCGCCAGCGGAACCTCCAGCGATCCGGCGCGGTCGGCGGTCTTGTCGTAGACGATGATGCGCAGGTAATTCTCTCCCGCGGGCACGTCAAGCGCCACGCGCGCGGGCAGGCCTTTGGCCAGAACCCGCGCGTATTGATTGGCATTGAGAGAGATGGTGTAGCCGCTGCCATCGTAGTTCAGTCGCTTGCCATCGGCATCGTAGGCCACCAGCGTGCACTCGAATACGGCCTGATGCAGGCCCGCCGGGGTCGTCTCGAAAGCCAGCGTCCGCGGGTCGATCTGTAAATCCGCAACATAGCGATGGACCGGTCCCTTCAGGCTTGCCGTCAACTGCCCGGCCGGTCCTTCAAGAGGATGCGCGCCCGCCAACTGCGGATCGCTGGCCGGAAGCACGCGCGCCAGAAATAGAACCTGCGTCGCCGGAGGAGCGCCATGCGTCGACGACGCCTCGATGATTGGGTTGATGCGGCCGGAAGCCTGCGCGGTCGTCTTGTCCGCGACGCCCGCATAGTAGCCGCGGCGATAGGAGATATCGTCGCCTCGCGCATCCAGGCTCACCTTGATCTTGCGGAATTGGCCATTGAGATCCTTCGCGGGCGGCGTATACGCAAGAGTGTAATAACTCGCGCCATTCTCTACCGCGCTGGCCACGGCCTCGCCAAGTCCGTTGGTGTCGATGATGGCCCGCCCCCCGGTCAGTTCGGCAATCTCCCGCATCGCGCCGTGTTCCGCCGCCAGCGTGCCCTCGAACGCTCCGTTCGCCGGGGATATATCGACCACTCCAGGGCCTTGCGGCGCGGGCCCTATCGATGCGTTGTCTACCTGAAACCCCGGCATTGTCGTCAACCCGCGCGCATCCACTGGATAGACGGCCACGCGCGCTGCGGCGAGCAGGTTGTCGGTATTCCGAACTTCCTCCTCGTAGCTTCCTCCGCCTTGCGAACGGCTGCCCTTCATAAACTGCGGATTGAGCGAAATCGGGAACGAGCCCGAGAACCAGATCAGGTTCTTCCGGCCGGGAATCCCGCTCAGATAAAGCCCCAGTTGATTCAGCGCGTCCAGCGTCATCAGGATTCGCTCGTTGGTCGCGGCGTCTTCGTGGTCGGCCGCGAATTGCTGCAAGCTTGCCAGCGTCGAGCCCCAGACGCCGGATGCGCGCGGTGACGCATTCCCGCTGAAGTAGCCCTGAAGCGCGTCCAGCGGATCGGGGGCTGTCGGGCCATTCAGCAGAATGGTATTGTCGGGCTTGACCTTGTCGCCTTGAATCGTCTTGGTCAGTTGCGCTATGTCCGTCGTGAAGCCCGTCGCCATCCGCAGCCGCGTGGAAAGAGTAAAGATAGCCAGCATGGTTCCCGGCTGGATCTTCCCCAGGTATCCAATCATCTGCTGGCGCACGCGCATCTGATCCGTCGCCGGCGTGTTCAGGCCGTCCAGCAGCAGCACATTCATAACATCTGTCGCCGCATAAGCAGGAGCGTTATTGTAGAAATGCGGCGGCAGCGCGGATGGTGCGAGAGGCTTGGCCGGAATCGCGCCCGGCCGGTGCTCGTCGAACGCGGTGATCGCCTGCTCCTGGCCATCCTCGAAGAGATGAAACTTGCTCCGGTCCAGCCCATGAACGGCCTTGTCGTGGTTCGTGACCACCACATCCACCAGCACCAGATTGCTGGTCATCTTCAAAACCGGGATGGGCTCCGCCTGCGCGGTGTTGGCCGGCTGCTGCGCGGCAGTTGTCTGCCCAAAGGCGGCCGAGGCGGAAATCATCAAGGCGGTCCCGAGGAGCAGTTTCCAGCAGGGTCGTGCATACATCGAAGTTGCCTCGTAAGAATCTGAGATTTGCTGCATCTCTAAATTAGACCCCC
>JBEKPI010000294.1:0-8369 GCA_049520855.1 Occallatibacter sp.
GCTTGCATGGCGAGCACCCGCTTTGCCGATCTCATCAAGCGCAATGCCGATGATGCGGCCAAGATGAATATCAATGGCACGCCGACCTTCCTGATCGGGACAATCGCTCCGAACGGCAACATCGTGAAGATGGGCAAGCCAGTCGTCGGCGCACAGCCCATCGAGGCCTTCAAAGCTGTGATCGATCCGCTGCTCGCGCCCGCGCCAGCCGCGGCCGCACCACCGGCTCAGGCTCCCGTAGGTCAGCCTACGGAGAAGGCCCAGCCCTGATCTCGCTGCCGACCACGCAGGGGCCAACCGCCTATTGATCCAGCCCACAAACATTGAGATTCCGTGCCCCATCCTTTCGCCTCTTTTATGGCGAGAGGGTGGGATAGATCGAACCATAGATCGAACCATTGAAAGGCCAGATCAATGGCTGGCGGTGTGACACACGAGCCTCGCCGCAGTCTACATCCTCAATCATCGAGAGACCTGTGCCGGAGAATGTTCTCGACGAATGTCACCCGCCGGACATCGGAAGAATTCTTTAACTCGAAGAAGATGAGATTGCAATAGGATGCCGTCCACTTTTCCTCTCATTTAACAGAATTCTGCCAAATCTTCATGGATTCCTTATGCGGCGGCCTCTAATATGCTCTGAGAATCAAAAAGAGTTGAGCCAAAGTCACACCAGCGGGCGTGGCGTTTGCCACGCCCGATTGCTGTGTACGAGCCTCGCGCTCGGGCGGCGGCCTGAGATCGTCCGGGCTTCGTTGGCCGGTGCGAATTCTTATGAGATTCACCGAAAGGTTGGCCGGAATTCCGAGCCAGCGGAAGGCCTTTGCCCATCTCATGTTCCTTGGGAGTGAAAACCTGATGTTTCGACGTGAAATCAAACTGCTGCTTCTTTCTGCCGTCCTCGGACTTCCGGCCATGGCCCTGGCCGTCGCCCCCAACCAGTCCCCGGCCCCAAACCAAGCCCCGTCCGCCTCGGCTCCAGCCACCCAGGCCCAGATCGTCGCCCTCCAACAGGCCCTTAACGCCAATCAGGCCGCAACCGCAAGCGCCCAATCGGCCGGCGATAATGCATGGATGCTGACCTCCGCCGCTCTGGTCCTGCTGATGACCGGTCCCGGACTGGCGCTCTTCTATGGCGGCCTGGTCCGCCGTAAGAACATCCTCGGCACCATGATGCAGAGCTTCGCCATGATGTGCCTGGTTACCGTTATCTGGGCTGTCGCCGGCTACTCGCTAGCCTTCGGCCACGGCAACGCCTTCATAGGCGGCTTTGAGCACCTCTTCCTCAAGGGCGTTCCGATTGCGGCCGATCCGCAGAATTTCTACTCCGGCACGATTCCCGAGCAGACCTACATGATCTACCAGCTCATGTTCGCCATCATCACTCCGGCGCTGATCACCGGCGCATTTGCCGAACGCATGAAGTTCAGCGGCATGGCTATCTTCCTCTCGCTCTGGTCGCTGCTCGTCTATTGCCCCATGGCCCACATGGTCTGGGGAGTGGGCGGATTGCTCAATTCCGCTAACCCTCACGCGCTCTTCCCCAGCTTCGATTTCGCCGGCGGCACCGTCGTTCACATCACCAGCGGCGTATCGGCGCTGGTCTGCTGCCTCTATCTGGGCAAGCGCGCCGGCTATCCACATGACAAGATGCAGCCCCACTCACTGGTCCTCAGCTTCATCGGCGCCTGCCTGCTGTGGGTAGGCTGGTTCGGCTTCAACGCCGGCAGCGCGCTCGCGGCCAACTCGCTGGCCACTAGCGCCTTTATCAACACCCACTTCGCCACCGCCGCGGCAGCCATCGGCTGGTCCATTGCCGAGTGGATTCACAACGGCAAGCCCACCGCCCTGGGGGCCATCTCCGGCGCGGTCGCTGGTCTGGTCGCCATTACCCCCGCCTCCGGCTTTGTCCAGCCCATGAGCGCGTTGGCCATCGGGTTCATCGCCGGCGCTTTCTGCTTCTTCATGGTCTTCGTGGTCAAGAGCCTCTTCGGCTACGACGACTCCCTCGACGCCTTCGGTGTCCACGGAGCCGGCGGAACCATCGGAGCCCTGCTTACGGGCGTCTTTGCCGCCAGTGTCATCAATCCCGTCTTTAAGGACGCAGCCGGCAATTCCCTTCCCAGCGGCGGCATCGACGGCCATTGGGGCCAAATGCTCAACCAGTTAACTGGCGTCGGCATTGCCTGGACCATCTCCATCGCCGGCACTTTGGCGCTGCTCGTCGTTGTCGACAAGCTCGTCGGCCTACGCGTTTCGCCCGAAGAGGAAGCCACCGGCCTCGACCTCTCGCAGCACAACGAGGAAGGCTACGACTTCAACACGTAAGCTTGCGATTCGGATACTTTTCATCAAAATTTCGGGGGGACTGGCCCAACCAGCCCCCTCGCCTGTTACGCTGTCAAACGAGGCATTTTCCGTATGCTCAAGATCGAAGCCATTCTCCAGCCCTCTAAGCTGGACGCAGTCAAGGATGCCCTGCTCGAAGCCGGCATCGAAGGCATGACCATTCTCGAAGCCCGCGGCCATGGCCGCCAGAAGGGCCACACCGAGTTCTACCGCGGCCGCGAATACACGGTCGATCTTCTGCCCAAGGTCAAGATCGAACTGGTGGTCGCCGACGAACAGAAGGATAAAACCATTCAGGCGATCATCGGCGCGGCCCGCACCGGACGCATCGGCGACGGCAAGATCTTCATCAGCCGCATCGACGACGCCATCCGCATCCGCAACGACGAACGCGGCGAAACCGCCATCTGATCTCCGATTGAATCGTCGCCCAGATTGTCCAACTCGTCCAGCTCTGACGAGAGCCGCGCGTCGTCGTCTCAATCGGCGGAAGCTGCGCTGGCGGGGGTCGGCGGCGCGTTGCGCTTCACCTTCAGATTATCGAGCGCGTAATCGATGAACCGCGGCTCAAAATGCGCCGCCTGCCCCATAAACCGGCAGGTTGCCACGATCTGATCGACGATGAACTTCGGCTGATAGGCTGCCAGCTCAAGCCCCTTATCATGCTTGAGCTTTTGCACAATGGTGTCGAGGACTCCGCCGGGCAACGTCATCCCCTGCCGTGTGCACTCCTTTTCAAAGATGATCCGGTAAAGTTCCGGACTGGGCGCGCCAATCTCGATCTTGTAAGGAAGACGGCGCAGGAAGGCGGGATCCATCAGATCCTCCGGCTCCATGTTGGTCGAAAAAACGACCAGTTCTTCAAATGGAATGCTAAAGCTCTTTCCGGTATGCAATTTCAGATAATCGACGCGATTTTCCAGAGGCACGATCCAGCGGTTCAGCAGGCCGGTCGGACTGACCAACTGACGGCCAAAGTCGTCGATGATGAAACAGCCTCCCAGCGCCTTGACTTGCAGCGGCGCCTCGTAGAAGTGGCCCGCCGGGTCATATCGAAGATCCAGCATATCCAGCGTCAGTTCGCCGCCAGTGACAAGGAAGGGCCTCCGGCAGGGAATCCAGCGCGCGTCGTACTCTTCGGCCCGAATAAACGAGAAGTCGTTGTCGTCTTTCACTGCCGGTGTAGTCACCGCAATGTGAACGCTGGAGTCGTAGAACCGAATGATCTGACCCTCGACGCTGATCGCGTACGGAAGATAGATCACATCATTGAAAACACTGGCCAGAGAATGTGCAAACGAGGTCTTGCCATTGCCAGGCGGGCCATAGAGCAGCATGGCCCGGCCCGAGTTCAATGCCGGTCCGCTTTGTTCGACGATGCTGTCGTCGAAGGTCAGATACCCAAGGGCTTTGCGGATGCGCTCAAAGGTGATAATCTCGTTTGTCAGCTTCTGCAGGTTCACTTGATAAGTGAATTCCTCGATCGTAACGGGCGCGGGCCCGGAATAGCGCAACTGTTCGAGAGCGTCAAGCGTCCAGCGCTTGCCTTCCTCGGTAAACGTATAGGCCAGGTCGATCGGGTTTTCGGAGGCCCGCATTCCCAGCGTGCGCAGCAGTTGCCGGTCGATGGCCATCTGCACCAGAACCGACACGATGTGGTACGGCAGCTTGATGGCATCGATGAACTGACGGCAGGTTGTCAGGCGCCCGGTATAGATCAGCTTCATCAACAGGCTCAGAAGATCGATCTCGTCGATTCCGGTTTCCGCAATTTCGGACGGTTCGCCAGGAATGCGCTTCAGAAAGTGCTCAAGCGCCTGCTGGCTCATGGCTCCAACAGCCACCAGGTTGTCGCCCAGCCGGCCGCCATCGCCAGACTGACGCTCCAGCGCCGCGGCAATATCTTGCTCCGTGACCAGGTTTGCCTGGACCAGCAGATCGCCCAATCGCATTCGTACGCCGATGGTGTCCTCCTCTAGCTTCGTAGCCCCACACTGCCGGCGGTTCCGTTGACCGCTGGCAGCAAGCGTCGTTCATCGCGGTCTTGAAGCCGGTCGAGTTGCCTAGCTTTCTATATTAGCGAAGAACGCCGGTTTGCCGGAATCCGGTCGGGCTTTGGCGCGCGCCAGCGGCTGCGGAGCGGGGGAACACGGGAAACGGCGCCCCACAGTTTTACGGTTTTACAGTTTCTGTGGGCTGTGAAACTGTGAGGTGGATGTGGTTTAGTTTGAAAACTTTAAGGGGTGTTCCACAGTTTTACAGATTTACATTTTCTGTGTTTCCGTGAGAGGGGGTCTTATAAGTATTTGATTTTGCGCTGGTTAAGGAGGGCTCCACAGTTGCACAGGCAAAAACGAGAAAAAAGCGGCTGCGGCGCGGCCAGCGGTAGGGTTGGGCGGCCTTTTTGCCGGGATGGTAGCGCTTATGCTGCTCATGGCGTCCTTTCGGGGATCAGAGATCAGTTGAGTTCCGTTTTGCCGACTACTTCCATTGTCTGCCAACGGGAGATAATTTTATGCAAAAAGGGAAGGCGGAGTGGCAGTTTTTTTGTGCCGGCCGGGGGTTCATGGTCTCCCACCCTTCCCGCGATCGATCAAAACGCAGGTTCACTTCGACTTCGCTCAGAGCTGGCTTTCGACTTCGCTACGCTCCGCTCAGAAGGATGGGGCACCCAAGCTACGGGGCAGGCCGAGGTTGGGGCGCCCGGCCTTAAAGTCTGGACCCGAGTTGTCCGGAGGTTAGCTCAGGCTCTGGGAGCCCGCTGGTGCTAAAGAATTGATACACATTGTTAATCAAAATGAATGGGGTAACCACAAGCGAGACCAATCCCCACCAGCCGAGAAACAGAGTCGTGAGCGTGTAGGAGCGAAAGTATTTCCGGATACATGGGCGGCACA
Source organism: Occallatibacter sp. (assembly GCA_049520855.1). Lineage (GTDB taxonomy): Bacteria > Acidobacteriota > Terriglobia > Terriglobales > Acidobacteriaceae > Telmatobacter. Next base: position 5,247 of record JBEKPI010000294.1, read on the forward strand.
AGTCCCCGTCAATCTTCTTCCATTGCCGGGCCACTAACATGCCAACGTTTTGCCATAATGTCACGTGCTGGGTTGGACCTTCGATCCCGCAACTCTTGCAGCGCATAGCCTCTTCCCCCTTTCGGAGAGTCTACCCCCGTTCCGGCCAGCCCGCAAGGCGCAAAATGGATGGCGCAGAAGGAATAGATCGGGCTAAGCACCGCGCTCCAAGCCTCGAATCCTTGCGCTAAGAAACGATTCAAGCTACGCGGCGCTTGCGCGGGTCTTGCTCGCAGGCTTCAGGTCTTCGAACTGATCGATGAGGACGTCACCCTCGGGGAAGACGGCGCGAATCTGCAAGTCGCCTCCGATGGCGCGGACGTAGCTGCGCAGCGTGCTGATGTACATATCCGTGCGCCTCTCGACCTTGGAGACCGCTCCCTGCGAGACATGAAGCACCTGGGCCAATTGCGTCTGGGTCAGTTCCCTGGCGTCTCTCAGCCCCTCAAGCGGCATGGCCTTGAGGGCTTCGGTGACGCGCTGCTCCACGCGGGCGCGGCGTTCCGGGTCCATCTTTGCTTGAAGTTCTTTGAAGTTGCGCGCCATCTTGTTATCCTCCATGGGGACTTGAGCTGATTGCTGCCAATGTTCAACTGCCGATCTCTTTCAGGTGTCTTGCATAAATCTTGTCGGCCATGGGAATGAACTCTTCATACCAATTCGGCTTCCCGGTTTTCTCGCCACCAATGAGCAGGATCGCAGTGCGCCGTGGATCGAAGGCAAAGAGGATGCGATAAGGCCGTCCCTGGTGCTGGCATCGCAGCTCGCGCATATTCGGAAACATGGAGCCCCGGTTGACTGTGTCGGCGTGAGGCCGCTTGAGATGAATTCCCTGCTCCTGCAAGAGACGAACCGAGAAATTCACGCTGTCCTGCTCGTCGGCATCGAGCGAGTTCCACCACTGCTCGAATTCCTCGGTGAACTCGACCTCGTAGGCCATGAATACTATATTCCTACAAAGTAATATATTCCGTCAAGGTTATTTTTGTCGATCTGTAATCAGCGGCTCGGCAGAGATCGAATCTCAGCCACCTGCGGTGGGGCCAGCGGCTCGCTCTTCGCTCGCAAGGGCTTCCTTGCCTGGGTAGACGCTGACGGGTTGAGGTTCGTGGTCTTTACGACGTTAGGTGGTCGAAATCTGCCTTATTAATGAACGAGAGAAGGCCGCATACTCCTCTTCATCATTCTTAGATTGATCGAGAAGTGATCTTGCTTCTATGTCTGTTTCTGCCAGTCGCGAGAGCAAGAATAGCTTTTCGACAAATTTCGAGCGGTGTGCTCGTAAATCCGGTCGATTCAGGCCAAAAAGGTCGCGACTTACTCTTCCTCGTTCCGTCTTGTATGAAACCGTCGCAACTTTGGTCTTTAGATCGAAGAAAAACACCAAGTGTTCGTCGGGAGAGTCATCGCATGGATTGATTGGAGGTCCACCTTCATTATGTTCCGGGAAACGACCCGACTTATATTCGGGGCCATTGCATTTTGCACAAGCAAGAAAAAGATTGCTCCACTCGAAAGTAAGGGGTCTGAATTTCTCTACAGATTTTGGCCGGAAGTGCTCGATATGCCCGTAATCAACGTGAACAATCTTGCTCTCGCAATATGCACACTTACCGTGAAACATTTCGACCAACGCATTTTTGATGGACGGATGCCCGTACTTGGACTCTGCCCTTTTCCGTTGATCCTTGGTTGTTGCATTGAGAAGAGCATTGGTCCAAGTCGCCTTCTTGCTTACAATTACTAATGGTTCTGCTCTTCGCTGCACTTTGATCATTGCAGATTCTTCCCCAAATAGTCGTCGATTTTTGCCTCAAGCGACCCCGGAACCGGAGGACCACCAAATGGTCGCGCCTCCTGAACAAACAGTTGCAATTGCTTCAATTCTTTCTTTTCTTCCTTGCTCAAATGATCCATTTTGGGCAAGAGGCTATCGTAGCGATCAATCTTTTCCTGCGTCTTGGGGGAATAGGGTGATATTTGCTCAAAGGCTATACTGCGAAGTGCATCATCAACACTCAATGCCGAAATATTCAAGATCTGGTCTACGATTGCCTGGCCACCCTTCATCGAGAATTTGAGCGTCATCGCATCTTCTCCGGCTCCGGAAGCGATAAAGGGACTGTGCGTGGAAACGATGAACTGAAGATTTGGGAATTGCTCCTGCAATAGTTGCGCAATATCCCGTTGCCAGATGGGATGGAGATGAATATCCAGTTCGTCGATAAGTACAACACCCTCCTCACGTAGCGGATCCGTAGTATCAGGGAAGGATTGAATAAGTCTCCAAACCAAATCTCCAGACAGTGCGAGTACGCTTCTGAATCCATCACTGAGGCCAATGGTCGGAACCTTTGATCCACCGACATCGAATAGAATCCTGCCTTCTGCGGTCACACTGTCGAATCGAGTCCCGTCGGGCAAGAGCGAGTTGATCGCAGTGATGCCGATCTCCCTTTGCCGCTTCGCATCCTCGTCTTTTATCTTGGCGATGCGATAGTCGAGATACACCATCCACCGCTCGAAAGCTGAGAGGGGTTCATCCTCAGAAAATTGAGTGAAAAAATTGGTAAAACGAGCCTGGGGTTCAAGAGACGGAACAATGATTTGATTCTTCCTCGTCAGTCTCCGAAAGGCTCCATAACCAACGCCAAACCAGCCCTTGCCCGTTGATGTGAACGCTGTTTTACGCAACCAAGTGAGTTTGCTCTGGGGATTTGCGACGATTGCAGGTTCCGTATAAAGTTTGCTACTAACGGAAAGCGGATTACTTCCGACAATGGAATAGCTATAGGCAAAAGATTGAGTAAGCCTAGTGGATTCAGAGCCAAACTGGCCTGGGTCATGTTCAGATTGATGTAATCTAATTCCGATTTTCGCGAGTTTCGATTCGTCTCGCAGCCAACCGATGGGCCGAAATGGAAGATTCTGTGCTCCCTCTGGACCGGCGAGTAGCAGCGCGAGGGATTGCAACAACGTGCTTTTCCCACACCCATTGGGCCCGAGAAGAGTAACCCATTTGTACCGAGCCGATGTACCACGCAGAAAGGAAATCTTCAGCGACTCGAAACAGCGAATATTATC
>JBEKPI010000295.1:0-8099 GCA_049520855.1 Occallatibacter sp.
TGGAGATCGAATCCGAATGGACAGCCCGCGAAAGAGGTTGGCAACTGCCCGAGTGGATGCGCTATCGGCAATTAGGCTTCTCCTCCCCGGTCCCCGAAGGCGAGGGACCGGGGGCACCCTCAGCTTGATAATATGCTGCATGAGACCAGGGGCACCCGCCGAGGGACCGGGGGCACCCTCAACTGGATAAAATTCTGCATGAGACCAGGGGCACCCGCCCTGCCTACAACAAACAGAAATCCTGGGCGACGCGATCGGCTGCTGTAGCGGTCAAGCCCGCCTCGGCGGCGAACTGCTGCCAGTTGTCGAGGGCGGATCGGACGTCGGCGAGCAGTTTCCGCGCACGCGGAACGCCGAAGCGGTCGGCCTCGGTGAGCAAATCTTCGCGCGTGATGGCGGTGAAATGGCCGTTGACGCACATCAGGTGCTGGTAGGTCCATTCGCCCTTGGGGTTATAGGCGTGGGTCAGGTCGTAGGCGGGCGCGAGTTCCCACGCGCCGCCTCGCTTGAGGCGGAAGGTGAAGTTCTTGGTGTGGTCGTCGCAGTTGCGCGCCATGACGTTGAAGGCCATGCGGCGAAAGGCCTGATCGAGCGCTGCATCGGGCAGACTGAGGCGGGCGATCGCCAGAAAGAGCTGGCTGTAGCTGTGCGTGGCCCGTTGTTTGAAATCGAGATGGTCGAGGGCGCAGAGCGTTTGCAGATGGTGCTTGACGGTTTGGCCAGCGACAATGTCGCGATCGAAACGGCGGGTCATGAAGTGGGCGCGTCCGCTCTCTTCGAGCAGGCGGCAAGGCTCCATGACGATGCCGGCGGCCAGGGCCATGCAATGGTAGGCGTATTCGATGCGGCCATAGTTGGCTCCGGTGCCGAGTTCGGCGCTCAGCTCTCGATCGGGGCCTACGCCGTCGAACTTCAGGATCCAATGCTGGAAGCCGGGCGCGGCGTCGAACTGCCCGCTGCGGAGTTCGCCGGTGGAGGGATTCCAGGCGATGACGGCTTTGGCGCGCGCGCCGCCGGCCGAAGTGCCGACGCGGATGATGTTGGCCAGCGCGGCCTGGGCTTCGCGGTCGCTGCGCAAGGTGCCCGAAACCAGGCGGCGCGCCTCTTCGACCAGAGACTGCATCTCCAACGGCACGACGCTCTCGGAGTGCGCTCCGCGCGCGGGGCGGAACTCCAGCGCGCCCAATCCGCGCTTGCCCATGTAGGCCAGCCGGTCGAGGGCGGTGATCTCGCTTCTGGCGATGCCGCGCTCGGCCATCCAGGCGTCGATGAGGGCGTTGCCGAAGTCGTCGGGCAGGGCATCGGCCACCAAAGCGGGCAAGCGGTTGAAGGTGGCTTCGGGCAAGCTGGGAAAGGCAAAGGCCACGCGCCTGTCAGCGAGCGGCATGGTCAGCGGAGCCAGTTCGACGGCGGTGCGCTTCCAGGCCGGATCGTAGGCAAACGCGTAGCAGCCCAGGCGGGGATCGACGGCCAATGCGCCGACGCGCTGGTCCCAGACCACAACCTCGAGGAGCTGCGTGGACTTCATGGCTTTGCCTCAGGCGGCCCGCGACGGCGGCGAACCCGCTGCGGCAGCCTGGCGGAACGCAACAAGGCAAGCGGGTTGACCGTAGGCTCGGGGGAGAGCATCTCGATGCCGTCCAGGCTGTCGAGGGCCTTGAGCGTGCGCAGCAGGGTTTCGACGGTTGAGCCGTGGCCGCCTTCGAGGTTGCGGAGGGCTTTTTCGGAGATGCCGGCTTTTTCGGCCGTGGTGCGCTGATCGAGGGCGCGAGTCAGGCGGAGGCGGCGGAGGCGCTCGCCGAGGAGGGTTTGTAGTTCCGAGGGCGTTTTTGAAGTGGTGTCACTCATACAGGTTATAGAATGCCGATCTATTACTAGAATACCACATTATCGGCGCAATTCAACCTTTTATAGTCATACGTTATTAAACGGAATATAAATGCCTATTAGAACAATGAACGACTATTAAAGGTATGGTTATACCGTTAAATTATATATGCTTTTCTGCGTTCGCGTTAGCCGTCTTCCAACGCTACTTCAACTGCAGGCGGAGAGACTATTTTGCCGTCAGAGCCGCGACCGGGACCAGCATGTCTTCTTTGCGCATGACGAGATTGGTGGCGTTGAGGGTGGCGAGTTCGAAGCCGTGGCCGTGGGTGATGGCGTCGGTGGGGCAGGCCTCGACGCAGTAGCCGCAGAAGATGCAGCGGTTGTAGTCGATGTTGTAAACCTTGGCGTAGCGCTCGGAGGAGGAGATGCGCTGCTCTTCGGTGTTTTCGGCGGCCTCGATGAAGATGCAATTGGAGGGGCAGGCGGCGGCGCAGAGGAAGCAGGCCACGCACTTCTCCAGGCCGTTTTCGTCGCGCTGGAGGACGTGCGCGCCGCGATAGCGCTGTTCGAGGACCGCGCCGCGGAGGGGGCCGGGGCCGTCGGGATAGTTTTCCACCAGGGTAGGCTGGAAAATCTCGCCCATGGTGATGCTCATGCCTTTGGCGATGCCGGCGAGATTGCGCACGATCGACATGAGGTCAGTATACGACGGATTGCGTCAGTGGCGCGTCTTAGAGCAAAACCACGATTTCCCTGCCCAAATCGGCCGCGTCAAGGGTGTTGATTTCTTAAGGAAATCAACACTTCAGGTTCACAGCCCTGGGTACACCTATCGTGGTTTTGCTCTGGGCGGGACGGACTGTCCGCGGTTGTTGGCCGGGGGGGTGGTGACGGGCTTGCGCTCGGGGCGGGGCTTGAGCGTCTGCTGGCAGAGCGGCGAGTCTTGCCCGCGGGCCAGCTCCGGCGCAACGGACTGCGCGGCGCAGAGGCGCTGCTTCATGGAGTCAGCATCCTTGCCGCTGAGCAACTGCGTGCGTTCCAGGCCGCTGAAGGAGTCCAGGTCGTAGCGAAAGACGCTGTCTTCGGGCTTGTCTTTACCGTGGTCGATGTGGCTCCATGTGCCGAGGAGCTGGCGTCCGTTTGGCTCGTTGAGGAGCGCGTAGACCTGGGTGAGGTCAACGCCGGGAGCGACGTTGGCGCTCCAGATGGGCACGGCCTGTGCGCCGCGCATCCAGCGGGCAGTCCACATGTGCTGCGCGATGTCGTAGTGGAAGGCGGTGAAGAATGTGGTCGCTGCGCACTCGCGGCAGTTGTCGTAGAGCGCGCCCAGTTCGCGCGGTTCGCCGTCGGCAAAGAGCATCCAGTCGAGCAGGCGCAGGTTGACGCCCTGGATGAGCGGCGCGAGGGCGTGGCTGGTGAGCGAGAGGGTCCAGACGGTGAAGGTGTCTGTCGAGGGCGGCGATTGCGGGTCGGGCCGAAGCGTGGTGACGACGAGAGCCGCGTCGTACTCGACGCCGATTTCGCGGATTGCGGACCATTTCTCCGGCGTCAGCGAGCGGGTGACCCAGGTGACGGTGTCGGCCTCTTTGGCGGAGTGGAAGTCGACCCAGCGGAATTGCTCTGGAGCTTGCTGGGCTGACAGGGGCGCTGCGGCGGCGAGCGCTGCCGCGATCAGATGAGGAAGAAGCCAGGAAGAGACTGCCCGCATGAGTTTAGGGTATCGCAGTGGGACGGGCAGAGTTTTACAGTTGTACAGTTTGAGTAGACTGTGAAACTGTGAGGTGGATGTAGTTTATTTTGAATTATTTAAGGGATGCTCCACGGTTTCACCGATTCACAGTTTCTGTGCTTCTGTGAAGTGGCCTCTTGTACGTTATTGATTCTAGGTTAGTTGGATAGGGCTCCACAGTTTCACACGAGAAATTGAGAAAAATTTTCGCGCTTTGCTGGGTGATTTGTCTGGTATTCCACACATTCCACTGAGGTTGTGGCGCGAATGTGGCTCTCGCGACCGCGCCGGCGGGGATGGCAGGGTTTATGTTGCTCATGGCTGCTCCAGGGATCAGAGAACTGAGGCCAGGGACTAAGGGACTAGGGACTAGTGGTCAGTTGAGTCCCGTTCTGCTGACTGCATTTATTGTGCCCTAACGGATGGTAATTATCTGCAATGAATTTTGGGATTGGATTTCCCGGTTGCTTCGGGTCGAGCGGAAACGGCGCGTCTTCTGTAAAATCAAAATGGAAAGCAAAATCTAAATGAACAGGGATAGAGACATGACCCACCTGAAATGGATATTGGCAGCGGCAATTGTGCTACTGCCCTCGTTTGTTGCGGCGGCGCAGGACGCTCCCGAACTCAAGACGGACAAGGACAAGTTCAGCTACGCGCTGGGAATGAAAGTTGCGGAGAGCTACCACAGGCAGGGGGTGGAGTTGGATCCCGCCCTGTTTATGAAGGCATTCGCTGAGGCGTTCAACGGCGGCAAGACCGCGCTGACCGACCAGGAGATGGATGCCGTGCTGACCGCGGCGGGGCAGGAGATGCGCAAGAAGCAGGCAGCGCAGCAGGCGGAGAAGGGCGCAGCGGCGCAGAAGGAAGGCGAAGCGTTCCTGGCCGCGAACAAAGCCAAGGATGGCGTGGTGACGCTGCCCAGCGGCCTGCAGTACAAGATTTTGACGGCGGGCACGGGCGATAAGCCGACGCTGGGTGACACGGTGGTGTGCAACTACAAGGGCACGCTGATCAATGGAACGGAGTTCGACGCGTCGGAAAAGCACGGCGGGCCGCTGACCTTCCCGGTCAAGGGCGTGATTGCGGGCTGGACCGAGGCGCTGCAACTGATGCCGGTGGGATCGAAGTGGCAGCTCTTTGTGCCGTCCAATCTGGCCTACGGCGCGAATGGACCGGCAAGCATCGGGCCGAACGCGACGCTGATCTTCGAAGTGGAGCTGGTGTCGATCAAGAAGGCGGATGCGCCGGCGGCGGGGGCTGCGGGAGCGAAGTAAGAGGCCCTTGGCCAGTGGTCAGTGATCAGAAAAGAGCGGGTTGGGGTTCGTGGCATCGCAGGTCCGAAAAGCCGGACCTGGGGCGCCCGGCATGTCAGAAACGGGCGGGCCATTTTCGAGCGCCGTGATAGACCCGGAGTATGCGAACGCGCCCGGAAGCGACCCGGTAGGCGAGGATGTAGGGTGTCTTACCAACAACCCGTTCGCGGGTTCCTGCAACGCGCCCAATGCGTCCACTGCGGGGAAAGCGGGAGAGCAATTTAGCTTCTTTATCAATGCGCTCAGCGACGGCGTAAGCCGCCTGCTCACTATCATTTGCAATGTAGGCCGCCACCTCGTCCAGGTCGCGCATGGCAGCCCTGCTCCAGATCAGCCTCACACGGTGGCTTTCAACTTTCGCGCCCTGCCGATCGCGCGATAAAAGTGCTTCATCGCTTCTTCATGAGGAATGTCGGGCGATTTATCCGCGAGCGCCTCTTCCACGCCAGCGCGAAACCATTCGTCATAGCCGGGTTCCGGTTCGCCTACATCCTTGCGCCATGCGGCATAGATCTTTTCATTCGCCTCTCCATCCCCCTCTTGCAGAAGGTTCTGGACAAGCCAATCCAAATCGCCGGGAGGCAATTGGCGGGCGTCTTCGAGGATATTGGCGGCGGAACGGCTCATGGAGAGATTGTAGCGCGGAATCGAAGCAAAAGCATATTTCAGGGGTCAGAGATCAGAGATCAGAAAAATGCTGGTTGGGGTTCGTGGTTTCCAGGTGCGAAAATCAGGGTCTGGGGCGCCCGACTCTATCCTAACCGCTCAGGTTTATGGTATTCTGCTCTCATGCCAACCGTGCTGAGATTGGGGAGTTTGCGCGTCGTAATCTACCCCAACGATCACTGGCCGGCGCATATTCACGTCATCGGGCAGGGTAACGGCGCTATTTTCAACTTGAATTGTCCGGCTGGCCCGCTGAGTTTGCGGGTGAATTTCGGTTTTCCAGATCGCCAGTTACGCGACATGCAAGCGAAGCTGCTGGATCACATCGCCGAACTTTGCCGGGCATGGGAGGAGATTCATGGACGAGCATAAGGAATTCACGGAAGCCAACCGCAGAGGGCAAGAGATGCTGGCTGCAATTCCCCACGCCGTCAGCGCCCGCTACGATCGCCGTATTGGGCGCGTTGTGGTGCGCCTGAGTACGGGGCTGGAGATTTCCTTCTCGCCGCGCGATGCTCAAGGGCTGGAAACGGCCACTTGGGAGCAGTTGCGGGAGATTGAGATTGACCCGCCGGGATTCGGCCTCCACTTCCCCGCGCTGGACGCCGACTTGTACATTCCGGCGCTGCTGGAAGGGTTCTTCGGATCGAAACGATGGATGGCCGCGCGCCTGGGAGAGCTGGGCGGCAAAGCCAAGAGCGCCGCGAAGGCGCGGGCGTCAAGGGCGAACGGCCGCATGGGCGGCAGGCCGAAGAAAGTTGTTGCCGCAGCGTGAGGACAGTGGTCAGTGGTCAGAAAAACACTGGTTGGGGTTCGTGGTATCCCTGGTCCGAAAATCCGGACCTGGGACACACGACGATCAAAAGTAAGCATTCATCCGCTATTCTTAAACATATGCCAAACAAAAGCCAGGGAATCAGCCGTCGAGATGTTTGCTGCCTAATCACAAAAACGTCCCTATGGGATCAATCCAAGTGGCATTGGTTCAGTTATCATTTCGCGTTTCTTCTGGACCCTCGTGGCGAGCATCCTTTCGCAATGGCGATCATTGACGCGCTCGTCATTTGTGACTCTGTCATGCCCGGCTATGCAAGAATCTTCATAGATCGTTTCTCATCCGTTTGCGGCAAGGAAAAATACGTTCCGCATTATGAGCAGCTTATGCAGATGATTGCAGAATTACATGTTGTGACGCAGTTGGCTCGCTTTGACTGGCCGGGGGGTGCGAAATTCCTAATGGAGCCTACAGCAGCAGGAAGCGAAAAGAACCCGGAGATTACGATTGAGCACCAACAAGCCACATACGGCATCGAAGTGAAGGCACCATCACTGCAAAAGCACATCAAGAGCCGCAATGAAAATGGGACCCAAATACCTGGGCGAATGCCATTAGAAATGATGGAGCATTTAACGAGCGGAGACACGATTGTCACCCTACCAAGGGACAATCCGGTGAAGGATTTCTTGATCAGTGCGAATTCGAAGTTCGAACATTTCAAACAAGGGGATACGCACTTCTTCGGGGTGCTCGTCATTGTGTGGGACGATTTCATTTACGAGCCGATCACGTCTTTGATTTCGCAATCTTCTGGACTCTTCACGTCGGCTTCCTTTTACAAGGACGAAAATGATGTCGCCGTACCTTTCAAGAGCGTCGATGGAGTATTCATCATTAGAATGCTGCACCAGTTCTATTGCGAATCGAAAGATCAACCTTTAATCGACGGACGCTCGGACATTATGGATTACGGCGAAGAGGGACAGTTTCCCTTTAAAGTATTTATTCAGAACCCAAACGGAACAATGGTTCCGACATCATTGCAGCTCAGCCTTCAGGGTTTGCCGTATGCAAAGGAAATGGGAGCAGAGTACACGTCGAAGGATTTAGTTTGGTGGATACCTTAGAGCTGAGTTTCTCTTGGCCCTGATCCTCCAGACCTAGGGTACCTATTCGTAGTTGGATGGTCAGAACCGCTCCGACCGCCCATCAGTCATCAATTTCGGAGTTCATTGGTAAGGCGATCAAAGGTATCCTGAAGGTCTTTGTATAATGGGTATAACTTCTTCTCGGAATGCTCCATCTCGCCTAATACCTCTCGTGGCAGGCTATCTGCGAAGTACCTCTTCCACAATTCGACAAATTCTACGAACTCGTAATTAAACTTCAAAGTCGATGGCTCAGCAAGCCATTTGTTCTTCAGATAGAGTTCGAGCATTTTCTGGTATAGGGGAACCAAGTCCTTCTCCATCTGTTCGTTACTATATTCATAAACTTTGTCGAACTTGTCTTTTCCATCACCAGACGGATTCCGATCATTAAGTTCAACTTTCTTTATCCAAGCGCTGCCTGTGGCAGAATGAACATTCATCCGCACCACGCTCTTTGCTCGGATTTCGTCCCGAATGCCAATCAGTGGGGAGTAGAAGCCTTCAAGTTGTTCCCTTATACGGGCGTTACGCCTATCTGCTCTTTGACTATGTGCCGTTACCAATCCTCCGATGAGAACGCCAAGTAAACCCGCCCCCGCAGAGATGCCACTCTGCATGAGATTCCATCC
>JBEKPI010000296.1:0-7957 GCA_049520855.1 Occallatibacter sp.
TTGTGGCATGTGGCGCAGCCGATCGACGTGAACACCGCCTCTCCGGCCGCAATGGTGGCCGCGGGCACGACCGACCCATTGAGGATCACCTTTCCAGTGGGAGGAGGCGCCAGGAAGCGCGTGAAGTTGGCAAACGCCGAAACGTCGTCAAGAACCGCCGCATTCGGCGTAGAATTCGGGTTCGACGCATCTTCCGGATACCCGTTTCCCGAGAGGTTCAAGCAGCTTGCCGGCAGCCCAGTGCCTAGCAGCTCTTCTTCCGGATCTGGTTTTTCATTTGTCTGCAGTAGGTTGGTGATGCCCATCTCCACGTTGTAAGCCTCGCCGGCAAAGATGTGCACCGATTTGTTCTGTGCCTTCCAGCCAAACTTGCTGATGGTGCCGTCATTGCCGTTGCGGTTGAAAGAGCCAGAAATGCCAAGCCTATTGTCCAGATTGACTAGCCGATTCTCGAGCAGCGTGGAGTCGTCCAGGTTCTCGAAAAGGCCGTCGCCAAAGACGGGCGTGGGAATCCGGAAGATGATGTTGCCGGCCTTCTCGGCGGCAGCGAAATTGGGCTGCGCCAGGTGGGTGCACGGCCCGGCATCGGGGCGTCCCACAACGGTGAACAGGTCTTCCGGGGCTTCAGTCGAGGGAATTGTCGTGTTAACCGTGCCATTGGCGTTCATCAAGAACGGGAAACGGGCTTCCCGCGTGGGGCCGTGGGCGGTGATGAAGGATGGAACCGTGTTGGTGTTGTTGCAAATGATGGTTCCCTTCTGTGGCGGCGTAGGCAAGGACTCGCCGCTCGTGACGGTGCTGACATTTGTCACGGACAGGTCGCCCTCATTGGCGCAGCTACCGAAGCCGGTAAACTGCGGATTTACAGCCCCGCCCGTGCCGCCGACGGCCGGTTGCGCATGGCATCCTGCGCACTGGTTGAAGTTGAACCTCGGACCGAGTCCGACGTTAGCAACGTTGGGGTTATTGTTGGTGGCAACAGCCTCAATTTCCTGGAAGCGGGTCAGGCCGTCCGCAAAAAAAGCGGTAAAGCCGTTGGGGTCGTTGTTGGGATCGATAAGTGTTGTGCCGGGATGGACCGTAATGCCAGCGAATGTTCCCGTACGAACTCCCCCCTGAACTCCAGGGTCTTGTTGCGCAAATGCCATTCCCGCTAAAAGGATCGTCGCCGAAGCGAAACCTGACGCGAACTTTGCTGTCTTTATCATGGTTCCTCCTTGTCGTTAGTTGCAGGTTGGTTCTGGTCCGGCTTTCGGACCCGGTTGAAGCGCACACATCTCACAGCCGCAGAAATGCACTGCGCTGGCGCCGTAACATCCAGGCACACCAAAGGCGGGGTTATCCAAGGACTCTCAAACGATGCGTGGCGGAGTCACCTTCTTCCAGAGTCGAAAGGTCGACGAGGAAGTATCGAGCATTAAGATGAATCGAGCCTAAGCAGCGAGAAACTGCTTCGAGCAGCAGATAATCGGTTTATGCACGCGACCCTCTAAATGGGGGATTATTGAGGCCCGGGCGTGCGCTCCACGGAATGTTTATCACATTAGTAAATTTTGCCGGGCTTGTCAATGGAAATTCGTAAAGAAATTCTGCTCATGCGCTTTCTACTGCGGTTACAGTTGACCAATCGCGCGGTGAAGCAGGCGCCGGGTGCCGGGTGCCCGTGCCCCGATTTTGGGACACGGGAAACCACGAACCTCAACCCGCACAAAACAAAGAATCCAAACCGCCATCCCCTTTTGCATATCATTACCGCCCGATGACGGACAATATAAGTAGTCATCGGAACGGAACTCAACTGACCACTATTTCCTGGTCCCTGTTCCCTGACAACTCCAAGGAGAAGCCATGGGTAAAATTAACGTCTCCATCTCCGCCGCCCGCCGCGCCAACCGTGCCGCAGACTGGCTATGCCGCAGGCCACTGGCCGCACCGCAGCCGCTTTTTTCCTCAATTTTGCCTGTGAAACTGTGGAGCCATCGTTAACCAACCCAAAATCAAATACTTACGAGACACTCCTTCACGGAATCACACAAACCGTGAATCCGCGAATCAGTGGAGTAGCCAATAAATAGTTGAAAATAAACATCTTCCATCTCACAGTTTCACAGTCCACAGAAACGGTGAAGCTGTGCCGCCATGAAATCTTCAGCCCGCAGCCCCGCGCCTCGCTCCGCGCCCCTAAGTCAGCACCGGCAGCGTCGGCATCTCGCCCAGCGCCTTGGCTTCGGCTACCACCGCATCGAGCTGCGAGAGAACTTCGTCCACGGTCATGGTGCAGATTTCCCGCCGCGAATCGTAGCCCTCTTCGACTGATTGCTTGAGGAACCGGCCCGCGATCTGCGCGGCGAGCTGGGCGGTGATCGCCGAGACCTTGCTCGGCCATGGCGATCTGGCCTGCGAGTATTTCCGGGCCTATCTGCCCGCCGCCTATAACACCCGCTCCGAGGTTCGCCAGATCGAGCCATTGCCGGCGAACTTCATTCCAGCCGAAAAGCTGCTAGCCGAGAATCAGGTGCAAGTCGAGATGGGATAAGAGCGCTGGCCCCACTGAGAGAAGGCCGCTCTCTTGGTCCGCAAAGTTACACGCAAATCCGCATGTCTGCCCCTACCTCCACCGAAAGATTCGCAGTGAAACCGCAAACGGCGCCACCAGCCACACCGCCAAAATCGCCACTGGCATAGCCAACTGCCCCAGGTTCATCCCTTGCAGCATGTTGCCGCGCAACGCGTCGATGGCCGCAGTCAGCGGCAATGCCCGCACCAGCGGCTGAATAGCCACGGGAAAGCGCGAAGCGGAAAAGAAGACGCCGGAGAGAATCCACATGGGCAGCATGACCAGGTTCATCAGCCCCGATGCGGCCTCCATGGTTTTGGCGCGCGAGCTGACCAAAAGGCCCAGCGCGGAGAACGCCAGCGAAGTGAGCACACACAGCAACCCCAACTGCCACAGCGGCCCGCGAAACGGCACGCCGAAGACCAGCCGCGCAAACCCCAGAAACGCCGCAACCTCGATGACCAGCAGAATCAGCCGCGAGAGCAGAAACGAGGAGAGATACTGCCAGCGCGGCATCGGCGAAGCTACCATCCGCTTGAGCAGCTTCTTCTGCCGCGCCTCGACGATGGAAAAGCACAGACTCCACATCGCCGCGCCCATCAGGTTCATCCCCAAGAGGCCCGGCACCACGAAGTCGATATAGCGCGCGCCGGCCTCATGCACCAACTGGTTTTCCGCGCGCACCGGCTCCTGCCGCCCCGCCGCCGTCTGGATCGCCCGGTCCGCCAGCAACCGCGCCAGGCGCGCATCGGGGTTGGTGTCGTCGAATTTGTACGCAACCCCGTCCGCCCTCTGAATCGCAAGCAGCAGAATCTTTCCCGTCGCCAGCTCGCGTGTGCCTTCGGCTTCGTCCATCGTTGCCGCCGTCAGCCCTTTGTCCGCGTCCAGAGCCTGCGTCAGTTGCGCGGTCGTCGCGCCCACCTGCAAGACATCCGCCGGCCGGTTGCGAAAGGCGATGCCCAGTCCCATCGCAAGCAGAATCGGGAAGATGAAGGTCCAAAAGATCGCCTCCGGTTCGCGCAGAAAGAGCCGGAAGCGCATCGACGTGAGCTGAAAGAGTGAACTGGTATCAAATCTACTCATCGCGCAGCGTCCTTCCCGTCAGGCTCACAAACACATCTTCGAGCGTTGCGGAGTGAGTCCGAAACTCGCTCAGATGCAGCCCCTGGCCGTCGAGCGCGGCAAAGATCAGCGGCACCGCGGTGTGCAACTCGCACACCGAAAGCTGATGCAGCCCCGCGTCCACGCGATGCGATTGAACGCCCGGAATCGCCGTCAGCAGCGCGGCGTTGACTTGCGCGCCGCCCGCCTCGTGCCCGGCGACGGCGAACTCGACCACATGCTCCGCGCCGATCGAAGCGACCAACTGCGGCGTCGTTCCCAGCGCGATCGTCCGCCCATGGTCCATGATGGCCACGCGGTCGCACAGCCGCTCCGCCTCCTCCATATAATGCGTCGTCAAAATGATGGTGCGCCCCGCCTGCTTCAGCCGCTCCACCAAATCCCACAGGTGACGCCGCGCCTGCGGATCGAGCCCCGTCGTCGGCTCATCCAAGAAGAGCAGCTCCGGGTCGCCCACCAGCGCGCAGGCCATCGCCAGCCGCTGTTTCTGCCCGCCGCTCAGCGTACCCACGCGCGCGCCGCGCTTCTCCTCGAGTTGCGCCGTCTTTATCGACTCGTCCACCGAGAGTCCGCGCCGGTAAAAGCTGCGAAAGAGGCGCAGCGTCTCCTCGACCGTCAGCTTGTCGGGAAACTGCGTCTCCTGCAATTGAATGCCGATTCGCTGCCGCAATGCGGCGGCTGCCGTCGCCCAGTCCAGCCCCAACAGCTCCACGGTCCCGGCATCCGGCGCCGTCAAGCCCTCGCAGATTTCAATGGTCGTTGTCTTGCCCGCGCCATTCGGCCCCAAGAGGCCGAAGCACTCGCCGCGCGCCACTTCGAGGTCCAGCCCATCCACCGCAATGACGTCGCCAAAGGCCTTCCGCAGCCCGCGCAGCAGCAGTGACGGCGAATCCGCACCCGAACCAGCCGATTGTGTCGCAGTAGTTCGTGAATCGGTCAAACTGCCAACTCCTCGCCCAAGACTACGGTGAAACCATGGCTCGCATCAACTCGCCGAGCGCGGGCCTGTTTCCTTGGCTGAAGGGAGTGCTGAGAAACGCGAAGGAAATGGGACTCTTCGGGGGCGGTTTTTCAGCTTGAGGCGGGCAAAAGAGCCGGGTTTTGAGGCAAAAAGCCGGATTTTTCCGGTGATTTTTAGAGGTCAAATCTTACGATATGGGATATATCGGCCGCGTTAATTGCGGAACCTATTGATTCCATGATGGTTGATATAATCTGCAAGGTTTTGAAAATAAATAAGGGGGGGTGGGGGTATTTATTTATTAGTAAATAGTGATCAGAGGTCAGGGGTCAGGAAAGGCCCGCGGCGGTGGCGGCCGGTCTGGCGGAGGTTCGACATACGGTCATTCTACGCTGCCGGATCGTATTTATCTGCAAAACTTAGCGGCGCTGCGGCCAACGTGGATGAAACGTACGTATTGGTACAATATATTCGACCATTCCGCGTCCATCCTCGGTCCGCAATTGCGAGGGAACCTTCGACAGGCTCAGGACAGGCACCGGGGCACCCTCAGCGTGCTCTGGAAATCTCGCCGGGACCGTGGCCACCTGCCCAATGGCAGGAGGCTGTAAAGAAGTCGCTCTCTAAGAAAAAACCGGTTGAGGGTTGGCCGAAAGAGAAGTAAAATGACGGCATGAAAGTTGCCGCCTGTCTTCTTGCCTTGGCTCTCGTTCTAGATGATCCAATCGGGTGCGATAAGCCTCCAACGAAACCCGTTGAGCAGGTCAAGCATTACCCACCCACACATCGCTTCGAGAACGTAACTAATCCGCCCTCACCAGGCCTTGCTCTTGATACAGCCACAGGCCAGTATTGCCGAACATGGCCTTGGGTATATGTAGACAAGCCCAATGCTAGCGATCTGAATACCCTTCCAACATGCCTTAGTCTTTATGAACAAACTTCCTCAGACGAGGCTCATTAGCTGCCCTTGCGTAAAATACATACTTCCGAAATTATTTTATGGGGGCCTGTGCCACCCGCCCGAATCAAGTCTATGAGTACGCATTCGACCAGCACTCAACCAGCGCGGCCAACAGTGCGGGCATCTCAGTTTCAAATTCGACCTGTGTGATGTTTTTCCCCGCGTGTCGAGCTAGTTCGC
Organism: Occallatibacter sp.; assembly: GCA_049520855.1. Classification (GTDB taxonomy): domain Bacteria; phylum Acidobacteriota; class Terriglobia; order Terriglobales; family Acidobacteriaceae; genus Telmatobacter. Next base: position 5,785 of record JBEKPI010000296.1, read on the forward strand.
GTTTTAGGCCCAATTGCTTTCCTAAATCCTTAACTTCGGCACTGGTCTTCTTGTATTGGCCGGGGTAGTACTCCTCCAAACTTTGAACGGGTAGGACGTGAAGCTGATTATTGTCGATAAGCGCATTGTAGGCTTTCATAAAGGAGTCGAAATCAGCCTGCTTTGACGGATGCGGAGAGTCGCATAGGATGATGAGTTTGTCGCGGTAGATCGGGTTTTGCGCCAAGGGAGCGAATACCGCATTGATGGCGTTCATTGATTCCTGTTGTTTCTCAAAATCCCCCTCGGAAAAAACAATCTGCACAGGTGGCTTATCGCTATAGAAGCGGTCGATGATTTTTTTGATGAATATCTGGTCGCTCCGTCCCTCTACGATTAAGAAGTTTCGCGGAAGAAGAAGATCGCCGGGGCTTCCCCCCAAGAGATCGTAGATAATTGCCGGCTTTTCCACTGGGGAAACGGAGGTCACAGCAGTCTTCATATTGCACTTCTCTACACAGAAGATTGTTTGTCCTGCAAAATCGTCTGCGACGAGAACGGAAGAGTGGGTGAAGTTCCGCCTCATCAATCAGAAAGAGGAAGCACTTTCCGCTGGCCTCGCCCTTTCGGCGGAAATCTGCGTACGTTTGGAGAATAGCTAGCATAAGGGCTCGTTGCATTCCGTCGCCCTTTTCGGCGGCATTCGTCACAATGCCATCGTCAATCTCAGTTGTGCAACCCTTCAGCAGCTCCTCAAACGCTGGCTCCGTGATCTGGAATGTCACTAATGTGCAGTCCGGAAACTGCTTCGCAATATAGAGGGTTACTTGGCTTCCGATCTTGTCTAGCTCGATGCGAACGTCCGATCCTGGGGCAGTGAAAAGTTCATCAAACTTTTGCCGGAAATCCTTGTAGGGCTGGCTGGTCTCAAGGAGGGCCATCAACACTCCGGCCAACATCGTTCCGATCGGCGAAGTCTTGCTAAACTTCGCGACGTCATTAAGGTGAGTGCTTGTGTCGACGTACTCGAGCATGGGTAATAGGTCGTTGAAGGCTGAATCGAAACCCGTCGGATTCTTGTCGAGCCAGACGTTGTTCTTGGGGTCGAAGATCTTTCTGATCTTAGGATCGACGCTTGAGCGCTTAGACCGAATCCAATCTTCCGTTCCTATTACCTTCTCGATTGAGACCCGATTCTTATCGTTCTTCATTGATGCCAGCGCGGCCTGTACACCGGCGAACTCCACTTCGACTGAAACCTCGGCATTGCCTTTCCGGCCGAATCGAAGTTGATTAACATCCCCCTTGTTCGTATAAAACCAGTTCAACGCCTCGAATACGTTCGTCTTGCCGTGATTGTTTTGGCCAACCAAGACATTGAACATCGACGGGAAAACCTCTGCGTGCTCGACCGAGCAGAACTGGTCGATTACCACCTTGGTGATTTGCATGTTAACCCTCGCTGATTTTTGAGTCTGCGAAGATGTTAAGGCGGTTCGAGGGGAAAGGCAAGGGCATTCTGCGGACCACTTGCTGAGGTCTTAACGGGATCGACCTCGAAAATGCCAGAATCGTCCGGGATGCTTCTGGGTTTACGCCAAATCGCCGAAGCGCGAATTGAGCTTCGTTCTGGCAAGACTAGGGGTTCCGGGCGAATCACTGGCCGGTCGAAAGCTGCACACCTGTGAAATGGGATCCTTCTGGCGAAGGGTTCCATGGTGTTGAGAGGGTGCTGCGGTGGGGCTGAGATTCGGTCGGCCCTACGGGGCGGGAAGGGGTCGGTGGGACGCTACCCCAGGGGTGCGCTCCGCTTCCCTTGGGCTACTATCGCCTTCTCCCTACGGGAGATGAGTGCAACTTGGACCTGGAACAGCGACGCAGAACCACCCATCGATTTTGTTTCGCGCCAGAAAGATGTGACCCTTCTGGCGAGGGTTCCTGTGGTGTTGCGAGGGTGCTGTGGTGGGGATGAGTTTCGTCCCGGCCCTACGGGGCGGGAAGGGGTCGGTGGGACGCCACCCCAGGGTTGCGCTACGCTTCACCCTGGGCTACTATCGCCCTCTCCTTACGGGAGAGGGATGCAACGCGGATCAGAGGCACCGACGCGAGACCTACCGTACTCCGTCACAGCCAAATGAAAGCCTCTCGCGAAGGGTCCCTTGGTGTTGCGAGGGTGCTGCGGTGGGGATGAGTT
>JBEKPI010000297.1:0-7690 GCA_049520855.1 Occallatibacter sp.
CAGCAGGCCGTCATCGACCATTCCCAGTCCGATCTGGACCACGCCAAGCTGGACTACGACCGCGCCCAGGAACTGTTCAAGGGCCAACTCCTGGCCAAGCAGGATTTCGACGCCAAGAAGGCGGCCTATGACACCGATGTGGCCGCAGTGGACCAGGCCGTAGCCGGCCTGAATCAGGCCAGGGCGCAGACCGATTCCCTGCGCGGACACTTGCAGATGCAGGTGGCGAATCTGCGTGCCGGCCAGAATGCGCTGGACCTCACCATGGCGGTTGCGCCCTTTGACGGAATCGTGACCAACGAGCCGGTCCGCGAGGGCGAAACCGTGGTCGAAGGCATTCAGAACACCGAAGGTTCCACCTTCATGACCCTGGCGGACATGAGCGTGATTACCGCCGAAGTCAAGGTGGACGAGACCGACATCGTCAACGTCCGGATTGGCCAGCCGGCCGACGTAACCGTGGACGCACTGCCCGGCAAGGTCTTCAAGGGCCACGTGACCCTGGCCGGCGATCAGGCCCTCTTGCGCTCCACCGGCGTGGCCACCTCGCAGTCGACCAGCGGCACCGAAGAAGCCAAGGACTTCAAGGTCGTGATCACGCTCGACAATCCCACCAGCGAGCTCCGCCCCGGACTCAGCACCACCGCCAAGATCACCACTGCGCACAAGCCCAGCGTGCTTGCGCTGCCCATCCAGGCGCTGACAATGTACAACCCCGAGGACGACAAAACCAAAGGCGCGAGCGGCGTGCAGGCTGCATCGAGTTCCTCAGGCGGCTCTCAAAAGAGCGCGCCTGTGCAGGGCGTCTATGTGGTGGACAATGTGAAGGGCAAGCTGCGGGCCAGGTTCTTGCCGGTCACCACCGGCATCACCGGGGCCACCGACATCGAAGCTCTGAGCGGTCTCATCGAGGGCCAGGAGATTGTGATCGGCCCCTACAAGACCCTGCGCGCCCTCAAGAACAACGCGCTGGTCAAGCGGGACACCGCCAAACCGGTAGTGCCAGCGGGCGGAAGCTCGTAAGATTCGCCCGATCGCCCGGTCTTGCGCAATGGCGCGAACAGCGCAGACAACTGAAAGAACTTGCAACAGGCAAAGTATAAGATTCGGATGGCTCAAATGGACACAAGTACGGAAATAGCTGTACAGTCGGCGGCTCCACCCAGCGGCGACATGATCGTCGTCGAGGATCTGTGGCGCACCTACGACATGGGCTCGGAGCAGCAGGTGCAGGCGCTGCGCGGCGTCTCGCTGCGCATCAAGCACAACGAGTATGTGGCCATCATGGGCCCCTCGGGCTCAGGCAAGTCCACGCTGATGAACCTGATTGGCTGCCTGGATACGCCCTCCAAGGGCCGCTACTGGCTCAACGGCCAGTTGGTCAGCGAACTGGACGACGATCAGTTGGCGCGCATCCGCAACAAGGAGATCGGCTTCGTCTTCCAGACCTTCAATCTGCTGGCGCGGGCCACGGCGCTGCACAATGTCGAGCTGCCGCTGATTTATAACGGCACGCCGGCCCTGGCGCGCATCGAGCGGGCCAAAGAGTCGCTGACCAATGTGGGCCTCGAATCGCGCATGTATCACAAGCCCAACGAACTCTCCGGCGGCCAGCGCCAGCGTGTGGCCGTGGCCCGGGCGCTGGTCAACCGCCCCTCGATCATCCTGGCCGACGAGCCCACTGGCAACCTCGACTCCAAAACCGGCCTGGAGATCATGGCGCTCTTCGATACGCTGCACGCCGGCGGCAACACCATCGTCCTGGTCACGCACGAGCCGGATATTGCAGAGTACGCCCACCGCGTGGTGCATATCCGCGACGGTGAGATAGCCTCCGACGAGCCCTCGAAGCGCTACCGCTAACCACGCCAGGGGCACGCAGCCAAACACAAATTCTGTATGCTTCCGAGCCGGAAAGAGACCTTCTCTTTCCGGTTCATGTTTTTGGGGGCTGCGCCGATGAAAACTGTGTCGGCCTTGGAATCGTCGTTTGGGCCCTGGAGGCGAGGCACGTTGAGAGCCATGTACAGCTCCGCTCAGTACCAGCCCCAGCCCGCCGCCTCCCGCCTGACTTTAGTGGAAGTGGAGGCGCCCCCCGAAGCGCAGCCCGTGGGGGTCAGCGCGGCGTGGCGCAAGCTGCTTATGCAGTCCGAAATGGCTGCGCCCCATGTGCAGGTAGCGGCCATCGAGGGGGAACACGGCGTCGGCAAGCACACGCTGGCCCACTATCTCTTCAGCCGTTCGCCGCTGAAAGGCGCCGGCTTTCAACGCCGCGACGCGCGGGAATGGCTGGTCACCGATGCCGATCCCGCCACCCTGGGAGGCTTTACCTATCTCGATCGCGTGGACCTGCTTGCGCCTCCGGGGCAGGGGCTGCTGCTGGGCGTGCTCAAATCGCTCCAGGACCGTCCGCCGGGGCGCTTCGTGATGCTGGCCTCCTCGCAGAGTTCGCTGCGCCAGATGGCCGCCCAGGGGCTTTTGCTGCCCGATCTGGCCTTCCGGCTCACCGCAGTCCGCTTCGCCATTCCTCCGCTGCGCCAGCGCAGAGAAGACATCACGGTGCTGGCCCAAGCCCTGCTGGACCGCATCTGCACTGTCTATCAGCAGCGCCCGGTGATTCTCGGCCCCGGCACGCTGGCGCGCCTCTTGCAGCACAACTGGCCGGGCAATGTGCGCGAGCTGGCCGCCGTGCTGGAAACCGCGCTCCTCGAAGCCGTCAACGGTGTCATCCGCCCCGACGATCTGGCGCTGCCCACGGGCCTGGAAGCGCCGGGGGAGCTGCGCCCCGAAGCGCGCAGCGACGACCTGAACCTGGATTCTGTCATTCAACAGCACGTGCAGTATGTCCTCGATCTGAACAAAGGAAACAAACTGCGCGCCGCGCGGCAGCTCGGCATCAGCCGATCCACTCTTTATCGCATCCTGGGCAACGAGACGATTCTCGCGCATTGAAGACGGCGCTGCGCCGACGCGCAATGGGCCGGCATATCGGACGCTATTGTCTCCCTAGACCGCCGTTGATTGTGCCAACTCCCGCATAGGAGCCAACCACCCAGTCGTTCATCGGATGGCGCTGGCCGCAATCGAGACATGCCGTGGTGGCATACTGGGCCGAGCAGTTGGGACAGACGCCTCGCGTGAGGAAGGTGTCGAAGGGCTGGCGGCATTGTCCGCACTGCCAGAAGACGCCCACCGGCGGCGCGGTTCGGCAACTCGGGCAGGCAAACCCTGGGCGGCGCGGCAGCTTGGCGATCTTCAGGAGCTCCTGCGCGTGCTTCATGCCGCCCCAGCAATTCATCAGCATGAAGACGCCGATAGCTCCCAGCCACACGGAGCCCCACCACAAGGCGATGCCGAAGAACGCGGTAATGCCCACCAGGCCGACAACTGTCGCCACCATCAGGCTGCGGGCGCGGCCTAGCGGAAACCACAGCAGCGATCGAAGAATCTGCCCGCCGTCCAGCGGATAGATGGGCAGGATGTTGAACAGGAGCAAGCCTATGTCGATGCGCAGGACCGAGCGGAGAAGACGATAGGCATCGGGCATTGTGACGGCCCAGCCCTGTGATCGGCTCATCCAAAGCGCTGCAAACAAAAGCGGTAACAGCGCCACGTTGACCAGCGGGCCGGCGGCGATGCTCCAGAGGGTTGCGCCGGGGCGTTGCGGCGGGTTCACGTACGCAACGCCGCCGAAGGGCCAGAGCAGGATGCGGTTCGCCGTTCCGCCCACCTGGCGGCAAGCCAGCGCGTGGCCAAACTCATGCAGCAGCACAATCAGGAACAGGGACAGATACTCCAGCACATTCCAGGCGACTGAGGAATAAAGACCTTGGCGGAGCTGGATTTCGTAGGCGGCGACGAGAAACCAGGACCAATGCAGAAACAGATCGATGCCGGCGACACGAAAGAGATGGATGGAACCTTGGCGCAGGGTTGGCATGGGTGTAGCTTACCGCATTGGGATTGGTTCGGGCGAGGGATGGGACGAGCACGGTTTTACGGATTCACGGTTTCACGGGGCTGTGAAACTGTGTGGTGGATGTGGTTTATTTTGAATTATTTAGAGGGTGTTCCACAGTTCCGCGGATTCACGGTTTGCGTGATTTTGTGAAGGGGCACCTTGTAAGTATTTGATTCTGAATTGGTTAGTTATGTCTCCACAGATTCACAGGCAAAAACGAGAAAAAAAACGGGGCCGGGGGTGGGGTATTTGCTGGTATTCAGCACATTCCACTGAAGTTGCGACGGATTTGTGGCTCTTGCAGCCGCTTCGGCGGGTCGGGTTTTGGTCGTGTTGCGCATGGGGTACCCCCAGTGGACAGTGATCAGTGGACAGTGGTCAGGGAACAGGGATCAGAGATCAGAGATCAGGGACTCGGGACTAAGGGACTAGGGACTAGAAAAGCCCCGCGCCACTGACTACTTCCATTGTCCGCCAAGTAACCATAATTATCTGCAAACATCTTTTGACCGCGGTCGGACTAGGGGAGTAGGGACTAGGGAATAGGGACTGCGGCGGGGCCTGTTGGGGTTCGTGGTTTCTCGACAGGGATCAGGGGTCAGGGGTCAGAGATCAGAAAACCGCTGGTGAGGTTCGTGGTTTCGCACCTCTTGCGCGATGACAGCAAGAGGCAGGTCCACTTCGACTTCGCTCAGTGCAGGCTTTCGACTCCCCTTCGCCGCGCTCAGGGGCGCTCAGGATGACAGCGCCAGATGTGGGCACCTGCCTCTGCGCCCAGCGATCCGCAGGCCGAATTCCGAGATTGGGAAAATCCCATTTCCACAAATCTCTCAAATGATGATTCAATAAGACATGCCAGTCGCATTGCCGCCTTCCCGACGCTCGACCGTACAATCGGACTCATTGACAACCGCGATCCACATTCCGCGGGCCACATGGGAGCTCTTGCGGAAAGTCGCGTTTCACCGCGCCGAGATGTGCGGCGGTCGTGCATCGGTCAGCAGCCTGATCACATCTCTCGTGGAATCGCATCGAGAGGAAATGGAAAACGAAGTGAAAAAGAAGTGAAATGATGTATCATCAATTGATGATGAGGTGCTCTAGCGATGATGAACGTAGATAAACCCGATCAAGAACTGGCGGCGTTGGAGATTGGGGGTGCTCGACTTTTCCGGGGCGACTGCATCGCAGGAATGAGATCCCTGCCCGATTCGAGTTTCGATCTTGCAATCGCTGACCCTCCCTACGGAGCCTCGTCGTCAGCGGAGTGGAAACTAGACAGGGGCCATGGCCTGGCAGGAATGGGCGGGCAATGGAAGCTGGCCGACCACACGTGGGATCTCTTCAGCGGAATTGACGGTTTTCAGAGTACCGCGGCATGGCTGTCTGAACTGAAGAGACTTGTGAAGCCGACCGGCTCTATCTGGATCCACGGGACATACCACAATATCGGTTTCGTAAACGTGGCCTGCCAGGCAATGGGATTAGAAATCATCAACGAGGTCATCTGGTATAAACGCAACGCATTTCCTAACCTCGCCGCGCGCCGGCTGACGGCAAGCCACGAATCGATTCTTTGGGTTCATACAGGCGGCCCAAAGAGGCAGTATCGATTCAACTATGGAGAAGTGAAAGCAGGGGCCTTCCCTGAAGACGGCATGAAGACTGCCGGTAAGCAGATGAGGACCGTCTGGGACATTCCCAATAATAAGAGCAGGGAGGAGCTGATGTATGGAACCCATCCGACGCAAAAGCCGCTGCGGCTCCTGGACCGGCTCCTGGCAATCTCTGGCGTCCAGGGCGGCGCTTGCCTCGTGCCGTTTATGGGCAGCGGAAGCGAGATGGTTTCAGCATTGCGCTACGGAATGCATCCGACGGGTTTTGAACTGCAGCAGGAGTACTACGACATCAGTTGCAAGAGAGTAGAGGCTGAAACCAAAGTATTAGCCGAGCAATCCTCCTCTCTTTTTGTGGAGACCGCAAATGTCTAAGGCTCTTCCTCCGGTAATCAAGTGGTCGGGAAGCAAGCGAAGCGTTGCGGCACAATTGGCTTCCCTCTTTCCCGAGTACGAAAGATACTACGAACCCTTTGTCGGCGGCGGAGCGATGCTTCCATTTCGAAAAGTGCGGCAGGGTTACGCAAGCGACATCATGCCCGAATTGATCCAACTTTGGGCAGTGATTCGGGATGAGCCGCAATCGGCAATCGAAGGGTACTCGATGCGCTGGCATGCGCGCCAGCGGGACGGCCATCGCGTGTATTACGAAATCAGAGATCATTTCAATCTTACCCGAGACCCAATCGACTTCCTGTTCTTGTCCAGAACGTGCGTAAACGGGCTAATACGTTTCAACAAGGATGGCAATTTCAACAACTCCCTGCATCACACTCGCCCCGGCGTCGCGCCGGAAACTCTTGGGCAGGTGATTACCATGTGGTCGCAAGCGATACAGGGCGTCGAATTCACGAATGCGGACTATGCCAGCGCGCTCCTGAATGTGACCGAACGCGATTTTGTGTTCTTGGACCCCCCCTATGAGTCGACGCGAGGCCGGTACTTGCAGGGATCGTTTCTATTCGACCGCTTCTACTCTGAGCTGGATCGCCTCAACCGAATCGGCGCCAAATGGATGCTGACCTATGATGGACAGGCCGGCGAACGGCGTTACGATGTAGGTCTTCCGCGCGAGATATACAAAACAAAAGTGGACATCTACACGGGCAATTCGCCATTTACGCGCATGATGAAGCAGGATATCGATATGGTCACCGAGTCAGTGTATTTGAACTATGAGCCGCCCAACGGACTGAGTTGCTGCAGTGTGCAGAGCGCACTCGATTTCAGAGAAATGCCTGTCTGCCTTGAAGTGTAGCGTTGTCGTTCCCTTTTCTGGATCAAACGCGAATCCGAAGACCGCGTCGCACTTCCCTTTGCTCAATACACTATCCAGTTCTTTGAGCGAGGAAAGTCGAAAGGCTGCGACAGTGACAACATCCAACGCCGCAGGCTTGTGATCGGCCTGGAAGGGATTCCACAGGGATCGCTTCTGTAGCCCACGGCAGATCGTTGGCGCGAATAGCAGGAGCGACTTCACATATTGTTTCAGGCGAGGACCGATGTTTGGTTCAACGCTTCCAGCACCATCTTTCGATTCAATAGAAAGAAGGAATGGCTTTGGCTTCATGAATTGAATCACATGGTCGGGACGTTTTTCCTTTTCTGCCGTGACGCGCGGCAGGGAGGTCCACCGGTGAATTGAATCCCCGATTTGCAGAGAGAAGCCGCTCCAATCTCCTCCCGGCGGGTTGCAGATACATTCGAAGCAAGCAGTTCCAAGCATCTTCGCAAAAATCGTATGTAATGCGGAATCGACATCGTTTTCGCCGAAGCGGATTGGATTCGTGCTGCCACCCGGCAATTTTGGCTTGGGGGCAGCCTCCGCCGTTTCGCGTCGGGGGACGACGGCGGAAATCGTCTTCAAATTCGCCGATGTAGTCGAATCGAGGAGAAAGGCCGTTGAGAATCGAATGATCGACTCCCAAAGTCCGTTCCTTTCCGCGGCCTTGGTGGGGTCGTTTATGACCGATTCTGGATCCTTCGCAGGGCCGTAGATGACCGAAAGAACATTAACATCCGCCTCACCGAAGAGCATCCTCGCAATCGGGACCAGCCCGCGGTCTGGACGCGAGTCGTCTCCGCGAGGCTTGAACCCAGCAACCCACACGAC
>JBEKPI010000298.1:0-6603 GCA_049520855.1 Occallatibacter sp.
GACTGTGCGGGATCCGAAGGGGAATGTGACCGTCTACACGTTTTTTCCATATGGGGATCCAGGGGGCTTTTCAGCGTATTTGCTTACATCGAAAGCAGTCTACAATGGTCCCGCGACCGGGACGCCGCTTCTTTATCAACAAGTCTGTTACAACGGTTTTTCGCCTCCTTGTACGAGCGAAAATGCCCAGAATCTTCCTTCTACGGGTCAAACGCGTCGACTTATCAGCACGAAGGACGTCTACACGTCCTACAACGGAGGACCATCGTCGCGCACCACAACCACATACGGTTGGCCGCTGTACGTTCCAATCGAAGTCGACGAGTACGACTTCGGAGTGCTCGCCCCTGCACGGAAGACATTGACCACCTACTACACGATGAACGGACTTGTGTCGACCAAGCCTTCGAGTGTAGTAGTTAAAGACGGAAGCAACAATATCCTAAAACAGACGCAGTATTACTACGATGGGACAGCGGCAACTACAACCTCTGGCGTGCCGCAGCATTTGGCGGTATCAGGACAGCGTGGGAATCTGACCTCTGAGTTGGAGTGGAGGGACATCGATGGAGCCTGGTTGACCACGACATACATCAATGACGACACTGGGAATCGCATTTCTGAGACCGACCCTAGGCTCGACCCACCGACGAAGTACAGCTATTCGGACTCGTGGTACAGCGGTGCCTCTGCCTGCCCTTTGACAAATACAAATGCATTCCTTACTTCGACGACCGATCCACTTGGACATCAGTCGACAAAAGCCTATGATGCCTGCACCGGACTCTTGCGCCAGGAACGCGACCCGAACGACATTGCCAACAACCGACAGGGAACAATTACATCGTATGACCCGATGAATTCTGTCGTTTCAGTGACTTACCCCGATGGCGGAAGCACTACAACCAACTACGGAAGCTACGCCCTGCCGTTTACCATAACAACAATGAAAGCAGCCACTCCAGACCCTTCCTTGATCTCAAAAACGGTGAAGGACGGCTACGGGCGGACGGTCAACGCCATCGTGAGCAGCGACCCTTCGGGGGCGGTTGAAACTGACACTGCTTACGATGGGGATGGACTTGTCTATTACGTCACAAATCCGTACCGGAGCACGAACGATACCACCTATGGAAAGCGCTACTTTTATTACGATGCGCTAGGGCGGAAGACCAAGGAGACAGCTCCTGATGGAACTCCTCAACTATGGGCTTACAACGGCTCCACTGTCACCTTTACGGATGGAAACAGGAACCAATGGGCGCAGACCAGCGATGGTCTTGGTCGCTTAATTAAAGTCTTAGAGCCAAGCGGGGCCAATACTTCGCCCTCGATGGAAACGGACTATGGTTACGATAGACTCAATAATTTATTGTCTGTGACGCAATGGGGAGGGGCGAGCGGATCCTCTGGAGCGAGAACACGGTCCTTTACCTACGACAGCCTTTCGCAACTGATCCAAGCATATAACCCCGAGACAGGTTGGCTTTGCTACGGGACTACAGGTGGCGCTGCGGCCAATGGCAGCAACTGCACAATGGGTTACGACGCCGACGGCAATCTTCTCTACAAGACTGATGCTCGCGGCATGACCATCAGCTATTCGTTCGATGTATTGGATCGGCTGTTGAGCAAATCATACTCGGACGGAGCAACTTCAAACACATGCAATCAATATGATTCCTCTTACATAACCAATGGGATCGGTCGTCTGTCGAGTCAGTGGACGCAAAGCCCTACTGTTGGAGGGTGTTCAACCTCCGTGGCTTTTCTGACCAAGCGATTGATCGGCGGCTACGATTCGATGGGCCGGATCACAAGCCAGACGCAGTACACGCCGGCGAGCATAGCGGCTGGGACCTCATACCCACTCACGTACAGCTACAATCTGGCGGGTAATCTCCACAGTTCAAGCACGGGAAGCGGACCGGGTTCAACCCCAATTGCCCTGACAAACACCTACGATGGCGCTGGGCGGTTGAAGCAGGTCGCGAGCAGCTATACGAACAACGGAGCACTTCCGGGGACATTGTTTCAGCCCTACACCGGGTCGACCCCGTGTTTGAACTCGATCACCGGCCAGTATACGGCGTTTGGCTCCCTAGCAAATGCACAATTGGGAAGCGGGCTCACCTTGAACCGCGCGTACGATATTCGCTTGCGCATCAATTGCGAGATCGATACGGGCAGCATTGGGGCGAGCGCAACCAGTGGATCGGCCACAGTGACAATTACCGGTTCCGAGCAAACTCAGTGATAGAAGAGTTGGTCACCTTGCAGTAGCTGCACCGCAGCCTTGAGGGAGAATTTGCATGTCGCGTTCGTCTCGCAATCCGATTCTGCTATTGACGCTGCTGTTGGCTTTCATTGTGGGCATAAATGTCCGCGCCTTGGCAGCGGATGCGTCCATCAGTATATCGGGAAGCGAAACCCAGGTCTCGGGCGTGTGGGACACGGGATCCATAACGATTTCGTTCAACGACACCGCCAACCCAAGCCACACCTATCAAGAGACGGTCGCCTACGGGCAGTTCTCCACGCCTACGTCCATCGCTTCCGCATTTGGAGCAAAGTTCTCGAATGGTTCCCTTCCATCTGGACTGTTGTGCGCACATGCCGTTGGATCGGTCATCTATTTCCATCTGAAGGGAGCCGTCCTCTTCGGAACGCTAACTATTTCCAACCCGTCAGACTTGTATGTGATTGCGCCACTTGTGTGGCCGGTAACCCCAACAGTCACTTGGGCTACTCCGGCGGCGATCACTTACGGAACTCCGTTGAGCGCGACGCAACTGAATGCCACGGCAAGCGTGCCGGGAACTTATTTTTACTCATCTGCTCCGGGCACGGTTTTGACAGCCGGATCGCAGACACTCATGGCGATCTTCACGCCAACCGACTCCATCGACTACAACACTGCCACGGCAATCGTAACTCTCGCGGTGAACCAAGCCACGCCCACAATTACCTGGGCGATGCCGGTAAGCATTCTCCAAGGCGTCCAATTAAGCGCTACACAACTCAATGCTACGGCAAATGCGACTGGATCGTTCGCCTATAATCCTGCTTTGGGAACGACACTGGCTGCCGGAGCGAATACGCTGTCAGTGACTTTTACTCCAAGTGACGCCACTGACTACAAAATTGCAACTGCCTCCGTAACATTGAACGTCTTAACGAAGCCCGGGTCCGGCATCATCGAAACCGTGGCGGGGAACGGCACGACAGGCTATTCAGGCGATGGAGGTCTTGCTATTAACGCCGAGCTGGCTAGTCCTGAAGGCGTGGCAGTGGATGCATCCGGCAATATCTACGTCGCCGATAGTGACAACAACGTTGTTCGCAAGGTGACGGCCTCCACGGGCGATATCTCTACTGTGGTAGGGAACGGCACGCAGGGCTATTTCGGCGATGGTGGGCTCGCAGTGAGCGCTCATTTGGATTACCCCGGCGGCATTGCTGTAGACACGTCCGGTAATATTTACATCGCGGATACGTATGACTGCCGCATCCGCGAGGCGTTCGCTCCGGTGACGGCTACCACCGGCATAATCTCGACCGTCGCAGGAGATGGTCTGAATGGAAGTTATTGCATTTATTCGGGCGACGGTGGACCTGCTGGTAGCGCCGGATTAGGTTACATCGACGGTGTGGCGGTGGACGCATCCGGAAACATCTATATGACGGATAGCCAACGGATTCGAATGGTGGCAGGTTCGAATTTTACACGCAACGGTATTAGTTATGTTGCTCGTTATATCTATACGGTTGCGGGGAACGGTACGTACGGCTATTCCGGCGATAGCGGGTCCGCAACCAGCGCTGAACTGGGTTCAGTCGTAAGTGTGGCCATAGACACTTCGGGCAACATTTACATTGCGGATAATTATTACTCCGTAATCCGCATGGTGGCAGGTTCTAATTTCACACTGAATGGCATTAGTTATGTAGCTGGTTACATCTATACTGTGGCGGGGAACGGCACGACTGGCTATGCCGGAGATGGAGGACTCGCCACAATCGCTGAGTTGAATGACCCTGAAGGCGTGGCGGTGGACGCGTCCGGTAATATCTACGTCGCGGATACCGGGAATCAGGTTGTTCGCAAGGTGACGGCCTCTAATGGGATCATTACTACCACAGCAGGAAATGATACAGGTGGCGATCTCGGCGACCCTGGAGGTGCGGTCGGTGCAAACCTGTTGACGCCATGGAGCGTTGCGCTGGACACAGCAGGCAACCTTTACATCGCCGACCCGCAGGAAATTCGTGTCTTCGAGGTGGGCTCTGGTCTGGCTTCGCCTGCCATCGCATGGCCCGCGCCATCCGAGATCGCCTATGGAGAGCCGTTGAGTTCCATACAGCTCAATGCAACCTCTCCCGTAGCAGGCACCTTCACGTACTCGCCCGCAGTCGGCACTGTTCTAGGTGCTGGGACCCAGACTCTGTCGGTGACATTTACTCCCACCGACACGGAAGAGTTCAGCGCTGCTACGGCTACGGTCACGCTACAAGTGAATAAATCGACGCCAGAAATCGCCTGGCCAACGCCCGACCCGATTGTCGCAGGCGCGGCTTTGAGCGCGGCGCAACTCAATGCAACCTCTCCAGTAGCGGGCATCTTTACGTATTCACCCGCTGTAGGAAAGGTTCTGGCCACCGGGGCGCAGGGTCTCTCAGTGACCTTTACACCTACCGATACGACCGACTACGACGTCGCCACGCAGGGAGTCACGCTCCTTGTCACCGATGCAACAGCAAACCCGTCGGACACCGGCACCGTTGCCCTCACGGTCAATGGTGTCGTCGCGGCAACTGCAACCTACTCCGAAGGATCGACACCGAGTTCTATCGCCGAGCAACTCGCGTCAACCGCATCCAGCTCCTACGTCAACGTATCCGCAGTCGAAGACTCCCTATATCTTCAGGCAATAACACCCGGCTCGGCGTCGAACAGCATCTCCTACATGCTGGCGAACACCCGCTGGGATGACGTCGATTTCAATTCCCCTTCGTTCCCGGCCTTTACCATCAGCGGCAACCTTGAGGGCGGGGCAGACCAGGGTAGTAGTAACGGGGTGACCGTCTACCAGTACACAGTTCCCGCGAGCGGTTACGACGGCGCTGGCAACCTGCTTGCCTATTCTGATTCCTCGGTCAATGGGGCTCCGATAGAGGGCGCATGGAGTTTCAGCTACGACACGCTGAACAGGTTGGCGGGAGCTGCGGCCGCCAACCAGCCGGCAACCATGAGCGCGAACTATTGCTGGGCCTATGATGCGTTTGGCAACCGAACCATCCAGGCAGGCTCCTCGCAGGCCTTCCAGGAGGGCTCGCCCTCTTGCGCGCCCGCCTCTGGAGCATCGTTCACCAGCGCCTGGGCAAACTACAACAACATTGACAACAACAATCGGCTCTCGAACACCAGCCAGGCGCCCGGCGGCGTTCTCTACGACGCTTCGGGTAACGTGATTACCGACGGAGTCAACAACTATCTTTACGACGGCGAGGGCCGCATCTGTGCCGTCGCCAATACGCCCATACCCGGTATGACGGTCTTGACTGGCTACATCTATGACGGAGATGGATCGCGCGTGGCCAAGGGAACAATCACGTCCTGGAACTGTGACCCGGCCGTTAATGGCTTTGTCCCCAGTTCGGAGCACGACTACATCCTCGGTCCCTCCGGCGAGCAGATGACCGAGATGGCTCCGGGGGCCAACGGCTTAATGGCCTGGGTTCACTCTAACGTTTGGGCCTCGGGACAGCTTGCAGCCACTTACGACACAACCGGAAAGGGGCTCCATTTCTATCTGAACGACCTGCTCGAATCGCGCCGTGTGCAGACGGACTCGGCCGGAAACCTGGAGCAAAGCTGTTCGAGTTTGCCCTATGGAGACGGCCTAGCCTGTACGGAATCCGCCGAAACTCCTACTGAACATCACTTCACCGGCAAAGAACGTGATGCAGAATCAGGGAATGATTACTTCGAAGCTCGCTACTACAGCAGCGCGATGGGCCGTTTTATGTCGCCGGATTACAGCGGCGGTGATTCCGACCCGGTTCCTTACGCTGATTTCGAGAACCCTCAGTCGCTGAACCTCTACAGCTATGTCCACGACAATCCACTTACTGGAATCGATCCTGATGGGCACTTACCGTGTGGGGGATCAGCAACAATAACAATTATTGTTCGTGGCGACGGCTCCAGCAGCATGTCGCAAACAGCTGATTGCCCAGACGATACACATAGCCTTGTTAGTGGGATCAGTGACGCAACGAAACGCATTCAACAGGTTACAGAAAACTTACAGAAAGATGCATCGCAGGCTTTGAACCACCTTGGTGACATAGCGAATACGCCTGGCGGAATGAAGTGCATGGGTGCATTGATGTTCCTTGGAGCGGGGGCGGGTACGGGCACCGGACTCGAAGTTGGTGCCGCGGGATGGGTAACAGGGCCTGGAGGATTGGTAACAGAAGCCGGCGGCGCGACGGTAGGTTTTGCCATAGGCGTCGGAACGGGGGCAGCTACTGCATGGGCCGTTTGTCCGGCTTCGAAGGGTGGTGGTGGTGGCGGTGGTGGTGGTGGTGGTGGCGGTG
>JBEKPI010000299.1:0-11253 GCA_049520855.1 Occallatibacter sp.
ACAATTATCTGATCGTGGCCTTCAACAATGAATGGCTGCGCGGTAATAGCGCCATCACCGGCATCAGCTGAGGAGCATGAACCATGGCCGTTAACCTAGCCGCCATAAAAGATCTGCTCCTGCCGGGTCTTCGTGGCGTAGAAGGAAAATACCCCCAGATTCCGAGCCAATGGGATAAGGTCTTCGAGAAGACCAAATCCAACATGGCGTTGGAACGAACCGCTGAAATGCGCTATCTCGGTCTTGCCAATCTCAAGACCGAAGGTGGCGCGGTGAGTTTCGACAATAACGCAGCGGAGCGTTATGTTTGGAACCAAGAGCACTTCGAGATCGGTCTGGGCTATGCGATCACCCGCAAGGCGATCGACGACAATCTATACAAGACACAGTTTACGCCGACGAACCTTGGTCTTATCGAGAGCTTCGCTCAGACCAAGGAAATCTACGGCGCGAATATCCTGAACACAGCGACGACCTATAACAGCGCGGTTTCGGGCGATGGCGTGGCGCTCTGCTCCACGGCGCATCCGATTGACGGCTCGACGATCGCCAACACGCCAACAACGCAGGTTGACCTCAACGAGGCTACCTTGCTCAACGGCATGATCTCGATTCGTCAGAATTACCGCGACATCGCCGGATTGAAAGTTTTCGCCCGTGGGCGCAAGCTGATCATTCCGCCGACGCTGGAGCCGGTCGCTATTCGATTGACCAAGACGGAACTTCGTCCTGGCACGGCCGACAACGATGTCAATGCGATTCATACCACGGCTGGCGGATTGCCAGAAGGCTACATGGTCATGGACTTCTTGACCTCGAACTTTGCTTGGTATCTTCTGACCAACATCAAAGGGCTCGTTTATATGGAGCGCGTCCCTTACGAGATGGATATGCAGGTCGATTTCACGACCGACAATCTGCTGGTCAAGGGATACGAGCGCTACAGCTTCGGCTACTACAATTGGAGAAGCCTGTACGGAAGCTTCCCGACTTCGTAAGGAGGACACAGAATGGCTATCACTGCCTTTTCCGGTCCTCTCATGATTTGGGGACAGGTTCCACAGAGCGGTCTAGAATACAATCCTGATTTCGGAGCGTCGCTATTCAACGGCGGCGCCGGTATCATGGACCCACGACTGCTCTACACATATCAGCCGGGCGAGGCTCAGTATGAGCCGGACTTTGGCTGGTTGGGATTTGATAACGTCACAACTCTATCGGCGGTTCCCTACACCGCCGCGACGAGTGCGGTTGTGGCATCGGCCAATCCTACTAGCGCGGCTCTCGCGCTGGTATCCGCCAATTCTTCGACAACTGGCGTCTACATCACTCCTAACATCACGCGCGCGGATACTGGAGCGCTTGATACTGGCGTGGCGGGGGCAGGACTGGTTGCTCTCGACGCCTATTGTTCGATGGGCACATGCACCATGACCAATGGCGTGCTCACGGTCGGCACCAATACCACGCTACCGCTTAGCCCCGGCATGGTATTGTTGACGGCAAGCGGAACGGTCACAGGCGGAACTGTCGCGGGAACGGTTATTCTGCAACAGCTTACGGCTGGAACGGGTGGACAGGGTGTCGCTGGAACCTATTTGACCAGCAATAGCCTGCTCAACTTCACGTCGAGCACGGTCACGGCAGCGGCTCCGACGCCGTTTCAATGCGCGGTTCCGAGCGCCAACGGAACGCCTTCCGTCTTCCTTTGGAACCCCAATTCGATGATTGGGCGAACGCTTCAAGTCACTGCCGCATCTGGCGCGTCTTATGCGACGGCGACGATCGCCGGATATGATGTCTACGGTTTTCCGATGACCGAGGCGCTGACGATTAGCGCGGGTAGCACGGTTGCCGGAAAGAAGGCGTGGAAATATATTCGCTCTGTCACTCTTTCGGGCGGAACAGCGGATACGACGCACGCTTATTCGGTTGATACGCTAAGCGTATTCGGTCTCCCGCTGAGATCGGACAACTATGCCGATATCACGGTCAATTACGCTTCGTCCGTGACGGCTATTACGGGCATCACGGCGGCGACGAGCTATCTTCCTTCCGACAGGACGACAGCGACGGCGACGACTGGCGATGTTCGCGGCACGATCGGCGCGTTCACGGCGTCCACGGGAGCCAGCAAGCTCGTGGTTCGTCAATCTCCAGGACCCTACAATATCGGATTTACTGCCGGCTTGTTCGGCGTGGCTCAATACGCCAACTTCTAAGGATTATGACCATGAAGGGCAAGATGCACGGCAAGAAAGCCGGTGGTGGTTCGGTTGAAGAAGGCCGCGACCTCGAAAAGGAAGACAAAACGCCTTCCGTCGTTTACGCGGGTAAGGATTCCGATGTCGTCAAGGAAGCCTCGAAGCGCAAGAAGGGCGGCGTGTGCAAGAAGCGTGGCGGCGCTGTCGATGGCGAGAAAGGCGAGAAGCGCCTGGACAAGATGCCTCGCCGCGCCACTGGCGGCCGGGTTGGAGCCGAGACCCGTCCTTTGTCCGAGGCGTCGAAGATTTCCGAACGACCCGGCGGCAAGGTTGGCAGCGAGGCCGATTGAGCGAGGCTTTGCGATGGCTGAAAAATGGATCGCCGGAGCGATAAAACACCCCGGCGCCCTCAGGAAGTCTCTCCATGTAAAAGCTGGGGAGACGATCCCTTCGGGCAAGCTCGATAAGGCCGAGCATTCCGAGAATCCGACGCTTGCAAAGCGCGCCAATCTCGCGAAAACACTCAAAGCCATGCACAAGAAATATGGTGGGGGGATCGATGGCGGAAAATCGCCTTCGCGTCTTGACCGCAAGCCACGCGGATAATCCCGAGGGAAATCGCTAATGAGAGCCATTGTCACATCCGTTGGCCCTCTAGCCGCGGCTAACACGTCCATCATATCGGCGTCTCAGGTAGTCCCTGGCGCCACGGCGCTTGCCATCGATGGGACGGATTCAACCGGTTATAGCGCGACAAATATCGCGACCACGACTGGAAACGGCGCTAGCACAACCACGGTGACGCTGAATGGCTCTAAAGTGGTCAATGGCGTTGCGCTGTTGTTCCCACCGCAGCCCGTGGTTCTAGTCTCAGCCGGCAACGACAGCACGAAAACGTGGACGGTGACGGGTCTCGGCCCTGATAACCGCACAAGCGTCATTGAAACTGTAGCGGCGGCCAACGCGAGCCGTGTTTCGACAAAGAACTCATTCTGCCAAGTGACAAGTGTCAAGCTATCCAGCGGCTCCGCTGGCAATGTGAGCGTCGGAACAAACGGGACGGCCACCTTGGATATGGCGAGGCGCGTTCTCGTGACCTCTGGTGGGACGGATACGGGCATTACGTTCACGATAACGGGCGTTGGCAAGAGTGGGACGATCACTTCCGAGGTGCTAACGGGCGGATCGAGCGGCTCTCCAGTCTACACAGCGCAAAATTTCCTCACCATCACGCAAATTCTGGCCTCTGGAGCGTCGGCATCGACCGTTATCGTCGGGACGAATGGCGTAGCGAACGGACCACACATTCGATTGGACGATTATGCGATGTCGCAGATTGCCATTCAATGCACGGTGACGGGAACGGTAAATTACACGGTTCAATCGTCGCTTGACGACCCAAATGATCCGTCAAACTCGGTTCTTCCGCAGAATGTGACGTGGGTTAATACCAACGATACGAACGCTGTAAGCCAAACGGCGACTATTCAGACAAATTTCGCCTATCCGCCGCGTTATGCGAGAGTTTTGCTAAATAGTGGATCGGGATCGGTGGTGATGACGGTTCTTCAACCGACGAATGTGATGTCGTAATGGCGACGAGCGGGACTTTCGCTTTTGCTCCATCACTAGGCGAACTGGTTATCAACGCTTTCGCGCGTTGTGGTGTCCGTCGAACCGAATTGACGACGCAGCATATGAGCGACGCGCGTTTTGAAGCCAATTTGATGCTCGTGGACTGGGTTGGAGACGGGATCAACTTGTGGGAAGTGCAAAGCACTACAATACCGTTAGTTCAAGGACAATATATCTATCCAATTCCATCAAATGTTGTATTTATGCTCGATCTGTTTATAACAACAGGTCAAAATCCTCCGATTGACCGGCTAATTTTTCCGATAAGCCGAAGTGATTATGTGTCACTGGCTCAAAAGACGGATCAAGCGCCGACGACTAGCTTTTGGTATGATCGGCTGATAAGCCCAAATCTTTATCTATGGCCCGTCCCGGATCAGAGCGACTACTACACGTTGACTTATTATTACATGCGCCAGGCGATGGACAGCGAGCTTACGAACGCTACGCAACCAGAGATTCCTTGGTACTATTTGGACTCGTTCGCCTGGGGTCTTACGTCAAGGCTAGCGCTGATATATGCGCCGGATCGTGCAGCGATGCTGGAGGCCAGGGCTATGAAGGCATGGAACAGAGCGCTCGCCGTGGGGACCGAGAATGTTCAGATAGCAATCATGCCATCTATGCGGGGATATTTTAGGTAATGCGTCCGCACGGTCGTCGGGCTCTTGTTGATCCCGAGAACCCAAGAGCATTTGGTGTATGCGATCGTTGCGGGCAGTGGGTAAACCATGTAGATTTACAGTGGCAGTGGGACTGGAGGGGGAACGGCCTAGCTAATCTTCGTCTTCTAGTCTGCGAAATTTGCCTGGATGTCCCTCAGCCGCAACTCAAGCCCCGCGTTATCGGTCCCGATCCTCTTCCGATCATCAATGCTCGTCCGGAGACGTTCTTCATTGACGAGACGGATGAGAGGACGACGCAAGGCAATACGATCGATCCGGATACGGGAATTCCGATCCCCGGTGGAGATACGCGAGTTACGTCTGGCACAGGTGATTTTAGCTATGATTTCAACGACCCAGACTTTAGCCAAAGCATCCCACCGGCAAAGCGCGTCACGCAACAGACTGGCGAGGCCCCCGGAGGTATTAACCAAACCCCCGGCATTGATCTAGCTGGAAATGTTCCTGGTAGCGACGATCCAGGATTGCCGCCGGGGAACAAAAATCCTCCTGAGACGGGACCGCTGACATGATTGGTAAGTTTTATGTCTATGGTGGAGAATAAGGCGTGGCTTTATCTCAAATCCCGAATCTTACTCCCGCGACCGCCGTTAATGGCTCGGAGGAATTAGAGGCTGTTCAGGCCGGTTCGACTGTTCGCATGACTTCGGCGCAGATCGCGTCGGCGATGCCAGCGGATACCGTGACCAATGCGATGCTGGTCAACATGCCGGCGTTGACGATCAAGGCCAATGCACAGAATATTCCGGCTCCTCCGGGGGACTATTCGCTATCAGTGTTTCTTGACGGACTTGGAGCGACGTGGGGAGATGTCCTGTATCGCGGCTCGGTGGGGTGGGTGGCTCTTTCTCCGGGCACGTCTGGGCAGGTTCTCCAGACGCACGGAGCTGGGGCTAATCCGTCTTGGGTGTCAACTACGGGCGTCGGCACGGTTACGCAGATCACGGCAGGAGCGGGGCTATCTGGCGGCACGATAACTGCGTCTGGAACGATTGCGTCCATCGAGACGGTGAACTTGCAATCTGGCGTCACCACTTATGCGTTTTCGTCAGCCAATCAAGCGACACTGATCGAGTTCACAAACAACTCCGCCCAAATCAATGCGACATTGCCGGGAACGGCTCTCGCCTCTGGATGGTGGGTTGACGTTCAAAACACTGGATCGCACGCGCTCGTTATAACGCCGGCAAGCGGAACGATTAACGGTGGCGCGACTCTGACGCTATCTTCGGGTAGTGGAGCGAGAATCGCTTCTAATGGAACGAACTATTATATTCAGGGCGGAATTCAATCATCGTCGTCGCTAACGCTAACTGGCGATGTCACCGGCTCCGGGTCTGGTTCAATCGCGACTACGGTTGGATCGATCGGCGGCAAAACGGTTAGTCTTGCTGGCGCACTGAGCACATCTGGCGCGTATTCGATCGCGCTGACCGCGACTGGAAACACCAGCCTAACACTTCCGACTAGCGGAACGCTGACCGCGCTTGGAAATTCCGTCACTGGGACAGGCAATATCGTTCTGGCGTCTAGCCCGACGCTATCTAATCCAACGATGACCACTCCAACGCTTGGCGTGGCCACGGCGACGAGCGTGAACGGCCTGACAATAACGTCGGGAACCGGCACACTGACGATTCCGAATAGTGTGACGTTTGCGGTATCTGGCGCGTTTTCGACCACGTTGGCGGTGACCGGCGCTACGACGTTAACGCTCCCGACCAGTGGGACTGTGACGGCTTTAGGGAACTCTGTAACGGGTTCTGGCTCCATTGTTCTCGCCGGCTCTCCGACGCTTACAACGCCAAGCATCGGCGATGCGACCGGCTCCAGCGTCATCGTAAGTGCCGGGTTCGGCTCGACAGGAGCCTATACCGGTTCCGTTACAGTTGGGATTCTCATTGATTATATGGCTGGATTTGGACGCATTGGTGTTGGCCCATCAGCCGGGATAAATCTTTACAGCGACGACGGGGCCACGCTTCTCGCCGCGTTTTCCTCGGCGGGATCGCTCACGCTCGGACAGGGGATCGTCGGAACGACGGCGGGAGGCAACGCCGTATCTGGGCAGGTTGGTGAATATGTTTCTGCCAATGTGTTGGTTGGATCGGCGGTAAGCCTGACGACTAACACAGCGGCGAACGTAACTAGCATATCTCTTACAGC
This sequence comes from Occallatibacter sp., assembly GCA_049520855.1. GTDB lineage: Bacteria > Acidobacteriota > Terriglobia > Terriglobales > Acidobacteriaceae > Telmatobacter. The sequence continues at coordinate 6,692 of JBEKPI010000299.1, forward strand.
GGGGGATTGGGATGTTTCTGGTTCGGTATGCTTTACCGCGCCAGGAACTACAAATTTTGACCATTCGTTTCAATGGGTTAGCGCGACAAGTGCCACATTCCCGACGATGCCTAATTCCAATGGTGGCGGGTATTTCTTTTGGGGCGCGGTTAGTGTTGATTCAACCATCCCATTACCTGCGGGAACCATAAGAATAAATGTTTCGACAACTACGACTGTATATCTTTCAACGCGAGCGACTTTTACTATAAGCACTCTTGGAGCATTTGGATTTATACGCGCTAGGCGGGTGCGCTAATGGCGATAAATTATACTACCTATGTCGCGCAGCTATCTAATTTGATGGCCGCGTCATCGACCACGTCTCAGTTTCAGACGATGCTTCCAGGCGCTATAGATTATTCCGAACAGAGGATTTATCGCGAACTTGATTTGTTAAAGACCGTAGTGACAGATTATGCTAATTCTCTGACATCGGGCAGCAGAATGTTCACTCTGCCGACGACCTATGGGTATTTTATAGTCGTCAACGGCGCCAACGTCATAACACCAGTAGGCTCCGCCACTCCCGAAGCTGGCACCAGGAACAGATTGGTCGAGGTTAGCCGGGACTATCTTGACACGGTGTGGAACAGCAACACGAACAGCGGCGTTCCGGCTCTCTTCGCCATGATCGGCGGCACCAATGGCACGATAGGCCCGGGTCAGTTCATCGTGGGGCCATGGCCAAACGCGAACTATATGGTGGAGGTGGTTGGAACTATCAGGCCTGTTCCGCTGTCTCAGAGCAACCCGACAACGCTTCTTACGTCATGCGTTCCTGATCTTTTCATCGCCGCGAGCATGATATTCGCGAGCGGATATATGAGAAACTTCGGCCAGCAATCGGATAACCCGCAGATGGCGCAAAGCTGGGAAGCTCAATACGAGAAGCTGATTGTCTCGGCGGCTGCCGAAGAGTTGAGAAAGAAGGGATCAGGCCCAGGGTGGACGCCGCTTTCCAATATCGCGCCTACTCCTGAGAGATAACGAATGCCATTCAATACCCTGACGATTATCCCGACCGTTGACGCGGAGAGAACGCCTTCCGACGTTTCGATGGGGATTGTATCGTCTAACTTCATTCGGTGGCGCGCCCGCACTCCTGAGAAGCGAGGTGGTTGGACGCTTTACGCAAACACCCAATTTCCCGGAATTATTCGCGAACTTCACGGATGGCAGGGATTAAACCAAGACAAGCATTTGGCCGTTGGAACAACGGATGGATTGTTCGTTCTATCGTCTGGTAATGTTGCAACAATAACTCCTGAGAATGAAACCGATAGCATTGTCGTAAACCTATCCACTGTTTCAGGATCTATTTACGTTAATATAGTAGATAATACGTATATCGGCCAATTGCCATATAATACTGTTGTCATAAATACTCCTGTGTCTGTTGGAGGAGTTACGTTATTCGGAGCATACCAGATAAACGAGAATACCGGGTCGAATAGCTACAATGTAGCGGCGGCTATCCCTGCAACGGCAACGGTTACAAATGGCGGCGCGGTTGCGACATTCTCTACGGTTGCGGGCAGCCCTCAAGTAACGGTAACTCTTGCAAATCATACTTATTACGTTGGACAGGATGCAGCGTTTCCAATCTCCACCTCCGGTGGTGGCGTCACGATATTCGGACAATATGTTGTAACGTCAGTTCCGTCATCCTCTACGTTCACTATCAATGCCTCGAATTTGGCCACGTCGTCAGTCACATTCCCGATGAATGGTGGAGATCTCGCATTAACCTATTGGGTGGTGGCGGGACCGAGCATCTCTGGAAGCGGTTATGGGCTTGGCGGATATGGTCTCTATGGCTACGGTTATGGACTTGGAACGTCTTATACTCCTGGCACGCCTATCACGGCGACGGATTGGTTCCTAGATAATTGGGGCGAAATTCTCCTGGCCTGCCCGGTTGGCGGACCGATATTCACATGGTCGATTGATAGTGGATTTGGCACCGGAGCCATCATTCCAACAGCGCCGATTGCCAATGCCGGCATGTTCGTGGCGATGCCAGAACAGCAAATAATGGCGTGGGGATCGACGGATAATGGTATTCAAGACCCTTTGCTGATTGAATGGTCTGACGCAGGGGATTTCACGCAATGGACGCCCGCTACAACCAATCAAGCCGGCAACTATCGGATTCCCACGGGGAGTCAAATCGTCAGAGGTCTGCAAGGTCCAAACCAATGCTACTGGTTTACCGACGTTGATCTGTATGTATCTCAATACATTGGCTATCCGTTCATTTGGGGGTTTAACAAAGTAGCCGCAGGCTGTGGGTTAATCGCGCCAAAAGCTGCCGTTGTTCTCGGGGCGTCGGTCTTTTGGATGAGCCAGAAACAGTTCTTCGTATCGTCGGCCGGTGGCGCTCCCCAGCCGATACCCTGCTCAGTCTGGGACGTGGTATTTCAGAATTTGAACTTGGCTTATGTGAACAATATCAGGGCATCGTCAAATGCTCAGTTCAATGAGATCGCGTGGTATTTTCCATCTTCAGCATCATCTTCCGGTGAAAATGATACCTATGTCGTCTATAACGCGCTTTATAATGAGTGGGATTTTGGTAGTCTGAACCGAAGTGCATGGATAGATCAATCTGTCTTGGGTGGTCCAATAGGGTCGTCAAGTTCAGGCTACCTCTACCAGCATGAAACGTCGAATGACGCCGCTGGACTTGCGATAAGCGCTAGTTTCACGACTGGCTATGCGTCTCTGTCGAGCGGTAATGACCTCGTGTTCGTCGATTGGGTTCTGCCGGATATGCGGTGGTCAACTTATTTAACGAACACGAGCGCCACTCTCTCATTTTCGTTTTCGGTCGTTGACTACCCTGGAGATACGCCTGTCGTTTATGGCCCATTTACGGTTACAAAATCTACCGAATATCTAGAGCCCAGATTTAGAGGTCGCTACATGAGTATAACGGTTTCGAGTAGCGATATCGGTTCCTTTTGGCGCTTAGGGTCGATCCGTTACAGATACGCCCCCGATGGGAGACGATAAAAATGTCAGACGCACTAACTACCGCCGCCCAACAAGCTGTTATCGCTATTAACGGCCTCAATCAAGTGTTGGGTAAGGCGCTTCCGGTAGTGCAAAGCACCGCGACGACCGCGACGACGGGAGCGGCGACGTTGCCAGCAGCGCCAGCTGGTTTCCTTAACATCACGCTTCCGAATGGCACGGCGGCCAAGGTTCCCTACTATCTTCCTTGATGAGGTCTTGAGATGCCGCTTTTGCCCGGTAAGAAGAACATCGGCCATAATATCGAGGAGATGGAAAAGAGCGGCCATCCGAAAAATCAGGCGATGGCGGCGGCGTTGAACACAGCGCGTAAATCTCTTGCCGATGGCGGAGGCCCTGGCTTTTACGAAAAGCAAGACATTCGCCAGATGACGCATACCGGGCCAATAAATGCTACGGTTCCTGGTCGCACGGATCGGCTTCCGATTCACGTGCTGAGCGGTAGTTACGTTCTTCCAGCCGATATTGTGTCCGGTCTTGGCGAGGGGAATACTCTAGCTGGGCAGAAGATCATTCAAAATATGTTCTCGGGAAAGTCCGGCCCGTATGGCTCTCAAATCGCTAGGGCGCGCGGTGGTCGAACGCATGACAGGCATGCGGTTCCGGTCCTCGTCGCTGGAGGGGAATATGTGATCCATCCGGATATCGTTCGCGAGCTTGGTGGCGGCGACATTGATCAGGGCCATAAGGTATTGGATGAGTTCGTGAAAATGCACCGGAAGAAGCTGGTAAAGAAACTCAGCGGCCTCCCCGGCCCGGCGAAGGATTGAGCATGTCATTTGATGATTGCGCCGATGTCCGCGTCGCGGCCCCGCATGATCGGCCTGAGATAATGCGTCTCACGCGCCTTGCCTGTGACGAGGATGGTCAACATGGGTATAACGCGCGCAAGGTGAGCGAATTTCTTGACCTTCATTATGGCAAGCGCGGAGGCATGATCGGCGTTGTTGGTGATATGGGGATAGAGTTAAAGGCGTATATATTTCTTATAGTTACGCAAGTTTGGTATAGTGAGGACTACCATTGCCAAGAGCTGAGTCTGTTCGTGGCTCCTACGCATAGAAAATCGACCTATGCGAGACAGCTTATGGCATTTTCAAAGCATACGTCTAATGCTCTCGGGCTTGATTTGACAATCGGTGTTCTATCCAATGAGCGGACGGCTGCAAAGGTAAGATTGTATCAGAGACAGTTTCCTAGCGCTGGGGCGTTCTTCGTTCATCATCCTAATGTAGGGGCAGTATAATGGGGTCGAAGGGACTCACACCAACGGCCCAGACGACCGGGTTCACAAATACAACCACGAACACGACTCCAAATCCAGCAGCTTCGGCCGCCTATTCCAATGTTCTCAACACGGCGCAACAAGTCGCATCGACGCCCTACCAGCCTTATACTGGCCAGCTTGTTCAAGGGTTCTCTCCTGACCAATTGCAGGCGTTCCAACAAGTGCAGCAGATGCAGGGTATGGCACAGCCATACAT
>JBEKPI010000300.1:0-10123 GCA_049520855.1 Occallatibacter sp.
ATGGGACAGAAAGTCCATCCTTACGGATTCCGGCTGGGAGTGAACAAGCCGTGGCGTTCGCGCTGGTTCTCCGAGCGCGACTATGACAAGCTCCTGGTCGAGGACGTGAAGCTCAAGGCTGAGTTGCGCGAGAAGCTGAAGGCCGCCGGGGTCAGCTCGGTGGAGATCGAGCGGCCGGGCAACAAACTGCGCTTTCTCATCCGCACCGCCCGGCCGGGCATTGTGATCGGCCGCAAGGGCGCGGAGATCGAGAAGCTCAAGACGGAGCTGGGCAAGCGCACCAGCCGCGACGTGTTTATCGACATCATCGAGGTGAATAAGCCGGAGCTGGACGCGCAACTGGTCTCCGAAGCCATCGCGCTGCAACTGGAAAAGCGCGTCAGCTTCCGCCGGGCGATGCGCAAGAGCGTGGACTCGGCTCTGCGCTTCGGCTGCAAGGGAATCAAGGTGAGGGTTTCGGGCCGGTTGAACGGCAACGAAATCGCCCGTTCGGAGTGGTATTTGCAGGGGCGCTTGCCGCTGCATACGCTGCGCGCCGACATCGATTACGGCTTCACGGAGGCAAACACCACCTACGGCGTGATTGGCGTGAAGACGTGGATCTATCGCGGCGACATCTATGAGCAGAAGCGCCGCCAGCCGGCCGCGGTGGGTACGTCGGTGTTCTAAACAGTTGTCAGTGTTCAGTTGTCAGTGTTCAGTTGTCAGTTTTCAGTTTTGCAGTTGTGAATGATTTGGACAGTTGGTTGCCAGCCGCTTGTTGTGAGTAACCCTAATGCTCAATGGAGCAACGGAAACTGACAACTGAACACTGACAACTGACAACTCGGTTTGAGGGTTTCGCTATGTTGATGCCAAAGAAGGTGAAGTTTCGCAAGCAGCAGAAGGGCAAGCGGCGCGGCAAGGCGTGGCGCGGGTCTACGATTTCGTTTGGCGAATACGGCCTGCGCGTGATGGAGTGCGGCTACATTACCGACCGGCAGATTGAGGCCAGCCGTATTGCGATGACCCGCTTTATCAAGCGCGGCGGCAAGATATGGCTGCGCCTGTTCCCGGACAAGCCGATCACCAAGAAGCCGGCCGAAGTCCGCATGGGCTCGGGCAAGGGAGCTCTGGACCATTGGGTTGCGGTGGTGCGGCCGGGCAAGATTCTGTTTGAGATGGAAGGCGTGGACCCGGCGACGGCGCAGGAAGCGATGCGCCTGGCGTCGAACAAGCTGCCGCTCAGGACCAAGTTCGTGATGCGTCCGGGAGCGGAAAAGGTTGTGGCTGCGGCCAAGTAAACAGCTTTCAGTTGTCAGCCGTCAGCTTTCAGTTTTTTTGCTGATAGCGGGGAGCCGGAAGCGAAGACGATTTTTGGAGAGCAGGCTAGAAACCGAGAACTGAAGGCTGATAGCTGAAGATTAGCGGCTGGTTGGAGAGAAACACGATGGAACTCGCAAAGATTCGCAGTTTGAGCGACGAAGAACTGGCTCACCAGGAGAAGACCAACTCCGAGCAACTGTTCCGGCTTCGCTTTCAGGTCTCGCTGCAGCCGAACGAAGGAGTGCGGAAGCTCCAGCAGTTGCGCAAGGAGATCGCACAGATCAAGACCGTGGCCCGCGAGCGCGCGCTGAACATTCGGGGCGCGGCCGCCGATGCCGACGTGGCAGCGGAAGCCAAGAAGGGAGCCCGTTAAATGGCGGCGACTCAAGAGGCAGTGCAGGCGCCGGCGCCGGTAGGCGCGCGGCGAAACGAGAAGGTTGGCGAAGTTGTCTCGACCAAGATGCAGAAGACCATAGTGGTCGCGGTTGAGATGCGCAAGGCTCATCCGAAGTACAAGCGGATCGTGCGCTCGACCAAGAAGTTCTACGCTCACGACGAGCAGAGTTCGGCGCGGATGGGCGATGTGGTGCGAATCCGCGAGACCCGCCCGTTGAGCAAGCTGAAGCGGTGGGGATTGGAAGAGATTGTCAGGCGCTCGGCTCTCGGCCAACTCGAGGACGCCGCGGTCAAGACCGGGAGCAAGGCTGCCAACTAGTACGAGCAGTTATCGGTTGTCAGTTGCCAGTTTTCAGCAAGTCCGTTGGAATCTTCAGTGATGAACCGAACTCGGACTGAGAACTGAAAACTGAGAACTGACGACTAAGGAGAAGATTCCATGGCTGTGCAAATGAGAACCATGCTCGCGGTGGCCGACAACTCCGGCGCGCGCAAGCTGCAAGTGATTCTGCCGCTGGGCGGCGGATTGGGCAAGAAGGCCGGCCTGGGCGACATCGTGACCGCCGCCGTGAAGGAAGCCTCGCCCGACGGCACGGTGAAAAAGGGCAAGGTGGTGAAGGCGGTGATCGTCCGCACCCGCAAGGAGTATCGCAGGCGGGACGGCACCTATATCCGCTTCGACGAGAACGCGGCCGTGGTGATCGACGATGCGCACGAGCCGGTTGGCACACGCGTCTTTGGCCCGGTGGCCCGCGAACTGCGCGAGAAGAAGTTTTTGAAGATTGTTTCGCTGGCCCCGGAAGTGGTTTGACAGTGGTCAGTGAACAGTGAACAGTTGTCAGTTTTACCGTGGAACTTGCGGCTTCGATTCTGTGATTCGGTTCTGTTTAGCAGGCGCCTGCTGTTGCAAGTAAAGAACTGATCACTGATCACTGTCCACTGTCCACTGCATGGAGAGAAGATGCCGAGTTTGAGTATTCATCGCAACGATACGGTCAAGGTGCTCACCGGCGCCGACCGGAATAAGACGGGGCGCGTATTGCGCGTCTTTCCCGACAAGGGCACGGTGCTGGTTGAGCATGTGCGCGTGGTCAAGAAGACGATTTCGGGCAAGACGGGCAAGCGGACCAAGGGAGGCATCGCCGAGCAGGAATCGCCCATCAATGTCTCCAATGTCGTGCTGATCTGCCCTAATTGCGGCCCGGCGCGCGTGGGATCGAAGATCGAGGGCGACGTCAAGGTGCGCATCTGCAAGAAGTGCGGGCAGACGATGCCGACGAAGAAGTAGGAAGTGCAGTGAACGAGTGAAGAAGTGAAAAAGTGAAGAAGTGAACGAGTGAAGCGTTCACCGAGGAATCAGAGCGGCACGGAACGAGAAGGACTTCGACCGTGCGGCGAGCACTTCCGCAACGGTATACGGCTTCCGAGCCACTCCGGGCGCCGGAAGAGAGAGAGTAGAGCATTATGGCGGCAAGGCTGAAAGAGAAGTATCACAAGGAGATCAAGCAGGCTCTGCAAAAAGAGCTGGGGCTTGAGAATCCCATGGCGGTTCCGGAGCTGAAGAAGATCGTAGTCAACATGGGGCTGGGCGAGGCCACGCAGAACACCAAGCTGTTGGACCCGCTGGTGGCTGACCTGACGGCGATTGTCGGGCAGAAGCCGGTGACGACCAAGGCAAAGAAATCGATTGCGGCCTTCAAGGTGAGGGCGGGCATGTCGATCGGCGCGATGGTGACGCTGCGCAACGAGAAGGCCTACGAGTTTCTTGACCGGCTGATTTCGACGGCGCTGCCGCGGGTGAGGGACTTCCGCGGGGTTTCGACGAAGAGCTTTGACGGGCGCGGCAACTACACGCTCGGACTGCGCGACCAGCTCATCTTCCCGGAGATCGATTACTCGAAGGTAGAGAAGATGAAGGGGATGAACATCACGATCGTGACGACGGCGAAGGACGACAACCAGGCGAGGGCGCTGCTGAAGCACTTTGGAATGCCGTTCCGCCAGGGCGCGTAGTACAAGGGGATTTGAGGATTTATGGCAACTACTGCAAAAAGGGTGAAAGACGCGCGGAAGCCGAAGTTCAGCTGCCGCAAGCACAACCGGTGCCAGCTTTGCGGGCGGCCGCGCGGTTTTCTGCGCAAGTTTGGCGTATGCCGCTTGTGTTTCCGCGCGCTGGCGCTCAAGGGCGAGATACCCGGCGTCGTCAAGTCGAGCTGGTAGCGAGCGAGTTGTCAGTAGTCAGTTTTCAGTTGTCAGTTATTTGCGAACGAGCTGACAAACGGCCAGGACAACTGAAGAGCCGGTAACTGACAACTGCTAACTGACAACTGATAACTGTAGTAGACATTCCCGCTGGTTTCCGCAGGGGCGGACGAACGGGGAATGAAGGAGAAGGAATGAGTTTGACCGACCCAGTAGCCGATTTTCTGGCGCGGATCCGGAATGCGATCCGGGCGCGTCACCAGAAGCTGGATGTTCCGGCTTCGAAGCTGAAGACCGAGATCGCCCGCATCCTCAAGGAGGAGGGCTATATCTCGAACTACAAGACCCAGGAAGAGGAAGGCAAGCTGATCCTGCGCGTGTACCTGAAGTACGGCGGCACGGAAGCAGCCATTCGGGATCTGGCGCGCATCTCGCGTCCCGGCTGCCGGGTCTACATTGGCCGCGACGAGATCAAGCGCGTCCAGGGTGGATTGGGAATCTCGATCATGACCACGCCCAGGGGCGTTATGACCGGCCGTCAAGCGCGCCGCGAGGGCGTGGGCGGTGAGCTGCTGTGCGAAGTGTGGTAGGTGCAGCTATCAGCTTTTAGCTATTAGCTGTTAGCTAACGCCTGGCCCGACGAGTTCAATCGCTTATCGTGCTGGGAAGAAGCTAAAGGCTAAAGGCTAAAAGCTAACAGCTAAAGGCTGTTTTACGGGCTGCAGTGGAACGCGAGGGCGCAGATGCCCCGGCGGGACTCGCAAGCCAGATGAAGGATTGATTCGATGTCGCGTATTGGAAAGAAGCTCATCCCGCTGCCCGCGGGGGTCAAGTACAAGGTTACGGGCAACACGGTTCTGGTCGAAGGCCCCAAGGGCAAGGTTTCGGCGCTGATCGCCGACGGCATCACTTTGGAAACGAAGGACGGCGTGCTGCACGTCAATCGGGAGAACGACAAGCAGGCCGCGATGCACGGGCTGACGCGTTCGCTGGTTGCCAACGCGGTGCAGGGCGTGACCACGGGCTGGAAGAAGGAATTGGACATCGTGGGCATCGGCTACCGCGCCGAGCTGAAGGGCAAGGGCACAGTCGTTTTTACGCTGGGCTACTCGCACCCGATCGAGTTTCCTCTGCCGACGGGCATCGATGTGGCGATTGACCCCAAGCAGTTGCACCTGACCATCACCGGCATCGACCGGCAGAAGGTGGGCCAGGTGGCCGCAGACATGCGTTCGCTGCGCAAGCCCGACCCGTACAAGAACAAGGGCGTGCGCTACTCGGACGAGAAGCTGAAGAAGAAGGCCGGCAAGACGGGAGCGAAGTAGTAAAGACAGGGACTAAGGGACTAGGGACTAAGGGGCTAGTCCCTCAAACAACCGAACGGGGCCGCAGGGCGGCTCCGCCGATAGGAACGAGAGACCATGATCACGCAGACCAAGAGAAACGCAATTCGCCAGCGCATTCACGAGCGCATCCGCCGGAAGCTTTCGGGCACCGGGGAGCGGCCGAGGCTGAATGTCTACCGCTCACTCAACCACATCTACGCGCAGGTGATCGACGACCAGAAGGGCGAGACGCTGGTTTCGGCTTCGACCATCAAGATGAAGACCGGCGGCAACCTGGCGGCGGCCAAGGAGATCGGCAAGGCAGTAGCCGAGAAGGCAGTCGCGCAGGGCATCAAGAAGGTGGTCTTCGATCGCGGCGGCTACCTTTATCACGGGCGCATCAAGGCGCTGGCCGATGCAGCGCGCGAGGCGGGGCTGGAGTTCTAAACGCAGTTGTCAGTTGTCAGTTCTCAGTGATCAGTCTGTTCCTACCGGATTTTCCTGAGTTTTGACAACTGAAAACTGACAACTGACAACTGGAAAACGAGAGAGCAATGACGATCTTCAAGAAGAAACTCGATGCCAACCAGTACAACCTGAAGGACCAGGTAGTGTCCATCAATCGCGTGACCAAGGTGGTCAAGGGCGGCAAAAACATGTCGTTTGCGGCGCTGGTGGTGGTGGGCGACTCCGCAGCGGGCGTGGTGGGCCACGGTTCGGGCAAGGCCAAGGAGGTTCCCCAGGCGATTCGCAAGGGGATTGAGGCGGCCAAGAAGAACCTGGTCCGGGTCAACCTGACCGATACCACGATTCCGCATCTGGTTTTGGGGCGTTACGGCGCCGGCCAGGTGCTGCTGAAGCCGGCTCCCGAAGGCACCGGCGTGATTGCCGGCGGCGCGGTGCGCGCGGTGATGACCTCGGCCGGGGTGCAGAACGTGCTCACCAAGAGCCTGGGTTCGCCCAACCCGCACAACGTCGTCAAGGCCACCTTCGACGCTCTGGTGCAGTTGCGCGACCGGGCCGAAGTGGCCACCATGCGCGGCAAGTCCGTGGAGGAACTCTAAGCCATGACGGAAGCCAAGATGATACGCATTCAGTATTACCGCTCCAAGAACTCCACGCCCGTGAAGCACAAGCTGGTGGTCAAGGGGTTGGGCTTTACCCGGCTCAACCAGATCGTCGAGCGCGTGGATACGGAATCCACCCGCGGCATGGTGAAGGCCATTCCGCATCTGGTCAGGATACTGGAAGAGCAGTGAACGAGTGAAGAAGTGAATGAGTGAAGAAGTGAGTGAACGATTGCTTTTCTTCACTATTTCACTGTTTCACTTCTTCACTGCTTCACTCTCAAACGCGAGTCGGCGGGCATAAGCTCACCGGCGCTACAGCGAGGAAACAATGGCAACAAGGAATCTATCGAATCTACGCGCGCCCAGAAAAGCCAACACCGGGCGCAAGCGTGTCGGCCGCGGCATGGGATCCGGCATGGGCAAGACCTCGACTCGGGGGCACAAGGGCCAGGGCAGCCGGACTGGTACGAGTTTAATGCGCGGCTTTGAGGGCGGCCAGATGCCGCTGCACCGCCGTTTGCCCAAGCGCGGCTTCACCAACATCTTCCGCACCGAATACACGGTAGTGAACCTCGACCGGCTGGTGGAGCACCTTGAGGGCCTCAAGCTCACCGAGATCGCTCTCGACGACTACAAGAAGCTCGGTCTGGCTTCGAGCAAGAAGGCGCTGATCAAGATCCTCGGCTCTGGCGAACTGACTTCGGCGCTCACCGTCCATGCGCACAAGTTTTCCAAGTCGGCGGTCGAGAAGATCGAAAAGGCCGGCGGCAAGGCCGTGGTTCTGGGCGGCGATGCTCCCGTGGCGCCGAAGGGGAAATTGGTTGCCAAGGCATCCCGAAAATAGCGGCCAGGGGCACCAGAAGGTGGCACCATGAAGAACTATTTGACTGTGACGCTTCCGATTGGCATTGGTCTGGGAACTGCTGCCGGATCTGTAATTGGAGTAACAGCACATTGGATCTCATTATGGCTCCCCCTTGGAGTTGGTATCGGGTCATCCCTGGGCGTAGTTTCTGGGTCAGTCATGAACGGACGCAGCCGAAATCCGGAATGAACGAGTGGCAGGCCCGCGGCCGGGAAGACATGCATGGCCGTTCACCGGTAAGATGATCAGTGGAAAAGATTCGGGGGCCGGCAAAGGCCCTGAATGAAGCGGATAACCAATTATGCTTGAGAAATTTTTCAATATCTTCCGGATTCCCGATCTGCGCAAGCGGGTGCTCTTCACACTAGGCATTCTGGCCGTATACCGGCTGGGTTCGCATATTCCCACGCCGGGCGTGAACGGCAAGCTGCTGGAGCAGTTGTTTAGTTCGCAAAGCGGATCGGCGCTGGGCCTGATGGACCTGTTTGGCGGCGGCAACCTGCGCCGCATGACCGTCTTCGCGCTGGGCATCATGCCGTACATCACGGCCTCGATCATCTTCCAGCTCCTCACAGTGGTCTATGAGCCGCTGGCGCGCATCCAGAAGGAAGGCGAACTGGGGCGGCGCAAGATCACCCAGTGGACCCGCTACATGACGGTGCTTCTGGCGGCGTTGCAGTCGATCGGCATCTCGGCGATTCTCACCAAGCAGGGCCTGGTACTCCATCCCGGCATCGGCTTCACCCTGATGACATTGCTGACGCTGACCACCGGCTCGGCCTTTATCATGTGGCTGGGCGAGCAGATCACCGACCGGGGCATCGGCAACGGCATGAGCCTGCTGATCTTTGCCGGCATCATCGCCGGCCTGCCTCGCGGTGTGGGCGATCTGATTCAAAAGGTTCAGACGAACCAATGGGGTTCGCTGACCATCGTCGCTATGCTGGCGCTGATTGCGGGGATGGCGGCAGTGGTGGCCTTCATCGTGTTCGTCGAGCGGAGCGAGCGGCGCATTCCGATCCAGAGCGCGCGGCGCATTGTCGGGCGGCGGATGATGGGCGGCCAATCGAGCCACCTGCCGCTCAAGGTAAACTCCGGAGGCGTGATGCCGGTCATCTTTGCCAGCTCGATCCTCTCTGCGCCCATGCTGCTGAGCCAGACGGAGTGGGCGCAAAACAGCCGCTTCATTCATCCCATCATGGAAGCGCTCGCGCCCGGCTATCCCTGGTATGAGCTTCTGTACATGCTGGGCATCGTCTTTTTTGCGTATTTCTATGTGTCCATCATCATGAAGCCGGACGACATTGCCGACAACTTCCGCAAGTCGGGGTCGTTCATTCCTGGGATTCGCCCCGGAAAGCGAACATCCGATTTTATTAACGACATTCTGACCCGCATCACTTTGGTCGGCGCCATCTATTTGATCATTATTTCCCTGGTGCCCACCTTCCTGATTTCGGGCATTCGCCTTGACAAGTTGTGGCTCATCGGCAGTTTCTTTGAGAGAATGCCGAATTGGGTGACGCATGGTTTGGGGGTCAATTTCTACTTTGGCGGCACCTCGCTTCTGATTGTGGTGGGTGTTGCCATGGATACTGTCAACCAGATCGAATCGCAGCTGATCATGCGCCATTATGACGGCTTTTCCCCGCGCTCCGGTCGCATTCGCGGAAGGAAAACTTGGTAATGTCTTCATCGAATACCGCAGTCGAGCAGGGTCGGGAAGCGGGCCGAAAGACCCTCCCCGGCCCGATTCTTTTATTGGGCGCGCCGGGCGTGGGCAAGGGAACCCAGGCCATGGAACTGGTGAAACTGTGGTCGATTCCACAGATCTCCACCGGCGACCTGTTGCGCGCCAACGTGGCTCAGGGCACTGAACTGGGCAGGACAGCCAAAGAGATCATGGGACGCGGGGAGCTGGTCCCGGATTCGTTGGTGGATGAGATGGTGGCGATACGGCTGATGGAGCCGGACATCTGCAAAGGATATATCCTGGACGGCTTTCCGCGGACGCTGGGACAAGCCGGCTGGCTTGACGGCCGGCTGGCCGCACAGGCCGAGGGGTGCGGCGGCGCTGAGGCTCTGCCGGTGATTGCCGTTAGCATCCAAGTGGACTATAATCAATTACTGCTCCGGATTACGGGGCGCAGGAATTGTCCTGTCTGTCATGCCATCTACAACATCCACGGAAAGCCGCCGAAGCGGGATGGCTTTTGCGATGTTGAGGGTGCGGCGCTGGTCCAGCGAGCCGACGACACGGAAAAGGTCTTCGAGGAGCGCATGCGCGCTTACACGGCGTTGACGGAGCCGGTTATCGAGCACTACCGGGCTCTTAAGCGCTTTGCGGAAGTGGATGGAGACCGGCCGATCGAAGCCATCGCGGCCGGAATTGTTGAAGCCGTCGAACGGTTGCGCGAGTAACGCAGCCGGACGGCGAGTTTGTGCGTGAAGTATTAGGGATCAGGTGTCAGAGACCAGGGATCAGACGAGGAAGCCTGAAGAGGCGCGGCGAACTGACCCCTGACAGCTGATCCCTGACCCCTGAATCTGAAAGCTGGTTGAGTGGCTGTTGTACTGAAGTCGTCCAAGGAGATCGAGAAGATGCACCGCGCCGGCCAGGTGGTCCGCGAGGTGCTGGAACTGGTACGGGGCCATGTGAAACCGGGCGCCACCACTCTCGACCTGGAAAAGGTAGCCGAGGCGCGGTTGGCGGCGCTGGGCGTCAAAGCCGCTTTCAAGGGCTACCACGGCTTTCCCTGCGTGCTATGCACCTCGGTCAACAGCGAAGTGGTGCATGGCATTCCGTCGGCGAAGCGGGTTCTCAAGGAAGGGGACATCGTTTCGCTCGACTTTGGGGCGGTGGTGAACGGCTATTTTGGCGATGCGGCCATCACCGTGCCGGTGGGCGAGAAGATCGACCCGAAGACGGCGCGGCTGCTGCAGGTGACGGAAGCATCGCT
>JBEKPI010000301.1:0-11469 GCA_049520855.1 Occallatibacter sp.
CGGAGAGGGTAAGCTGCATGGAGTGGGGTTCCTTTACGTTAAGTTTGGTCTGGTAACCTTATTCTAATGTTCGGAATCCCCACACTTGAATGTGCTTATCTCCGTAATGTTGCAAGAGGCTCAGTCGAACGCGAATTCCTGTTGACCCACAAGACGCTGCTTTGGGTCCGCGAAAGCGGCTCAGAGAAATTCAGATTCAACAAGCTGCTTGGGAAGAGCTAATGACAACCCTCCAAGACCAACTCGACGAGATCACCGCCAACACGCGGCAACTGGTGCAGGCCAAGCGGCTGGCTGTGGGCGAGCGGGCGGTTGAGGAGTTGTTCGCTACCGGCATCGAAGACCACATTCTTCCTGTGGGCGCGCTGGCGCCTGAGTTTGCGTTGCGCGACGCCACAGGGCGGCTGGTGCGCTCGCAAGACATGCTCGCGCTCGGGCCCCTGGTGATCAAGTTCTTTCGCGGGCGGTGGTGCTCGTATTGCGTGACCGAGCTGGAAGCCTGGCGCGACCTTTACGGGCAACTGCGCGAGCGCGAGGCGCTGATGGTGGCCATCGGTCCGCAGACCGAGCGCCAGAGCGATTTCATGGCCGGCCAGCACGGGCTTCCGTTTCCCGTGCTCGCCGATCCCGGCTGCGCGGTGGCGGAGAAGTTTGGCCTGGTCTACACGCTGCCCCAGTACCTGCGCGACTACTACCTCTCGATCATGGTCAACCTGCCCTTTGTGAACGGCGAGGCAAGCTGGCGGCTCCCCTTGCCGGCAACCTATGTAATCGCACGAGACGGAAAGGTTCTCTTCGCCGAGGCCCACGCCGACTTCCGCGTCCGCCCCGAACCGGAGGAGGCGCTGGCCGTGGCGCTGGCAGCGTTGGGCGGTAACGCTTAGAGGCCAAGCGACGGCCCCGCCTTATCGACCGCTTCCGGGTCACCGAAAGCGATCCTTCGCGATTCACCCGATCGACGATGACTACGTGGAGAGGCCTCGGCGATGAGCCGCGGCCTTCTCATTGGTGGTATTTTGAATAGAGCGGAGAGCTGGCCGAGTGGTTGATGGCATCGGTCTTGAAAACCGACGTACCTGAAAAGGTATCGGGGGTTCGAATCCCTCGCTCTCCGCCATTAAGCCTTCCAAGGACATCCTAAGAAGTCCAATTCATGACAATAATCCACTGAAAATAAACATTTTATTGCTTTATCGCATCCATTTAGGTACTATGGAAGCCAGCAACTCGTGCGGGTACATTTGTGGGTATATTCGCAGCGAGCTGTGGGTACATTGCCTGGAGGTGGCTTCCATGCGGTTGACAGACATCCAAATCAAGCGAATCAAACCGGACACAAAGCCCTATAAGGTCAGTGATGGCGGAGGGCTGTTCCTGTGGGTGACCCCCTCCGGGGGAAGGATTTGGCGCTGGGCCTTTCGGTATGAGGGGCGGTCCAAGCTCATGACCTTTGGCAAGTATCCCGATGTGCCGCTATCTCTCGCCAGAGAGCGCCACACTGAGGCGCGCAAACTGCTGGCTGCTGGCACCGACCCCATGGCCGAGCGCAAAGCTGAAAAGGCGGCGGCAGAGAATTCCTTCCAATGCGTAGCCCGCCTCTGGCTGGCTCACTGGCAAGATGGCAAAAGTCCGCGCCATGTGGACTACGTGAAGCGGCGTATGGACGCCGACATTTTTCCCTGTTTCGGCGCGCGGCCCATCGCTTTGATTGAAGCCCCGGAACTGGTGGCCATGACCAAAGCCATTGAGCAACGCGGCGCGCGCGACATTGCCAAGCGCGCCCTGGAGACAACCGGACAAGTCTTCCGCTTCGCCATTGCCCATGGATATGCCACGCGCAACCCGGCCAGCGAGATTCGCCCCAGCGATATTCTGAAATTCACGCGCAAGGTGAACTATGCCCGCGTGGATGCGCGGGAATTGCCGGAACTGCTCCGAGCGATTGAGGTCTATCAGGGAACGCACGTCACACGTCTCGCTTTGAAGTTGATGGCTTTCACCTTTGTGCGTACCAGCGAGTTAATCGGCGCAAGGTGGGCTGAGTTTGACCCGGAGGGCACCCGCTGGGACATTCCCGCCGAGCGCATGAAGATGCGGACGCCGCACATTGTTCCCCTTTCCCAGCAGGCAATGGATGTGCTGTCAGCGCTCCAAACGCTAACCGGCAAGAGCGAATGGCTTTTCCCCGGTGACCGCAACGCCAAGCAGTCGATGAGCAATAACACCATCCTCAAGGCGCTGGAGCGCATGGGCTACAAGAGCCGCATGACCGGCCACGGCTTCCGGGGGTTGGCCTCCACCATCCTGCATGAGCAGGGCTATAACCACGATCACATCGAGTTGCAGCTTGCTCACGCGCCGCGCAATGCCATCAGCGCGGCCTATAACCACGCGCTCTACCTGGAGCCACGGGCGAAGATGATGCAAGGCTGGGCCGATTATCTGGAGCAAACCCAGCGCGGCGGCAAGGTACTGCCGTTCCGTAGCTCTGCCGCATAGCATGAACGCGTTACTGCCCCGCTGGAAGGCTTGCGCTAGGCTCGCGCAACTTTTTGGCCACAGCTTCCGCGATTGCTTCCACGCTCGGCGGGCTTGAGTGCCGCGTATCGATAAGGCCCCGGATAATCTCACCCTGCCTGTCGCTCGCTACCTTACCGTAGCTCATAAAGGTGGTGAGTACCTGTTCATGCCCAAGGTTCTGGCTCCACGCCTTGAAATCTTCGGGCGATTTGCAGACTTGCTCACCCAGCCGAGCCAGCGTCTTTCTCAGGCTGTGCGGATTGAAGTAAGGCAGGCCCGCCCGCTCGAACGCTTCTCGGAAGATCGCCCGAATCCGCGTAGCCGTGCGCCAGTGATCCCGTTCCAATCCCGCAGCTTCAAACTGGCGGGCAGACCCCAGCGCGATGCGCGTTGCCGGAAACAGTGGATCATCATTGCCCCACAGCTTCTCTTCCCGCAGAAATCGCACCCACTCTGCCACAATCTCTCTGGTTCCGTCTCCCACGGGAAAGAAATAGGTCGTAAACGTCTTGCTGTTTTTCGTGTTCACTTCCCGCGCGTCCTGGTGGACGCAGTTTTCTATCAGGTCGATGTGTTTCAATTTCATCGAAGCTATGGCGCTGTCCCGCGCGCCGGTCAACAGCGTAAAGGCTACCAAAGCACGGTTCCGGCGCTCAATCTCATTCCCGCTCGGCATCGTCTGAATCAGATGCTTGATCTGCTCCAGCGTTGGCGCTTTCTGCTCTCGCTGGGCCATGGCAATGCGCGTGTCCTTGTCAGACAGGTTGAAATAGTCCGCATCCGAATACTGAAGACGCGCCTTGTGCCCCGGCTGCCCCGCCAACCAGATGAAGAATGCCCTCAACTGTTTCAGCGTCGCGTGCAGCGTCGCCTTGCTCAGTTTCTCCCCGGACCTCTTTCCCGTTTGCTCCGCCAGATGCCGCTTGAACGCAATCGCCTGCTGGAAGTGAAACGCCTTGAAGTCCCGGTATCGGTTGTACTCTTCAAACCGGCTGAGGGCCTTCGCAGCCGCGTCCACCGTCGGCTCACTGTGGCGCTTGGCTTCTTTCAGATAGGCGAAGTATTCGCGCTTGATTCTCTCGTTTTCCGCGTTGTATTTCATCGTGGTTTCTCACCCCTGCCTGAAGTCACGGTTTACGGTGGGTTGATGACTCTCGTTTACTTGTCGCTGTGCCTCCGCAAACGTGATGTCCAGTTTCCCCCGAATCTGGGCCAGCTTCGCCAGGCTGGTGCGCCGGAAGATCATCCCTTCACAGTCCGGGCAAATGCCCATCAGGTTCCCAAGTGTTGCTGTTATCGGCAGGTATTCCGCCATCTCTCCGGCGGACTGTTTCGGGGCGCGGCATCGCACGCAGTAGATTTCTCCCGGCTGGCAGGGCTGCTTGTTTTTTGTCCGCCGCGCCTTCAGATACTCGGCCAGTTCGCAGCCAAGAATCAGCATGGGGCGCGTGCCGTCGCAGGTGGGTAGTCCGGCCTTCACCCAGGCGCGAACGGTATTCTTGTGCGTACCGAATAGGCGCGTAATCTCTTCCACCGTGTAGTTGCGATGGATTTTCACCAGCCGGTAATTGGGGCGGCGCTTGCGCATGGTGATAACCGTCCTACGCCACAGCCTTGCGGGCCGCTTCCAGTTGCGACACCAGTGCGCGAATTCCGTTGTCCGGCTTGCCTGCAATCCGGGCAGCGTTCAATGCCGCCACCTCATGCGCGGGCCAGCCAACGGCGCGGCCGCCCAGGCTCACCGGATGCGTGAAGACTCCATGCGTAATGCGTAGATACAGCGTGCTGCGCGAAAGACCTGTTGCGGATTTCACGGCAGGAAGCCGCAGGATGGTGTGGGTCATTTTCGTTTCTCCCTGAGCGTTTCAATACCGCTCAGGACACACCGTAGCTGGGCGCATTGGGCGATGAAAGCCCTCTGTGCGCTTCGCACAACTCTGCATTTTCGGCGTTTTTCTCGTGTTCCGGGCCGGGGCCAGCCGCGCCGTAACGGCGGCAATCCCCCGTTGCCTCTGCGGATCGCCGCCAAATACAAGGCGATTCCGGGCAGCAAGCTGGGCGAAAAAATTCCGCCCAACTTTTTTATCCCTTCATGTGTTTGCGGATCGTCTCGGCGCTGCGTCCCTTGCCAATGTCCAACTTTGCAATCAGCTTTGAGTACCCCACGTCGGACATCCCAGGGCGGCGCTTTTTCAGCGCCCGGTACTCTTTCCGCCAGCGTTCATGCCGGGCTTGCGTCTTCAGCTTGCGCGCCTCGCGCCGGGCATTGCTGGGGGTATACCGGGGATCGCCCGTGGTAGCCGCATCCACCAGTTGCAGGACTGCTTCGTTGTCCACGGAATAGCCTTCTGCCCCGAATCGCACAAGCCCGGCCAACGGGACCGCATTCTGCCCCGCCACCAGTTCCAATGCTTCGTTCGCTTTCAGGCAAACCATCTGGCTGCGCTCTTTGCCCGTGACGATGCCAAGCTCCCACAGCCCCGCTCCGGCCTTCCGCTGGTTGCCAGACCGCAATCCCAGGCTCTTTGACACAAACCTGCCCACAGCCTCCGCGCCGCAACGCCACTGCCTCAACTGCTCGGCAGACACGGCCACGCGGGTAATGTCATCCCGCTTGTCGCAGACAACAAAGGAAGCCGCCGTCCCCGTCCCGCTGGGCTGCGGATGCACGGGCATCGTGCATTCTTCCTCGCAGCCAGGACACACTACCGAAGCCGCCGGACTCGCCCTCACCAGCAGCTTGTGCGATTGCAGTTCCCGCACAGCTTCTGCGGGCCATCGGCTCAGTTCATCTTCGCTCACCAGCACTGCCACGCCCTGGTTCGCTCCCACGCGCTCCAGCAGCTCCAGCATCGCCTCCAGCGGCGTCATACCTCGGTACCCCGGACGAACGCGCCAAACTCGCCCAGGGCATCCGGGGCTATGACATCTCGCCGGACATGGTGCGCCTGTCTTTGGTGAATCTTTACCTGCACAACTTCCAAGACCCGCACATCGTTGAGTACGACACACTCACCAGCCAGGAACGCTGGAATGAAACCGCCGATGTGATTCTGGCCAATCCGCCGTTCATGTCGCCGAGGGGCGGCATCAAGCCGCACACGCGCTTTTCCGTACAGTCCAAGCGCAGCGAAGTTCTGTTTGTCGATTACATGGCCGAACACCTCAACGCCAATGGGCGCGCGGGCATCATCGTACCCGAGGGCATCATCTTCCAGAGTGGGTCCGCGTATATACAATTGCGCGAAGTCCTGCTCAAGGAATCCTTGATTGGCGTTATTTCTCTACCGTCTGGGGTATTCCAACCATATTCAGGAGTAAAAACCTCAATACTGATCTTGGATAAGAAAATTGCTAGGAGCAGTCCGCACATCTTGTTCTCTGAGGCTCAAGCAATTGGCGTAAGTCTCGGGATCAAACGCACAGTTACCGAGCGAAACGATTTACCTCACATCGCAAATGACTACGCTTCCTACTACGCTGGGCAACCTGTATCATCGCATTCGTGGCTTGCGGAGCGAAGTGCCATCCTAGCTGATGACTGCAACCTTAACGGCACACGCTACCGGCCTGTTGAAGTTCGCGGTGAGGCTCGGGTCGTTAGGTTGGCTGATATTTGTTCCTTGACTAAGGGTACTCATTCGAGTACGAAAACCGAGCCTGGTCCATATCCCCTGATCGTCACTGCGGAGGAATGGCTTACATCTTCCGAGTACCAGCTTGAGGGGGAAGCGGTCTGTGTTCCACTGATTTCCTCAACCGGACATGGCCGCGCTTCGTTGAAGCGAATTCACTTCGCCTCTGGGCGGTTTGCCCTGGCGAACCTGCTCGCCGCAATTCAGCCGAAAGACCTTGATGTGTTGAGTCCGCGATTCCTCTATCTCGTACTTGATTTCCAAAAGGACAGAATGGCGGGACTCATGAATGGCGCTGCCAACGTCAGCATGAAGGTGGAGGATCTTGCCCAGTTCAAGATTCCGGTACCCCCTATAGAAGTGCAAAGAGAGATTGTGGCAGAAATTGACGGCTACCAGAAAGTCATTGATGGTGCCCACGCCGTCCTGGATAACTACCGCCCGCGCATTCCCATCCACCCCGAATGGCCGCAAGTTCAGATAAGTAGTGTAAGCAACAAAATCACCAAGGGATCATCCCCAAATTGGCAGGGCATTGAGTACTGCTCAAAAGAGGATGGAATTCTCTTTATTACAAGCGAGAACGTCGGGTTGGGCGAGGTGCTACTGGACTCCCCGAAATATGTTGAGCGCAGATTCAATGAAATTGAGCAAAAATCGATACTCCAACGAGGAGATGTACTGACCAACATCGTAGGTGCTTCGATTGGAAGAACAGCAATATTCAATATCGATGAAGAGGCCAACGTAAACCAGGCAGTGTGCGTCATCAGGCCAAACCCCACTGTAATTGATTCAACCTTTCTGATGACTGTTTTGAATTCCCCGACTTTCATTGAAAGGCTCGTAGGAAACTCCGTCGAGAATGCCCGTGCCAATGTAAGCATGGGAGTCCTCGGCTCAATGATGATTCCTTTACCAACTATCGAAGTGCAGCAAGCCATCGTTGCCGAAATCGAAGCTGAGCAAGTTTTGGTCGGAACCAATCGCGAACTGATTGCCCGTTTTGAAAAGAAGATTCAGGCCGCTCTTGCTCGCGTATGGGGTGAGGAAGAACCAGCAAGCACGGAGGCTTGAGCAATGGAAGATGCGCTGCAACTCACCCACTTCTTGCCGGTCTCATTCAAAAGCCCGAGTGAACGGGACTACATCGGTTTTCTGTGGGACGCCTTCGATTCAAATTGCGATTCCGGCAAGTACCAGTTTGCTTTTCTTGCTTATCACATGCTCACGATGAGCTTTGTGTATTTCAAGGTTTGGCAAATCAGGGAGTCGCGCAACCATGAATTCAGGCATGGGCTTATTGGCTACAGCAAGGAAATTGAAAAGAACCTGCTGGAAGCTAGTTCGCCCTTTTCGTTCAGCATAGTCAACGAGCGTTCCATCCTCCGCTTCCTCAAGCTGATTGAATGTGACAATGGCGAAATAGGCAGCTACGCGAAACTGGTGGATGACAGAAACGACACCGCCCATCCAAACGGAAACGTGTTTTACCGTGAGGCCAGTGCGCTTGAGGTCAAGATTCGGGAGGTGCTGCGAGCGGTCAGTGGAATCCAGGAACGCTCACGGCCCGTCATTGAAGGGTGCTATGAAAAGTTTCTGAGGGACAGTGCCGACCCTGACCAGCGGGAATTTGAAGCCGACACTGAGCAGGTTCGCGAGGTTCTGATCCACGGCAATTACCTTTCAGCGCGGGACATCAAGGTTTGCGCAGCCTTTGATACCAGCAAGTTTGTTAATGACCCGATTCATGCGAGTGCTCAGGCGCTTCATCAAGCACTCATTGCGGGCTATGCGGAAGAATGATCTTGAGCGCGGAGATGGGAAGCATGAACGTCTACATCGCCAACTTCGGTTCCGGGAATTGGGCATGGCCTGAGTGCCGTGAGCGCAGCATCATCGCCACTATGGATGATGTACGGGTAGGGCGATTCTGGCCGAATGATCTGGAAGGGTACAGCAGAGAAACACTCAGGCTAGTCAAGAATCGGAACGGAGAACCTCTTCAGCAAGGCACCGTGACGCGCTGGTTCAACCAGATTACCTGGCTCGATGAATCCAATGGCGACCTTTGGCTGCACAGCGACACGCAGCACCTCTGGTGGACTGTTTCTCTACCCGGCCCGACAACCGTTGAGGAGAGGGACGAACCCGATCCATCGTTTGGAAGCCAGAGAATCAATTTCTATTGCAAGCCCTGCCTTCCCTGGAGTTCAAAGGACAAGCAAGGCCGCGAACTGCGTTGGGATGCGCTGCATCCGCGAGCCAAGATGTTCCTGATGAATCAGGGAACCTTTCAGCCAGTGCTTAACGATAACGCTCACTATGTGCAGGCGCTCATAGACGGCACGGACCTGAGCCGCTGGTACAACCTGCCGGAGTGGCAAGCAAAGGCGGAGAAGTCGGGCAAAGGCGCGGTGCGCAGCTTCAGCCCGGCAGAGATTGCGCAGATTCAAGAAGAGCAGCGGATGCGGCAGACCGCTGCCCGCATGATTAAGACAGCCAAGCAGACAGCCATGCAGAGCGGGGAGGAAGTGCTGTCGGTGACCAAGGACAAGCGATTCCTATTTTCCAGCGATGCCGCAGCACAGGAATATACAGTAGACCTGATGAAGAAGCAGGAAGGCCGGTGCGCGCTGACAGGGTTGAAGCTGCTACTGGATGAGGAGCCGGGCGACGACCAACTGCGCTACTCGCTGGACCGCATTGATTCTTCCCGGCACTATGAGGCGGGCAATCTGCAAGTGGTCTGCAAGTTCATCAACAAATGGAAGGGCGCAATGGAGAACGAAGAGTTCAAGCGGCTCATTACGAAGATTCGCGAGTGATAAAGCAGGCTCGCGGAGTATTGTCTACAAAATCAAGACCAAATGGGGCCAAGACCGTTCCGATGCCCCGTACCCCGGACAACTAACCGGATCACCAATTTCTGCTAACATCGCAAAAAGAGAAAGTCGCTTAATTCGCCGCTGGACTCGGTGGCCCTGGGCGGGCAGGTCGCACGTCGTGATCGCTATGCCATTGATTTCGCTATGCGTTCAAGAGCGCGATAGAGCGCATCGATTTCATGCGGGTTGGTATCAAACCATTCTGTTCCGCGTGCGTTCTTGATCCGCTTTCCGGCATATTCCAACGTCGCGTGAATCAGGATTTCGAGCGTCCTTGAATCGCTCGTCCTTATGACTAAAGGGACAATGGGTTCGCTATGGAATGCGGTAAACGGCCCCTGGGCGATGATTCGCGCGGTGGGATTCCCTTTAGTGCGACCGATCTTGCAGGGCCAATTCCGCTTTCCCTTATGCTTCGCAAGATCGAAATCGGTCTTTGCGTACCAGACGTAGACGGACTCGGGACCGTTCCCGATGGTCTTGCCGATCTTTAGGGGACCGAGGTAAGGCAGATTCTTCTCGCACCAGGATTCATGTGCAGCCCAGCATTCCCGTTTCGGGCACAGCCTGAACTTTTGGCAACGTGGGTGAATTGTCAGATGTTCGCCGCAGTAAGGCTGTCCGCATTCCCAGCACTTTTGTTTTGCAGGCACGCGGTTTCCGCAGTTTCTAGAAGCGCACGGTTCC
Source organism: Occallatibacter sp. (assembly GCA_049520855.1). Lineage (GTDB taxonomy): Bacteria > Acidobacteriota > Terriglobia > Terriglobales > Acidobacteriaceae > Telmatobacter. The sequence goes on from JBEKPI010000301.1 coordinate 9,731, forward strand.
ATATCTTGCCTCCGTGCGGAAAGAATATCAGGGGATGTCGGTTGTACTCTTCATTTGGCGAACTGCATGGCTCGCACCTTGGTGTGCCGTCTTTCTGGGGGAATGCAGTAGTGGAACATAAAGCGCAGACGCACAATGGCCGTTTTACTCTTGTATCTCTTTATTTTCGAGCGAGTTATCTTGCCGCACCTATGTACTTTTAAGGGGGCCATGTGCGGCGCAATGGAAATCGGCCAGCCAGGGCGGAAAAGGCTTATTTCGTGGCGGCGCGGAGTCGATAAGGATCAATCAGTCAAAATCGGCCTTAATCGTGGTTATTCGTGGAAAATCGTGGCAAATCAGGCTTATTCGCGCTTACGCGCCGTACCCTCCGCTACGGCATCCGTAAAGGCTCTCTGCTTCGCTCCGCCCGCTGCGCGACTCCCTCCGGTCGGCCTTGACTGATGCCTCCGCTGCGGGTGATTTGCAGGTATGAGAAGAATGTCTCTTCTCATGTTCCACATGACCAGGGCGACTACTCCTCGCGGTGAGGCCGAACAGCGGAGCACGCAGCGCCGGGGCACTTTCGGGGTTCAGTGCGCGTCTGACAGTGTGGGCGAGCGAGGCACAATCGCGCCATGCGCGACTATGGGACCCGGCGTGGCTGGGCCATCGCGTTGCAGGTGAAGGAAGTCGGCTCCGGTGCATCACAACGGCAGATGCGGGAGAAGCTGATCTAAGCCGCACATCGTCGCGAAATCGATGTCGTGCTGGTCTGGCGGCTGGTTCGCTGGGGAAGATCGGTGACAGACGTGTTCACCACTCTTTAAGAACTCGAACATTTGGGTGTAGGCTGCTGTTTTAGTATGGTCGAGATTCCGAAAGCTTAGAGTGTGCCACCGGACCAAGTCCATACCCGGTAATAAATGAGAAGACTTCTCTTGAAGACCTGTCTGAGCTGTACAATTAGGGCAATTCTATCAGGGGAATTCAATACTTGATCGGGGGCTTGCAGCCAAATGAACCGTCATCGTCTGCTTTCAGGGGCTATGCTCCTATGTTTGTTTGCCTTTACAGGCATTCCTTTGTCTGCCGGAGCGCAGACGAGCGCTGTAAACGAATGGACCTGGATGGGCGGAAGCAGCACGTTGAACTGCATTGATAACTCATGTGCCCAGCCTGGACCGGGCGTCACATTGGAGATTCCCGCCCCTGGAGTGTACGGCACGTTGGGAACGCCCGCTGCTGGAAACATCCCCGGAGGGCGATATGAAGCTACGAGTTGGACCGACCGCAGTGGCAATCTCTGGCTTTTTGGTGGCCAAGGCAGCGACGCCAACGGCAATATTGGCTATCTCAACGACCTGTGGAAATTCAATCCTGCCACAAACCAATGGGCATGGATGGACGGAAGCAGCACGCTGCTGGTCATCACCAATGGGGTTTTTGGCCAACCCGGAGTGTACGGCACGTTGGCAACGCCTGCTGCCGAAAACACCCCCGGAGGCCGGTATGAAGCTACGAGTTGGACCGACAGCAGTGGCAATCTCTGGCTCTTTGGTGGCTATGGCTTCGACGCCAACGGCAATTACAACTATCTCAACGACCTGTGGAAATTCAATCCTGTCACGAACGAATGGGCATGGATGGGTGGAAACAGTATCGCGGACGACAACTCAGGAGTGTACGGCTCATTGGGAACGCCCGCTGCTGGAAACATCCCCGGAGGGCGATATGAAGCTACGAGTTGGACCGACCGC
>JBEKPI010000302.1:0-13550 GCA_049520855.1 Occallatibacter sp.
CGTGCCTATCGTATGGTACGGTTTCTTCACGGCGGTTCTCCCTTCAAGGTGTGACAACCCGATTCTTTCAGAATCAGGCTGAACCGCCGCTCAACTTTCAACTACAGCCGGGACATCCTCCGAAGCCAGGCTTAAAGACTGACTCCCGTAAATGTCAAACTTCTACTGCCACCCCGGCAGAGCCGGGGGATCTCCTCTCCCTTTAGTCCGTAGCACATGGCAACAGTAATCTGTGTGATCGTTTCTCCCGCCCGTTCACCTAAGATGCTCGCGCCCAGAATAGGCCATTGCTGCGTGCAGTGATCTTGAGCAATCCAAGCCGGACTTCCTCGTTGACGACGCGGTCGACTTTGCTGATGTCGAAAGACACCGCCAATATCCAGAAAAGCGCAAAGGATCTCCGCCGTTTTCTTCATCAAATATCCTGCCTTTGACAAGGTCCGAGGGACCTTCGAGATTTGAATTCCTCACTTAAACCTTTGCAGCCGGAGAGTCGGCATCTGCGCCTGCCGGTAGGTGATCCGGCAAGTCAAGACGCGCCACACCAATCCGGTTGTCGGCCATCCCGTAATAGACGTCGAAACGATCCGGCCGGCCAAGGTCGTTGCGCCTGTCGATGCCGGTGGGAAACACAACATTGGCGACGATTCCGTCGCGTTCTTGCGGAAGCACCGGCGTCAACACCGGCTCAACCGAGCGATAACGGACCACGCGCGGATGCTGCTTTGAGAGCACCATCACCCCGGCCGAGTAGCACAGGTGATGCCCGTCGTTTCCTGCACCTGCCGCTTCGCTGACACCGTGGTAAACAATCATCCAGCCGTGTTTGGTTAAGATGGGCGGGGTTCCAGCGCCTATTTTGAGCCGCTCCCAGGGCGAGACTGGGGTTGCCAGTCTGTGATGAGAGGTGAACTGACCCAGGCGATCTGGTTCACGGCCTTTTAAGACCGGCGGGCAATAGGAAATCCAGATGCTCTCCAGATCGAGATCAACCTCACGGGTCGTTGGATGACAAGCGGTCTCCTCTGGACGAGTGCCCGGAAAAAGCGGACGGTGGAGCATCCCCAGTTCCAGTTTCCCGGAGGAGTTAGGAATTGCGACAGGGAATAGGCTGGCATCTTTGTCATCCACGTTGCCCAATTCAATGCCGTGCCAATGAGCGTAGGTTGCCAAGCCGAGACGCTTCCAGTGGAAGAGATCCTCCGACAGGGCCAGGGCGATCCTTGGACCCTCGGGCGAAAATGCCGTGTAGGACATGATGTAGCGTTGGAGCGGTTCCACAAACGTAACGCGGGGATCCTCACAGCCACCGCTGCCGTCGGGCCGATGCTCATATTCGGCCTCCGGCTCCAACGCAATGCCGAGCCTCTCGGCGCCAACCGGATCGCCGGATTCATTGAATTGCACCCGCGCAATCCCTATGCGCGAGTAATTTCCTTTCGCGACCAGCCGCGGAAAGAGATAGAGTTCTCCATCAGGCCCGCGAGCGGCTGCTGGATTCAGGACGCCTTCAACTTCCAGGGGATTGCCGGGTTCCGGCTCCATCAACATCCCCAGGCGGCGCAGCTTGAATTCGCTCATCTCAACTCCTCAAAGAGTCGTACTTGGCACCTTAAAGGTTCGCGCCCGGTCACCGTCGTCCAAGCAAGCGATGATCGCTTCGATCACCCGCTTGGTCTCATTGGGACCTCGAACCGGAATGGAAATGACACCCGCCTGTTCAGCCGGATAATCGTTCCCTCCCACAAACAAAGCATCTCCCACGTAGATCATCTCTTTCACAGAAATGCCAAGAGTCTCTTGCAGCTTTTTGATCCCGTAAGCTTTGTCGATGCCGGGCTTAGTGACATCAATGGATGTCGCGCCACCGAGCCGCACCGAAAACTCTGGAATCAGAGTGTCGAGGATTGCTTCGATCTTCTTCCGCTTAAAGAAATTCGCATCCCATTTCTCTTTCTCTTCCAACGGCGCCTGCTGGCCCAATGCGGAATACGTTACCTGGCTTCCACGATCCTCAATGGTCCCTCCCCACTTCTTTTCGACGGAGAAGCCTGCGTCTTCGACGGCCTTTTTCAGGGAACTGACGATCTTCTGTTTTTCCTCCGCGGTAAGATCTTCCGAATAGAGCTTCTTCCACTCCCCAGTGTATTGAAAGAATTCTGTTCCACAGGTTGGAAGAATCGATAGCTTCGTCAGAGATCCGTCCTGCGGAAGATTGGAGAGCACCTGCTTTTCAAACTGTAGCCAAGCGCCTCCGGAGATGATCGCAACCTTGACGACACCGAGCAGGTCATGCAGTAGTGATGACATTTCTGCATCAAGAGATGATTTGCTTGCGGCGAGCGTTCCGTCGAGGTCAAAGACAATCAGCTTTTTCACCATTTGTTCACCTCCGTATTTGTGGAATTTCAATTGAAGTTCCCGGCCACGACGGCTCTCTCGTTATAGACCGGTTTAGGACGATTCGGGCAGCTCGATTTCCAAAAAGGTCACAGCACTGTTTGGATGCATCCGGTCAACTCTGTTCCATCGCCTGGGAGTATTCACCGCGGCGCGCAGCCTGGTTGCAGCGTGCGCGGTGAATCAAAGCCTGCTGTGCCGCCAATACATTGGCCTCCTGGCCCTTCCAAAGCTCCAAGGCCGGCTGCTGGATGGCGCGGGCAAATGAAAATGCCAACGCCCAGGGCAACCGCGACTTGAATCTCGCATTCATTGCATTCAAACGCGCCGAGGCAAGTTCTGCGGATTGGCCGCCTGACAAGAACGCAATCGCCGGAACGGCAGCGGGGACGGCCCGCAAGAGACAATTGACAGTCGCGTCGGCTAGTTCATCAATAGATTCCTGCTTGGGGCAGGCCGATCCTGGAACAACCATATTGGGCTTCAGGATCATTCCTTCCAGCGTGACCCGCTGCGCAAACAGCTCGCCGAAGACAGTTCGCAGCACTTTGTCCGTTACTTCTCAACACTGGTTCAGCGTATGGTAGCCATCCATCAGCACTTCAGGCTCAACGACAGGGACGAGACCAGATTCCTGGCACAGCGCCGCATAGCGTGCCAGAGCATGTGCGTTAGCATGTATGCAACCCCAACTGGGAATCCCGTCGGCAATGGTGATGACTGCACGCCATTTGGCAAACCGGGCGCCCATGCGGACGTATTCAGCAAGGCGGTCGCGCAATCCATCCAGACCTTCGGTCACCTTTTCGCCGGGATGCGTGGCCAAGTCCTTGGCGCCCGCATCCACTTTGATTCCAGGAATGATTCCCGCGTCAATGAGGACTTTGACAAATGGAGTGCCGTCGCTCTTTTGCTGACGGATCGTCTCGTCGAAGAGAATCGCGCCGCTGATGCACTCACCTAGCTCTGGAGTGGTCACGATCAATTCGCGGTAGGCGCGTCGAGCTTCGACGGTCTGCGGAATCCCCAACTGGGCAAAACGTTTGTTGCACGTTGGGTTGCTTTCATCCATCGCTAGCAGGCCCTTGTCGGCTGCGACAAGGGCCTGTGCGGTATCTCTCAACGTTTGCGATTTCATTTGGACCTGCTCGTTTCCTGTTCAGGCTCCGTAAATCCAGAATCTACCGTGTTCAATTCATCGGAGGATTCTCGATTGCAGTGGCCAGGACCATCTGACGCGGGAGCCGCTGTGAATACTATCAAGGGCACTGCTTCATTGAGACAGGTCAAAAATGAACAGGAGGCAGTTCGGTCATCCTTTAGAATTCAATGGTGCGATGCGGTTCCTTCGGGTATAGGCAGGAAAATGGAGCTTAGCAAGCGCGATGGAGAACGCTCCATGATCGAGATTCTGAAGAATTTTCCCGACAATGTCGTAGCGCTCTCCTGCACGGGACAGGTCACAAAAGAGGATTACGACGGGATTCTTGTTCCGGCCATTCTCGAAGCGCTTAAACGGCACGACAAGATCCGGCTTTTCTACCAGACCTCTGCGGATTTCACCGGCTACAACCCAGGTGCTATCTGGGAGGACTTGAAGATTGGGGTGGAACATCCCACGCGCTGGGAGCGCGTCGCGGTGGTCACTGACGTGAACTGGATCGCAAAAATGATGCGGATATTTGGCTTTCTCATGCCCTGCCCGGTGAAGTTGTTTCCGCTGTCGGCGACAGCGCAGGCACATGCCTGGATCATCGCCGCCAGTTGAGCACGGAAGGACGCAAGCCAGCATGTTGAATCGTCCGATCACATGTGCGTTGTATCGCAGTGAGTTTCACGCGCCGCCGCGTGGCTATGTCGTCTATGAGTCGGCATAGGGTTATAAGTTCAACCTGTTTGTGAACTGGAGTTTCAACCGTTTCGGCGCTTTTTCCGCAGAAAGGAAAACACATGGAATTGGGCATGATCGGGCTGGGCCGAATGGGGACCAACATGGTGCGGAGCCTTCTGCGGGCTGGCCACCAATGCGTCGTCTATGACCTTCATTCGGAAGCCGTGCAGGTGCTCGTCAAAGAGGGCGCGGTTGGGGCGAATTCGCTTGAAGATTTTGCGAGCAAGCTGAAAGTGCCTTGCGCCGTCTGGTTGATGGTACCGGCCGCCGTGGTCGATTCAACGCTCGAGGCTCTTATTCCATTCCTCGAAGCCGGCGACGTGCTCATCGATGGCGGGAATTCGTACTACCACGATGACATTCGCCGCGCTGCCAAGCTAAAGCCGATGGGTATTCACTATGTGGACGCCGGGACCAGTGGCGGGGTCTGGGGCTCGGAGCGAGGATACTGCCTGATGATCGGCGGCGATGGTGCCGTCGTCCAGCGCATGGACCCTATCTTTTCCGCTCTTGCCCCCAGCATCGATTCCGCGCCCCGCACACCCGGCCGGGAGAAAGTACGCGGCACGGCCGAACACGGCTATCTCCACTGCGGTCCCAGTGGTGCGGGTCATTTCGTCAAGATGGTCCACAACGGCATTGAGTACGGCATGATGGCCGCATATGCGGAGGGACTGAATATCCTGCGCCATGCCAACGTAGGTAAGCAACAACGCACTGCGGACGCCGAGACAACACCGTTGCGCAACCCGGAGCACTACTTGTATGACCTGAACATTGCAGATATTGCTGAGGTCTGGCGTCGTGGCAGCGTCATCTCTTCGTGGCTGCTGGACCTTGCTGCACTCTCTCTGCTTGATAGCCCGGACCTGGCGAAGTTCGCTGGCCGCGTGTCGGATTCGGGGGAAGGACGCTGGACAATTGCCGCGGCCATCGACGAATCGGTTCCTGCTCCCGTTCTCAGCGCCGCTCTCTACGAACGTTTCAGTTCGCGCGGCGAGGACGACTTCGCCGAAAAGGTGTTGTCGGCCCTTCGGTTTCAGTTCGGCGGTCATGACGAAAAGGCCGCTGCCGGCAAGGCAGGCGCGTGATGCCCAAATCTCAGTCGGACGCGCTGGTGATCTTCGGTGTGACGGGCGATCTGGCCCACAAGATGATCTTTCCGGCGCTCTATGCAATGGTAAAGCGAGGCGCGCTCGAAGTTCCGGTGATAGGCGTCGCCTTCCCAAAGTGGAGTCTGGAGCGTTTGCACAAGCGTGTGGCGGATAGCATTGAGCGCACGGGCGGAGTCGATAACAAACGCGCGCTTCAACATCTTCTCTCCCTGCTCAAGTATGTGAGCGGCGATTACAAAGACAGCAACACCTTCTCAGCGATCAAAGAGACGCTCGGTAACGCGCGGCGTCCGGCACATTATCTTGCGATTCCGCCTTCGCTTTTTGAAACGGTGATTAGAGGGCTAGGCGCCGCGAAGTTGGCCGAAGATGCGCGTGTCATTGTCGAAAAGCCGTTCGGGCGCGACCTAGCCTCCGCACGGAAACTCAACCAGGTCGCGCATTCAGTCTTCCCTGAAGACTCAATCTTCCGTATCGATCACTTCCTCGGAAAAGAAGCGATCATGAATATTCTCTACTTCCGCTTTGCGAATTCGTTTCTGGAGCCGATCTGGAACCGCAATTACGTGGCTAGCGTCCAGATCACCTTATCCGAGGATTTCGGAGTGGGGAAGCGCGGCGCGTTTTACGAAACCGCCGGCTGCCTGCGCGACGTGATACAAAATCACCTTTTCCAGGTCGTCGCACTCCTTGCCATGGAGCCGCCCGCGGGCAGGGACTTCGGAGCCGTGCACAACGAGAAGGCCAAGGTCTTCAAAGCCATGCGTCCACTAAGGGCCGATGACGTGGTGCGCGGTCAGTATGCCGGCTACCGCTTGGAGCCAGATGTGGCGAGGCGCTCCGATGTGGAGACCTTCTGCGCTCTGCGCCTGTTCATAGATTCGTGGCGCTGGGACGGTGTGCCCTGGTATTTGCGCTCCGGTAAATATCTGGCGGCCACGGCGACCGAGATTCTGGTGGAGCTAAAGCGGCCTCCGCAGAGGCTTTTCGCTGACGCGGAATCCGTGACCGGCCGGTTTAACTACGTTCGCTTTCGGCTCTCGCCCAACTCGGCCGTAGCCCTTGCGGCTCGCGTCAAGCTTGCGGGAAAGGACTTCGTTGGAGAGCAGCGAGAGCTCTATTTGTCAGAAGAACGGCCAGGTGGCGAAACTCCCTACGAGAGGCTTTTGGGCGATGCCATGGCCGGCGACGGCGCACTCTTCACGCGGGAAGATGCGGTGGAAGCCGCTTGGACGGTGGTCGATCCCGTCCTCAAAGCCCACAACCGGGTCCGCCCTTACAAGCGACACACCTGGGGTCCCAAAGAGGCAGGTGCGATAATCGCTGCGGACGGCGGCTGGCATAACCCCAGCAGCACGTCCTATCTAGATGACAATCCGGCGCAGACGCATTTGTCTCCGGCTCAATGAATCAGGGGCAGATGGCAAGGAACTTCTCGTCTGTGGAGTAGATCAGCATTGCCAAAGGATCTGCTCCGCTTCGAGAGGCACAGATGCGTTGGGATGACGGGGAATGATGCGCACAGTGTAGTCGCTCGCTGGACGAGTTGCGGGCACTTGAGCCGAATAGATGAACGCACCAGGTAAATCTGCGCGAGGTTCGGATGCGGTCATAACTTCGGAAACAGGTTTGCCTTCCTGAATTGAGTCGGCGTAGATCTCGACTTGCAGTTGATCCTGAGTGAGGGTACCCGGAGAGACTTCGACCTGAAAGAAATGCTGACCGTCGTGCGTCTCGATTCTTACAGGACCAAAGTGCGCCGCGCTCCAATGCCGATCTATCTCCTGCTGCCAGTGGAGCAAAGTTACGCCAAGCGCGCTATCTCCGGCCGCGCGCTCGCGATAACCGGAAGCAGCGGGCAGATAGTGATTTTCAGTGTACTCATGAATGGCTCGCGTTGCTGAAAACTCCGAAGTCAGTCGCGCCATACTCTCGCGGACACGTCTCAGCCACTTCAGCGGAAGGCCCTTTTCATTCCGCTCATAGAACTCTGGAACGACTTCATTCTCCAATGCGGCATACACGGCTTCTGCCTCAGTACGATCCCAGGCAGGGTCGTCTCCATGCTCTTTGCCGTCACCGATGGCCCATCCCACTTCAGGGGAGTAAGCCTCAGCCCACCATCCGTCCAACTCCGATAGATTCAAGCCACCGTTCACAAGAACCTTCATCCCGCTTGTTCCGCAAGCCTCCCACGGACGGCGCGGTGTATTGATCCATAGATCAATTCCGTGAACCATGTGTTGTGCCAGCATCATGTCGTAGTCGCTTAGAAAGACGACTCTCGAACGAACTTCCGGTCGCCAGATGAAGTCTTTCCACTTCTTGATCAAGTCCTGTCCAGGCAAATCCTGAGGGTGTGCCTTGCCGGCAAGAATCATTTGTACCGGCCGCTGAGGGTTGGTGAGAAGTCGTATTAGCCGCTCAGAATCAAGCAGGAGAAGATCGGGACGCTTATATGTCGCAAAGCGCCGTGCAAATCCGAGAGTTAGTGTATTTCCGTCGAATATATTATTTGCATCCAATGGGTCTCCGCCTTCTGAAGCGAGCTGACGGGAGTACCGTCTACGCAACCGGTCAATCAGAGTCTTTCGCTCCTTGGACCGCATCTGCCAGATATGTTCATCGGTGAGGTTCCGGATGTCGTCTTCGACGGCGCGATCTCCGCGCCAACGCTTTTTGCCGCAAGCTGTAGTCCACAGCGCATCGGCCTCAACCGAGTCCCAGGTCGGCACATGAATGCCATTGGTCACTGAGCCAATGGGGACCTCTGCCTGGGGCCAATGCGGAAAAAGCGGCTGGAATATCAGCCGGCTCACTTCACCGTGAAGCTTGCTCACGCCATTCACGCGGCCGCTGCCACGGAGAGCAAGATAGGCCATATTGAAGGGCTCTCGATTGTCGCTGGGGTTTTGCCTTCCGATCTTCAGCAGATCGTCGAGCGAGATGCGAAGTTCATCCTGCGCATAGTGGTCAAGATACTGCCGGATGAGCTGCGGGTCAAAGCGATCGAATCCAGCGGCGACCGCGGTATGTGTCGTAAAGATATTTCCGGCCCGCGTAACTGCCAGAGCTAGATCGAACGGTTTTGCATGATCCTCCATAAAGCAGTGCGCCCGTTCGAGCACCGCAAACGCCGCATGGCCTTCATTGAGATGGCAGACTTCGGGCTGCAAACCGAGCGCCCGCAACAAGCGCCATCCACCAATCCCGAGAATGATCTCCTGCTTCAGCCGCATCTCCGCATCGCCACCATAGAGTTCACTGGTGATTCCCCGATGCGCGGCAGTATTGGCGAAGTCGTTTGTGTCAAGCAGATATAGCTTTGTCCTTCCAACAGAGACCTCCCAGCAGCGGAGCCAGATCAGTGCTCCCGACAGGTGGATTTGCAGCCGCAGCCATTCTCCGTTTTTCTGCCGCAGCGGCCTGATGGGCAACTGGCCAGGATCATTGACAGGATAGAGTGCTTGTTGCCGGCCTTCCGAATCGAAGTCCTGACGGAAATATCCTTGACCATAGAGCAGCCCAACGCCCACAACTGGAACACCAAGGTCGCTTGCCGCCTTCATCTGGTCGCCCGCTACGTTGCCAAGCCCACCTGAATAGATGGGCAGCGCCTCGCTCAACATAAACTCCATGCTGAAGTAGGCGACCGTCGTGAAAGTCTTGTCTGGATGCTTGTGCTGAAACCATGCTTCAGAGTTGTATGCCTCTCGGTTTAGGCGAAGCAAATCGTCGAGACGCTGGCGAAACACTGGCTCTGCCAGCGATGCGTTGATCTTGTCTTTCGAAACAGTTTGCAAGAGGACCCAAGGATTCTGTGTGGCCGCCCAAAGATCTGCATCGAGGTCTTTCCACAAGTCGTCCGCGGCATGGTTCCAGGACCAGTGCAGGTTAAGCGCCAACTCGGTCAGTGCGTCAACGCCCTCTTCATTGGGTGGGGTCTTTACAGTCGCTGATTCGCTCAATCCATCCTCCTGGCACACAGGCAAGGAAGCAGAGGCCTCCGTGTGCCCACTGGCCTCTGCTCTTTCGCTGCCCAGTCATCTAGCTGTCAGTGAATAGCGCCTTGCCCGGATGGCCCTTTGCCATTGGTGCAGGCGCAGTCGTTTCACTGAAGTCGGCCGTCCATTGCCAGTTCCTGATCTCGGGCATATCCTCCAGGTGCTGGCGGATGTAGTCGTGATGTTCTTCGAGCTTTTTGCCAAACAGATCGACTGCGGTAGCAGCCTGCGAACGAAGCCTCGGCACATGCTTAAGCGCATCCAGCGCGAGGTGAAAGCGGCTCATCTCATTCAGCACGACCATGTCGAATGGAGTGGTGGTGGTTCCGTAATCCATATAACCATGCACATGGAAGCGGCCTTCATTGGCACGCCCATGAACCAGGGTGTGAATAAGCCACCGATTATTATGGAAGGCAAAGATGACCGGCGCATTTTCGGTGAAGAGTGCATTGAAGGACATCTCATCCATTCCATGCGGGTGTTTGTCTGGGTACATCAGTGTCATCAAGTCCACGACATTGACAACCCGCACCTTGATGCCGGGCACATACTTTTGCAGGAGCCAGGAGGCCGCGCAGATCTCAATGGTCGGCACGTCGCCGGCGCAGGCCAGCACAACATCCGGCTCCCCGCCTTCATCGTTGGTTGCAAACTTCCATGTCGATGCCCCGCGCGAGCAGTGCTCCAAAGCCTCGTCCATGTTCAACCACTGGAGCTGGGGCTGCTTGCCACAAGTTACGATGTTGACGTAATTCCTGCTGCGCAGGCAATGATCGAAGACGCTCAAAAGGCAATTGCTGTCTGGCGGATAGTACACGCGAATGGTATCGCTTCTGCGTGCAAGAGCGTTATCAACGAAACCTGTGGCCTGGTGGCTGAATCCATTGTGATCGTTTCGCCATGCATGACTTGTGAGCAGAACATTCAACGATGCGATCGGTTTGCGCCATGCATACTCGTGGCATTGCTCCAGCCACTTGGCGTGTTGCGTCACCATTGAATCGACAACCTGAGCGAAAGCCTCATAAGAAGACCACATGCCGTGCCGGCCTGTAAGCAGGTATCCTTCAAGCCATCCCTCGCAGAGATGTTCGCTCAATACTTCCAGCACGCGGCCATCTGGTCCGAGTTTGTCATCGATAGAGACAATTTCGGCCATTGAACAGCGCTTGGTTGCCTCGAAGATGGAGTTCAACCGATTGGAGTTTGTTTCATCGGGGCAGAACATGCGGAAGTTTGTCAGATTCATCTTGAAGATGTCTCGAAAGAAATCGCCAAGTTTGCGCGGGGCTTCGGCAAGAACCCGTCCAGGTCCGGGGATTTCCAGTGCATAACTCGTGAAGTCAGGAAGAGCGAGTGTGACCAGGGACCGTCCGCCGTTCACATGAGGGTTGCCTCCCATGCGGCGATTCCCAGAGGGCGCGAGGGCCGCCAGTTCCTGAATGAACCTACCATTGTCGTCGAAGAGTTCCTCGGGCTTATAGCTCCGCATCCAAGCTTCAAGAATCCTGAGATGCTCCGGGTTTTCGCGGACGGTCGCGAGCGGTACCTGGTGCGCGCGGAAAGTGCCTTCGACCGGGATTCCATCCACTTCCTTGGGGCAGGTCCATCCCTTAGGTGTGCGAAAGATGATCATTGGCCAGACGGGCTGTTTCTTGAATCCACTCGCGCGGGCTTCCTTTTGAATTGCCCGAATCTCTGCGTAGCAATCGTCTAGTGCGCCAGCCAGGAGTTGGTGCACGACCTCGGGATCGTTTCCCTCGACAAAATAGGGCTTGTAGCCGCGTCCTACATAAAGAGCCTTCAGGTCCACGTCGCTGGTACGCCCCTGAGCGGTTGGCCCGGAGATCTTGTAGCCGTTGAGATGCAGGATCGGAAGGACAGCACCATCCCGGACGGGGTTGAGGAAGTTGACCGACTTCCAACTGCCTTCAAGCGGACACGTCTCGGATTCGCCGTCCCCGATGACGCAGGCAACGATCAGGTCCGGATTGTCGAAGGCTGCGCCGAATGCGTGAACCAGCGAGTAGCCGAGTTCTCCACCCTCGTGCATGGAATTCGGGACGTGCGGTCCACAATGGCTGGGCACCCCGCCCGGCGTCGAGAACTTTCGGAACATCAGCCGCAGGCCATCTTCATTCAGCGTGATCTCGGGATGGACTTCAGTGTACGAGCCTTCCAGATAAGAGCAGGCGTTCAGCGAAGGGCCTCCGTGTCCCGGACCAGAAATGTAAATAAGGTCCGCATCGTGCTCTTTGATGAGGCGATTCAGATGGATGTAAATAAGGTTTTGTCCCGGCGAGGTTCCCCAATGACCAAGCAGTCTTGGTTTGATCTGTTCCGCTTTGAGAGGTTCGCGAAGCAGCGGGTTTTCGAACAGATAGATCTGTCCGATGCACAGATAGTTCGCTGCGCGCCAGTAGCGATTCATCTTATCGAGCATCTCCGGCGAAAGCGGCCCGTCGGGTGCTGAAGCTTGTGCTTCAACTTTGCCATCTGCCGCAATCGCGGTCGACAGACTAACGTCGAAGATGAATCCGGACGAATTGCTAAACTGATCGAAGTTCTTGCTGAACGATTGAGGCGCGTCTGCCTTTTCAACCTTGATGGGGAGTTCAGAGGTGGCCATAATGACTGTTCCTTTCCATTTCTTCGCAACTGATAACAGCGCGGTGGGGATTTTAGGACATCTGGTTTATCGAGACTGCCTGCGATGTGTCTCCGGCGTCATTTCGTTAGCAGCTTTTTGATCGATTGCAATTCGACGCGGCGCTCTTCGGTGGTTTTTGGGTAGGCCATCTTGAGTTCTCCCAGCGCATCCAAAACGATTTGCGAGACAATCAGCCGCGCATTCTCCTTATCGTCGGCTGGCACCACGTACCATGGCGCATGATGAGTGCTTGTCGCATGAAAGCAATCCTCATAGGCCTTCATGTACTGCTTCCAGTATTTCCTTTCGTGAATGTCGGAGGTGCTGAACTTCCAGTTCTTGTCCGGTTCATCGATGCGCTCAAGAAATCGCTTTCGTTGCTCTTCGTAAGAAAGATGGAGGAATATCTTGACAGTCCGCGTGCCGTTACGATGAAGGTGCTTCTCCAGGTCTACGATTGAGCCGTATCTCTGCCCCCAAATGTTCTTCTCGTCGCGCAACTCCTCGGGGAGCCCCTGGCTGCGGAGAATCTCCGGATGCACTCGGACGACCAGCACTTCCTCGTAATAGGAACGGTTGAAGATGCCGATCCGGCCGCGCTCGGGAAGGCGGCATGTAGTGCGCCAGAGGAAATCATGTTCGAGTTCTTCGGAGCTCGGTTGTTTGAAGCTGAAGACTTCGCAGCCTTCCGGATTGACGCCTGACATCACGTGCCGGATGGCGCCGTCTTTGCCAGCGCCGTCCATACCCTGGAAGATCAGCAACAGCGCGTGGCAGTTGGACGCGTAATGAAGCTGCTGTAGCGCGCTCAGCTTCTCCATGTGCTGGTGCAGAAGCTCCTTGAACTGTTTCTTCGACTTGCAATAGGGGGCGACCGTCGTCGGCCATTCGCTGAGGTCGACCTTCTTGTCCGGCGGCACACGGTAGTCGTTTGAATCGATCGTCATCCTGTTCCTTCGCTGTTGCGCGGGCTTCTACGCAACCTTCTTCTCGGCCGCATGGTTGCCGCGTGTCTCTCGTTCCGCTTCAAGCCAGTCCTGATCCTGTTGGCTCTCGCCGTGGACCCTCTGCTGGTAGAGTTCATAGGCCCGCGCGGCGATCTCGGAGGTGCGATCGACAGGCTTCTTCTCAAGCAGGGAGGGTTTTGCCGGATCGAAGATCCGATAGGCGAGCAGCTTCACGCGGTCGTTGATGAGAGCCCAGACCAGAGCGTAAACCCAAACGAGCCCCGCCCACTTCCAGCCGAGCGGCGCCATGAAGAGCCCATAAACCGCGATCAATGTTGCTATGATCTGTGTGCCAAGCACCGCTATCCATAGAATCCGCGCGGGGCGTATGGACCAGAATGGACCGCGTGTGCGTGTAAGGAAGATGGTCAGGTGTCCGGCTACAGAAAGCTTCAGGTACATCAGTGTCTGGATGTGCAGGCGATCCATGTGGAAGACGCGCTCGCCTAAATAGAAGAGAAGAAACGCGGCGGCAACTCC
>JBEKPI010000303.1:0-7491 GCA_049520855.1 Occallatibacter sp.
ATTCCGAAAGTAGGGCTCGACGAATTCGTCGCGACGGCCCGCCGGCGCAGACACGATCTCCGCACCCCACTTCTGTGAGCTGTGGGTGACCCAGTTGTGATAGTCGTTGGCAACGTCCCGCAAGACCTTTCGGCTTACGGGGTAAGTCTTCCGATACACCCAGAAAAATCCTTGCGCTCTGGCCCCGTCCAGAAAGGCCTGAACACAGCCGTTTAACAGAAGGCGGTCAAAGCACCCGTAGGAGAACTTGATGCTATCCTTGTGATGCTCGGTAAAGGCGTTCATGGGAACCTCCAGTGTGGTCAGATACCTGGAGCATAACTCCCGTGAGCGCCTTTCTGGTTAGGTTCATGCCTCGGCCCGCTGCACGAACGTTTTCCGACCTGCTGGTATGGCGCAAAGCACATGAGTTCGTGCTGGCGGTCTACAAGTTCACTGCGGACTTTCCCAAACCGGAAACCTACGGCCTGGCGGTGCAAATGCGACGAGCGGCGGTCTCCATTCCGGCTAACATCGCGGAGGGATTTCGCCGGCGTGGCCAAGCCGACAAGGCCCGCTTCATGAATATGGCCGAGGGCTCCGTCGAAGAATGCCGCTACTACTTGATTCTCGCCAAGGATCTTGGCTACGGCGATACCACTAGCCTCAACAACATTCTGGAAGAAGCCAGCCGTATGCTGAACGCCTACGCCAGCGCCATTCTGACTTCTGACTCCTGACTCCTGACTCCTGACTTCATATCCCGTAGGGATATCAAGGGGCGTGTCCGAAAGTGATGTTGATGTACTTGTTGAATGAAAGGAATCAACTCGGGTAATGACTCGCTCACCCGATAGCCTGGTCCCCTCCGCTAAACCGGAGAAGCGGGACGACAAAGCCCTCATCTGTCGGCAGGAGGGCGAGGCGAATTTGCGGGCCGCAACACAAGTGAACGCCGTTTCAGCATCGTCATATCCACCAGCGATCACGCCGATTCAGCTGGATCTTTTCCCGGGGCGAGCCTGTCCCTTGGAGGCGAAGCCTGACATGGATCGGGATAAAGCGAGAGTGAATCCGACCCACCGGGGCGGTGTAGAGGGCGGTGGCACGCAAAGACAGCGCATCAGCACAACCGGAGAGACCCTGTTCGGTCCAGCGGAGGCGACTCCGACTGGTAGGGAAGCGTATAAGGGCGAAACCCGAAAGCGCAGTAACGACGCCGGGCAGGGAGTCGGAGGTGGCCATAGTACCGAAGAACCTCGGGAAAACCGAGGGGAGGGAAGGGCCGCTACTTCCATCAATCGTCCAACGTTGGGAAAGGCAGCCGGACTGCCCCCGCAAGGGAAAGCTTCACCCCGGCCCCGTCTCGCCAAGCGCAAAGCGCCCGCGAGACTTGACCCTGCCCGCAAACTTCAGAGGACGCTATACCGAGTGGCCAAGCAACAACCGGAAAGGAGGTTCACGCTTCTCTACGATAAAGTCTGTCGGCAAGATATCCTGCAAGAGGCTTGGCGACGGGTGAAGTCCAACAAGGGTGCAGCGGGTGTGGACGAGGTGGACATTGACGAGATACGGGAGTATGGCGAAGCGCGGTTCCTGAACGAGATCGAACAGGCACTACGTGATGTCAACTATCGGGTATCGTTGGTGCGCCGGGTGCACATACCGAAAACCGGACAACCGGGGAAGACCCGTCCGTTGGGCATCCCGACGGTGAAGGACCGAGTGGTACAGATGGCCGTGAAGTTGGTGATCGAACCTCTATTCGAAGCCGATTTCGCGCCCTGTTCTTTCGGCTTCCGCCCGAAGAAGACGCCACGCATGGGACTCAGCATCATCGCTGAGAAAACCCAGGCCGGTTACCCTCAGGTGGTGGACGTGGACTTGAAGTCGTACTTGGATCCTGCTTCATAATGCCTCCAGGTTACTGAAAAGTTCCGGCTGTTGTTCCACGACTTTGATTCGCAAGCCCTTACGCCGGCCCTGCCTTACCAACACGGCTTTGAGTTCGCCGCGCTCGCCGCGCTTTACACGCTGCAACACCGTCTGCCGTGAAACGCCCAGTTTCATAGTGGCCTCCAGCATTGGCAGATACTCCGGCGGCGCTTGCTGTACGATGCTTGCTTTCAGTTCATCGGTGATTCGAATCTGCCAAGGAGCGCCTGGAGTGATCTGCTCGCCGGCGATGAAACCATCGGCCAGCCAGCGGTGTATCGAGGATGTATTCATTCCGAGAATCTGTGCCGCCTTGCGAATGGAAACCAGTTCTCCGTCCGGTGGCGTAGTTGACGCTTGGAACCGCGGGATGTCGCGATATCGCCGTAGGCTCCCGACCTGATTGGCGGTGAAGCGTTCTCCAGTCGCCGTCTTGCGTCCCTGACGATTTAGGATTCCCGCGATGACTTCGTCGGAATAGAGAGCGGCCAGACGGCGAAGCAATGAGATGGTGTCTTCATCCGTGCGCGGTCCCATTGGTTTGAACCGTGGGACCGGAACATCCAGCATCGTAATCGCGCCGCCGCGCCAGCGCAGAGTCAAGTGCGCGCGGCCTTCGGCCCGCTTGAGATTGAGAACCACTTCCTCCAGCAACGTGCGCAGTAGTCCCTTGCGATCACGGTCGGTGGTGGTAGCTGCGTTCCACACTTGACCAATATCGGACCCGAGCCTCTCAATTGCTTTGAGTTGCTCGGGGCTGATCGTGCTGGGTCGTTGTTGTTCCCGTCGCCGCAGTTCCATTTCGGCGGCCGCCAGATCACGTAGCCGACTTTCCCATGCGGTTTCCAGCCCGCGGGCGACCAGTCGGTTTTCCGGTTCTACCGTCCGGTAACGACGCTCAGCGCGCTCCGCTTCATAGCGAGTGCGCTCCACTTCCAAACGCCACTGAGATAAAGACGCGTCGTGGTTGGATTGTAGCTGTTCGACAGAGAGCCGCATGGCTTCGATCGCGGCGGGCGTGATGGCCTTGAGGAAAGCGTTGGCCACAGCTTGCTCAATAACCGTTCCGCCGACGTTGAGACAGTATACACCGCGTCCGGCGACCAGATCTTTTCCGGCGCAGTGATAGCCCGGAGCCGAGTTCCTGCCGCGATAGTGCACATGCAGACGGCGGCCGCAGTGACCGCAGATGACCAGGCCCTGCAACAGCGCCGATCCTTCTCTCACGGCGCCTCCTGCCTGATGCGGCCGGGGTCGGGTGTTGGAATCAAGCCGCGCCTGATTGGCTTGATAGGTCGCCCAATCGATGAAGCCGGGATGGTGGTCCTGAATGAGAACAGACCACTGATCCATAGGCAGATGTCGACTACGTTTTCTGACGGCGCCATGTTCATCAAGGTAGCGTTCGTACTTGGTCTTGCCGTAGGTGTAAGCGCCAGCATACACCGGATTGCTGAGGATGTGGTGAAGTGCTGTGTAGGTTGGAACAACCCAGCGGATCGGACTCGGCAGGCTGCCGGGTGTGGTTTGCAGCGGGAAAGATAAACCTTCGGAACGGAACCAAAGCCAGACCCGCCGTGCGGAGCCGAATTCGGCGAATCGTTCGAAGACAGAGCGGATCGCGCCGATGACTGCTTCATCCGGATGAAACAGGACCTCGCCATCCTTTTCTCCCCAAACGAAGCCCACTGGCAGGCCTCGCCGCAGTTCGCCGCGAGCGGCTTTGTTGCGAATGCCGCCATCGAGACGGGCACGAATGATGTGCAACTCCGCTTCGCTCATGGTGCCCTTCAGGCCCAGCAGTAGGCGATCGTTGAACAGCGCAGGATGATAGACGCCGTCATTGTCGCCGATCAGCGTGTCGGTGATGCCGCACAACTCCAGTAGGCGATACCAATCCGCATTGTTCCTCGCCAAACGAGAAACCTCCAGTCCGAGAACGATGCCCACGTGGGCCAGCGCCACTTCGCTGGTGAGGCGAGCAAATCCGGAGCGCTTGTCGGTACCCGAACCCGATAGCCCCAGGTCTTCGTCGATGAGAACCACCTGCTCCTTGGACCAACCCAGTTGGCAGGCCCGATCGGCGAGGGCGTACTGACGAGCTGTGGATTCGCGGTTATGTGCGACTTGGCCGGGCGTGGACTGGCGAATGTAAACGTAGGCAGCGCGCTGCGTGTGCGACGGTTTGATTTTGGAGGGATCAGTCATTGGGCTGCTCCTGGTGCTCGTCGCGTGTCGCTTTTACGAGGAGGCGCGTCAGGGTCTCGATGACGATCCGCTTTTGTTCGTCGTCGAGCTTTTCCCATAGGCACGTCTCCGGAACTGGGATGTCGGTGAAGTTCAGATTTAGTTGCGGCATGACTCTCCTGGCTTGTCCCAGATATTACTGGTAAGTTGGCGGCGCGGCGCAGGAGAGCATCGACGAGGTCGCGAAGGCGAAGCAGGTCATCCGGCGAGCCGACGAGTTGAGTAACTTGAGGCCCGCTGTTACCAGCATTGAAATCTGTCCAGTCAGCAGAGACCAGCGACTTACTCCCGTCCGGCAGAATGAGCACGAACTGCAAGCCGCCAGGCATACGGGCATGCCGGAAAACTTCCAGAGACTGTCCTTGAAATGGGTGATGGGGACGGGTGATCGTTACGCGAGCTGGAAAGCACTGATGGTGGGTAGTGTGTGGTGGTGTCCTTCGATAACCTAGATCACGAACAACTGGTCCAGTATGTGGAAGAGCGTATCGCCGATCCTCGCATACTACGTCTGATCCGTAAATGGCTAAAGGCGGGAGTGATGGAGGACGGGGAATGGAAGGCGACGGAGGTGGGTACGCCGCAGGGGTCAGGGATCTCTCCGCTGCTCGCCAACGTCTACTTACATTACGCGCTGGATCTCTGGGTATTGGCCTGGCGGAGGCAGGCCCGAGGGGACGTCATCATGGTGCGTTATGCCGATGATGCGGTCCTGGGGTTCGAGAACCGGGATGAAGCGGAACGCTGTCGCAGGGAACTGCAAGAGCAACTGCGGAAGGTCGGACTGGAACTGCACCCGGAGAAGACCCGAATGATCGAGTTCGGGAAATTCGCAGAAGGCAACCGAAAGCGGAGAAAAGAGAAAAAGCCGGAGACGTTCGATTTTCTGGGTTTCACCCACATGTGTGGGAAGACCCGGACGGCAGGGCGCTTCACTGTCAGACGGAAGACGATAGGCAAGCGGATGCGCACAAAGTTGCAGGAGATCCGGCAGAAGTTGCGGCTACGAATGCACGATGCGGTTCCAGAGACGGGGAAGTGGCTGCGGTCGGTCGTGCAGGGCTACTTCAACTATCACGCGGTCCCCGGGAACGGGAAGCGGCTTCAGGCATTCCGCGATGGAGTGACTCGGCATTGGCGGCACACGTTGTGCCGACGAAGCCAGACCGGCTACATCGACTGGAAGCGCATGGACCGATTGGTGCGCAAGTGGATTCCCAGCGTCCGCATCATGCATCCATATCCGAGTGTTCGCTTTGACGCCATTCATCCAAGGTAGGAGCCGTATGCGGGAAATCCGCCCGTACGGATCTGTGCGGGGGGTAGCGGGCGACCGCTATCCCTACCGCGACCCGCGAAGAGAGTTAGACCGGGCCGAGCGGGAGATTGAGCGGCTGCAAAAAGAGAACGAGCGCCTCAAACAGCAGAGTGAGCGGCTGCAGAAAGAGAGCGAACGTCTCAAACAGGAGAGCGACCGCCTGCGCCGGGAACTGGAAGCCGCTCTGCGAGCCACCAAACGTCAGGCGGCGCCGCATTCCCGTGGAAAACCAAAATCCAACCCCAAGCGGCCAGGGCGTAAGTCGGGTCGGAACTACGGTACGCAAGCATGCCGTCCCATTCCGTCGCGCGTCGATGAACAGATCTCCGTCCCGTTGCCCAAGTGCTGCCCGCATTGCGGCGGAAGCGACCTCCAGCCAGAGAGTTGTCAGGCGCAGTATCAGGAAGACATCGTACGGCAGACCGTGGTGCGCCGCTTTGATGTCGAGGTGGGCCGGTGCCGGGGGTGTGCGCGGAGGGTGCAGGGACGCCATCCACTGCAGACCTCCGATGCGGTAGGAGTGGGCGCCGTACAATTGGGGCCGGAGGCGTTGACTCTGGCAGCGATCCTCAACAAGCAGATGGGACTATCGCTGGGCCACACACAACAAGTCCTGTCTTATGGATTCGGATTAGAGGCTAGTCGTGCGGGACTGTACCGGGCGCTGGCGCGCATGGCCCATCGGGCGGAGCCGACCTATGCCGGACTAGTGGCCACCGCCCGGCAAAGCTTGGTGAATGGGGTGGATGAAACCGGCTGGAGAGTGGGCGGACATCTGCAGTGGCTGCATGTCGCGGTGAGCGCTCAGGTGACGGTGTACGCAATTCTGCCGGGACGAGGCTACCAACAGTCGGTAACGATTCTGGGCGCTGACTATGAAGGGTTCCTGGTGCATGACGGTTGGGCGCCATACTACCGGTTCGAGATGGCCTTCCATCAAAGCTGTGTGAGTCATTTACTAAAGCGCTGCCGGGAGATGGCGCAGATCGCTTCCCCGGCGGCGGCCGCCTTTCCCTTGGCGGTGCTGGATCTGCTGCGGACCAGCCTCCAGTTGCGAGACCGGTTTGAGCAGGGCGAAATCTCCGAGCACGGCTTGTGCGTCGCTACCGGGCGAGTGGAGGCGAAGCTGGACCGTATGCTGGAAGTACCATACCGGAACATGCCGAACCAGCGACTGGCGCGCCATCTCGATCATGAACGGCCCTGGATGTTCGCCTTCCTCTACTGTCCTGGTCTGGATGCCACCAACAACGCGGCCGAGCGAGCCATCCGGGGAATGGTCATTGCGCGCAAGGTATGGGGCGGGAACCGGACCTGGGAGGGAGCGCGCACGCAGCAAGTCCTGGTGAGCGTGCTGCGCACCTGCTGGCAACAGGGCAAGGACGCTTTTACGCGTATGGTGTTGCTGTTGCGCACGCCGCAAACTGTGACCCTGGACATTGTGCCGGGCGCGGGTTATACCGCGCTGAATCCTCCACCAAGCTCGATTCCATGCCTGACTCCGTGACCTATTGCGGACGCACATTCAGCAGCCATGAACTGGAGTTGATGCGCCAGATCGCTGATCGCGCGCACGGTCTGCGAGTTGCTGGAGTGGAAGCGGCCCAATGGAGGGCTGAAGAATCATGAATGCCGGCAACTGCTGGAGCAACTCGCCGCCGAAGGAGTGCTGACGCTTCCGGAGCTTCGGCGTTTGGGAGGAGGGGGTCCGCGCCGCATCGATATATCCGCACCCTGTATCGAGCCCGAGCCTGTAGAATGCGCGGTGAGCGAGTGTGCACCGCTGCAGTTGATTCTGGTAGAAGGCAAAGCGGAGAGCCGCTTATGGCGCGAACAGGTAGAACGTCATCACTATCTCGGATGCCGCGTGCCGTTCGGTGCGCACCTGCGCTACTGGGTGCGGCATCGCCAGCGGGAGTTGGCCTGCCTACTCTGGACCTCGCCCGCCTGGAAGATGCAGGCGCGGGATGCCTGGATCGGCTGGAACGACGAACAGCGGCAACGCAATTTGC
>JBEKPI010000304.1:0-10259 GCA_049520855.1 Occallatibacter sp.
CATCCAACTGGAGCCATTGTCGGTCGAGGCAGAATTGCTTCGCGGTACCTCGCTCGCATCGACGCTACAGGAGCTAGGTGTTGAGTTCCCATGCGGAGGAACAGGCCTCTGCGGCTCTTGCCGCGTCCGCGTACTCGAAGGAGCGCTCCCGATTACAGCTCTTGACCGTTCGGCCTTCTCTGCGGACGAACTCGTCAGCGGATGGCGTCTCGCCTGCCAGGCGTATGCGGAGACGCCGCTGGTCCTCCAGTGCGGTCAATGGCGCATGGATGTACTAACGGACAACTCAAGCCTGTCCGGTGCAGGTAAGCGGGGACTGGGGATTGCCATCGATCTCGGCACGACCACCATCGCCGCGCAGATTATTGAGATGGCCACGGGGAGCGTTTTGGGCGTCGATACTGATCTCAATCCACAGGCATCGTTTGGGTCGGATGTAATGAGCAGGATTTGTGCGGCTTTGCAGGGAGCCGATCTGACTACAGTGGTGCGCCTTGCTCTGCGGCAGATGATTGCAAAACTGGCCAGTGGACGCGAAGAGGAGATTGTCGAGGTGGTATTGGTCGGTAATACGGTGATGCATCACTTGTTTGCCGGACTCGATGTTGAACCGCTTTCGTGCGCGCCGTTCGACTCCCCCCATCTGAGTGCCCAGTATTTCCGACCGCGAGAGCTGGGCTGGCCGCTGCCTCCGGGTTGCGACATTCGCTTTGAGCGGTGCCTTGGCGGTTTTGTAGGATCGGACATTCTGGCGGGAATTCTGGCCGTCGGCATGACGCGCAGCCAGGATCTGCTTGCATTGGTGGATTTAGGCACAAATGGCGAGATTGCAGTAGGCAACCGCGACGGAGTTGTCTGTGCTTCCACGGCGGCGGGACCGGCCTTTGAAGCGGGCTCAATCCGCATGGGAATGCGGGCGGCCACGGGCGCCATCTCCCACGTATCGCTTTTTCATGGTAAAACCCGCGCTACCGTGATCGGAGACGTAGAAGCTCGGGGCATCTGCGGCAGCGGACTCGTGGACGCGGTGGCCTTGGGCCTGAAAAGCGGAGCAATTCTTGCTTCCGGGCGTATTACCAGTCCCACAAAACTGTTTCCAGTAAAGGCTCCGATCATTCTTTATCAGTCCGATATTCGCGAACTGCAACTGGCGAAGGCCGCCATCGCTTTCGGCTTCAAGCTGTTGCTAAGGCGCGTGGGCGCGAGCGCCGACAGTCTTAAGAACATTTACCTTGCCGGCGCATTTGGCAATTATGTGCAGGCCGATAGCGCCGTCGCTATCGGGCTCATCGAGGCGCCCATCAAACGCATCCGCGCCAGCGGCAACACGGCGCTGCACGGTGCCAAGATTCTGCTTCTATCCGCCGGTGAGCCCGCGCTGCCCAACATCGAGCACGTGAGTCTTGCTGCCGACCCAGGCTTCCAGGACGGATTTGCCGACTGCATCGCCTTTCCTCCAATGAGTCCTGATCGTTCAGCGTGATTCGCTCCCCAGGCTTGGCGCAACTGGCGCCCTTGTTGCGAGAGATGTACAATCGGTGGGACAATCAAAGGCATACCTGTACCGATTGGAATATCAGCGCAGATGACCTCGCTCGATTCTAAAATCGCTAGTGCATTAGCGGCGCTTGCTCAGAACCCTCGCTCCCCGCGATTCGACTACCAGGCATACATCAGGTGTTTCCAACGAAGTGCACGAGCAAAAGCTGACGAAGTCCTTCTTGAACTTAACGATGAAACGTGTCCTTTTGTGGGACTTCGACCCATATTTGTAAGCGTAGGGGGAGGGGACGGAGAAGAATTGGCGAGGCTTCTTGAGCGATCCAATGCTCAAAGAGGAGTTCTTCTTGAGCAAAGTCGAGAACTGGCGAACCTTGCGCGGAATCGGAATCAGGGACTACAGCCTAAGATCATCGAGGTTCTCGAAGGGGATGCACAGGATCGAATTGAAGAAGCAATTCTCATTGCGGCTCAATTCGTTGAGGACAAACTCGGCGACTTCATTGCGGTCTCTTGTCACGCTGTAATTCACGAACTCTTTGACCGCGGGAGAAGCGGGTTTGACCCCCTTGCCTTTTTTGGCAGGATATTTTCAAGCGAGTTCACCACTTGGTTCACCTATCGAGAACCTGGAGCTCCAGAGAAGTGGCCATCCACAGTACTGCTTCGAGCCGAATGTTCGCCAAAATCTATTTATGAACTTGCTTGCGCCATCTCTGCTCGTCACAGCTCCTTCCGGGCGCAGCCTCCTGATCCGGTGGTAGTCGGAGATCATGTAAGGCTTCATAAAGCACTCGCCATGGAAGTGCTCGCCAAGTTGTTCTATCTAGATGATCTTCCACACGAATTGGAGGAGCGTTCGACTGCCGTTGATCATGGCTCTTTGGCTAACTCCCTTTGGTTAGCAATCGGGACAACAGCACGGCAAGAAAGGAGAGCGCAAATTCATACGCTGTCCAAGGCGACAGGCTCATTTATCAACTATTGGCAGCAGCTTGGCGTGGAGGTTCTTGGCCTCGGCGAGAATAACAGTACTTGCACATTGCCTATAGCCGAATCTCAGACGCGCTTGGTTGCGTGGCGACTACAGGGGGAAGACTCACAAGCAATATCCGAAGACTTTACATCGGAGGAATTGAAACTTGCACGCAACGCGCTGACTCACAAAGATGAACCCGTGCTTAATGCCTTGATCGTATCCAGAGCTCGTGCGTGGATTGAAACCTCCTTATCTACGGAGGCATTGGGTCTACTCAGTGAAGTAATGACGAAGACCCCGTTTTCTCAGTCAGCACATTTGTGGGCGCACTATTGCACATGCATATCAAAGCTCTTTGCTGGACAACCAGTCGATCCTGACTGGTTCTCAGGGGAAAATTACAAATATGCGGAAGCGGCAGGGCTTGGCCTGCTGTACCGAGCCGAATGCATGGAGTTCAATAGAAAGTGTGGCAATCTGAGCGCGGCTCTTGGTATTGCGAATGAACTGTCACCCATTCTCAATTCCGAGGGGTCGCTTCCGACGCAAATGGATCCATACGTCCTAGGCACAGCAAACTTCGTGATGGGCAACTTTCTTCGTCATGGAGGCCTGTACGACAGTGCCTCGAAGTATGTAGAGCGCGCGCAATCGATTTACCGCCAAGGCCTACCGTCTCACGATACAGAGCTCGCCCATTGTCACTATTCAAAGCAGGTATGCACTGCTATGACCGGGAACTCCGCATTTGATGCGTCCTTCGCCGGATCTTCTAGCTCCAAGAACCGTCGGTTTGCGAATGCACTGATTACCTTGTCATATTCTCACGCTGCCTGGTTTCTTCGCGATGAGCCCCGTGCAAAGGACTTTGCCGATGAAGCCGCGCGACGTTTCCAAGAGATTGATTACACCAGTTATGCTGCGCGTGCTCGCAACCTTTCGGCATTGCTCGGGGTGTGGCTGAGCGAGTCAAAACAGACACCCCCAGATTACTCGCAACTCGACGTTAAGCTCGCTAGTATCGTTCATGCGCTCGCCGGCCATCAACACAACACTGAAAACTTGTCCACGGTACTCGCGAGCCTCCGCCCATCATCGATAGTCGGACTTCTGCAATTCGCTAAGGAGTTTGGACGTAACGCGACGCCAATAGCACAGATTGTGATTCCAGAAACGCTTTGCGTGAGCGATGGCACTAAGTTGTCTTGGCATAGTATGGAGAATGTCAAATCTCTCGCAGAGGGAAATGAGGTTCTTAGAGCACGTCTTGGAATACCGCTACAATTGCGCGTGCCACTTCTTGCGGACTAGGATTTGCTTTGAAGGTAAAGATCGGTACATGCCGTGTGATGCGAAGGCGCAGGAAGTTCCCATGCCAATGCTGGACAATCAGCCTCGGATGTTTGACCAACCTCGGGTGCATGCCCGGATTGCGACTCGTTACGGTGTCCATCTGATTGACTGCTCCCTGCCATTAACTGAAGCTGATGCCGCCCAATACATCGACGAATATCTTGCCGAAGATGTGCGGGTAAAGAAACGGCTGGAGTTTATTAAAGAGATTTGGATAAAGCCGAATATCACGAGCGCGGAGCCACCGAGCCGAGGGAGGACCACTCAACCCTTTATACTCGCCTGTCTTTTGCGAGTTCTCCGAATGTATGCGCCAGACAAGAAGATATATGTCGGAGATTCAAGCGTAATTGGTTGTGACTCTGTTCACGCCGCAGGCGTCTCAGGAGTTCTCGACGTGTGCATGGAAAATGGCATACCATTCGTTGATCTGCGAACTGTACGGTTCCGGAGTGCGTCAATCAAGGATTATCGTGAGATCGAATCACTACAGATAAATGAGCCTTTTTTACGAAAGGATGTTCTGAAGATAAATCTTGCGAAGATCAAGAGTACTTATGGGTGCCCTGCAGCCTTATCTATAAAAAATGGTAAGGGATGCATACCTGAC
Organism: Occallatibacter sp.; assembly: GCA_049520855.1. Lineage (GTDB taxonomy): Bacteria > Acidobacteriota > Terriglobia > Terriglobales > Acidobacteriaceae > Telmatobacter. The sequence goes on from JBEKPI010000304.1 coordinate 4,443, forward strand.
GACACAAAACTTCGCTTTCACGTCAAAGGCTTGCAACGTTGCCTCTGCGATTTAGGCCGTAGAATCAAATGGGATCTTGCGATTCTAGAAGCACTTCCTTGTTCTAATCTCGGGGTTCCTGGACCGAGCAGTTGCATGATTCTCTCGACGGATCCTGTTGTCGCTGACTGCTGCGCTTGTCTTTTGTTCGGTGTCCCCCTATCGGACGTTGAGCATCTTGATTGGCTTGCCCAGGAGAGAGACTTAGACACTGAGGCTCTCACGCACCTGCCAGACTTTGCAGTAATGGCCAATATTTGTGGTCGATTGGAATATTCGAGGTCTGCCACTGAGACGCTGGAGAAACGATTTGCCGTCTCAATCGATGACGGGAGGCCATGCACCGCCTGTCTTGAATCTTTGGCTAAGGCACTCCCAAAATCCGCCGGAAGCAGACGAGCAGCGAAGATCGTAATTGGTCCGGATACATCGCGCATGATAGAGCGACCTGATGATGCTAATGTTCAAATGAGCTTCATAGGGAAATGCTCGTTCGATCGCTGTGCAATGGAGTTAGAGATGACTTCCTATCCCGAAGATTTGGTTAAGGCCTGGCAGAGTGCGATAAAGGTGGATGGTTGTCCACCTACTATCGATTCGATGGTCGAGTCATTGTGTAAAGGAAAGCAACCTGAGACGGCTCCGCGCCCTGGAACAGTGTCCAAGCGCATCGAACAAGCCTTCACGGTTCGACCACTGTATGCTCTGACAAGTGCAGTTCAGATGCAAAGCATAGCGCCACTTCTTCCTCAAGAGAAGGTAACATTCACGGGGTTCAATCGTGAAAAGCAGCTAGCGGCCGAGGTGATCTGCGCTTCGATTTGTCAGCAACTCAATTGGGACTTCCTTAGAATCTCGATTCAGTCAGATTTGAACCGCGAGGATGCGTGGTGGGAGCCTCGGCGGATCGAATTCGTCACAGCTCAAGACGTGGAGAGAATCCTGTCGGACTATAAACACCCCAGCCGAATTAGGTCCCATGAGAGAGCCCAGATGCTCAGATCTCTTGCGTCCTTGTTTAGCGAAGGGCGCAATGCTTATTGCGATGTATTCCCCGAACGGATTGACTCAAATGCTGACGCTGCGCGATTAATTGCGATTCTTGAGTCCTGTGCGGCATTTTCCGAAGACGCTCAACGCAAGAAACTCCAAGTACTGCTTCATCACCTTGCAAAGTCCGGCCTTGTTGAAGGACTGGAAAGCGTTTGCGATCCAGCGATTGACTATCACATAATGCGCCTTTACCTACGGCGCGGTGAGGTGTCGCCGGCTTCACAGGTTGGTTCTCAGTATATCGCTGGTGGGAAGAGTCGGACGGCGCGCACCGTCGCCGCAGTGCGAGGCACTGTGGCCGACGCTTTAAGGATTGTCGCAGAACAAAGCAATCTTTCGATTCCACTTGTGAACACAATTGAATGGTGGATCGGAAGATCGGTGTGCATACGCCAGAACCCCGATTGTGAACTTACCGGCGAGGCGAGTCAGTGGCTTCGGCCGGCGTTTAAGCGGTGTCCGTTCTCTGGCGACTGCGTAGCATTGAATATTAATAGCGAATTGTTGAGTGTTACTGAGCCTGAGTTATCAAAGAAAGCATCGAGAAGTTTCTGAGCGAGTTCATATGGGAAGACTAGGACGAGTCAGATCGAAGTTCATGCAATAGTTGTAATGCTCGTTCAGAAGCTGACATCGCATCACGCGCATAGCCGTGGGCTCCTATCGATCTTGCATAGTGCGACGTTACAGCGGCACCGCCCACGAGAATACGAGCATGCTTGGAAATCCCACGTCTGTTGAAGTCAGCAATATTAACTTCCATTTGTTTCACCGTTGTGGTCAGAAGTGCAGACATGGCAACAATGTCTGGATGGGTTTCGTCAATAGCCCTCAAGAAAGTGTCCAGCGCCGCATTGACCCCGAGATCAATTACTTCAAATCCCGACGCGCGGAGCATAATACAGACGAGGTTCTTCCCGATGTCATGAATGTCACCTCGTACAGATCCAATTACTACCCTGCCTACACGTCGCGTGTCGATGCTTTCGAGCAAGGGCTGAATGTGAGAAAGTCCGGCCTTGAGTGCATTTGCCGCGGCAAGCATATCCGGGATGAAGAGAGTCCCGTCTTTGAACTGATCTCCGACTGATTGCATCCCGCTAATCAATCCGGCATTCAAAATATCCTTGGGGGCAAATCCAGTATGGAGGGCCTCATCTACCAAACGAGTAACCTCGTGCGAGTTTCCATCTATCACCTGCTGGGCAATGTCAGGGAGTGTTGTCAAGTTGCTCTCCTGGTACCGGGTCCTACGCGATCAAGACTTGTACTATCAATCAAGTGAGCGAGGATGTGATAGAGATCTTCGATTGCGCAATTGCTTTACCTATGCAAGATTACGATGGAACCGCATAATTCGCAAGATTCAGAAAACTCCGCCCAAGTCAGCTATTTCGGCCATGGTTCCCGATCCGCTGCAAATGCGCGGGAGAAAATGATCGCCAAGAGTCAAAGGCTCATCCCCGGTTCGTGCTTCCGTCCATCCTTTTTCCGCAGCAGCGACGGATCAAAGGTCTGCAATGGCGGCTGCTTAGGGCTGCGTATTGGCTCGGGATGAGACGGCGCTTGTTCTCTTGCCAGTTGAGTTGCCGATGGCCGCGCCGTGGAGATGCCGAGCAAGTTGCGCAACTGCTCACGATCACTTGTCACCACGATGATTTCTTGACGGCCACGCGAGGCGCCAACATAGAACAACTCCTGCTTCATCGCATCGGCGGAAAGAATCACCGCATCCACCGTCTTACCCTGGCTGCGATGTGCGGTAACCGCATAGCCGTGATCGAACTCGTGATAATTGGCGGGCACCGTCCGGCCATCCTCAAGGTGAATGCGGCCACCATCGACATCGCGCACTTTTACCAGTTCGCCGTTAGTGGCTCGGAAGCCCCCACCGCCGCGATTGCCTGTCAGCAGCAATTTGTCGCCAGGGGCCACCTCAATCTGTTGGCGTTCATGCACCGAAAAGGAACGCGCCTGAGATGGACTAACCATGCGCTCCATGCCATGCTGGTCTCTGGCGACGATGCCCGCCTGGTCTGTCCTCTCAACGGTGAGCGCCTCATGCTTTTCGATTCCACGCGAAGAACGATGAAACAGAAGCACTTGCCCTGCCTTGTAGTTCACAATGTATTTCTTTTGCGCCTCGGTCCATTGCAACGGCAAATAACGCTCGGAGACAATACCGCGATCCAGTTCGCCGCGCAGCTTCATATCCTCACGAACGGCATCGGTAATCTTGCCGATCTCGTCATGCGTCCCGGCAACCACGAGAACTGTGCGGCCCGAGTCCGACGTGAGCGCCCGATAGGCTGATGCAACAGCCTGCGCCCGCTCCAGGTATGGAACTTCACGAACAGCGCCAAGCTGCTCCAACTTGTCAAGCCCCTTATCCGGCGAATGCCGCAGTGTCTGTATGGCATCCCGATATTGCGCCTGCGTCTGCCGTTGCACGGCCATGAGCGACACGCTCTTCATTCTCGATTCCTGCTCCAGAATGCGCAGGGCATCCGACGCCTCGACACTCTGAAGTTGCCGCGTGTCCCCAGAGAAAAGAATCCGCGCCTCTTCGCGCTCCGCCAGCTTGAGCAAGCCTTCCATCTGACGGCCTGAAACCATGCCCGCTTCATCCACAACCAGCACTCTGCCGTGCAGCGCGGCCTGCGCCTTTGGGTCCTCCAGCAATCGCGAGATCGTCATCGCATCGCGGAATCCGACCTTTTGCAACTCTTCGACCGCGCCGCGCGTTGGCGCAACGGCCAGAACCTCACGGCCAGCCTCCCGTAAACCGCGGGCGATTTCCGTGAGTGTTGCAGTCTTGCCGGTTCCGGCGGCTCCGCGCAGATTGACTGCGAAATCCTGCGAGTCTAGTATCTGATGAACGGCCCGCAGTTGTTCCTCTCGCAGCCGTGGTGAAGGGCTGAATTCGAGCTTCCCGCCCAGACGTTCATAGCGCCCGACGCCGCCATCAACCGCTGCAATCATGCGCTGTTCGCGTTCAAGACTCTCGCGCGTTGCAAGATTGTTCCCGGCCCTGATAAGAAAACCGTGCGACTGTTCCAGTTCCAGGTCACCGCGAAGTTGACGGCGATCAATCTTCCCGCGCCCGTGCCGCAGGGCCTCCGTCATCAACTCGTGCTCGCGCACAACTGAGCAGCGCTCAAACAGATGTTCTTTTGCGTGTTGAAGGGACTCCTCTGCTTGCGAGGGTTCATACGGAATCACTCCGGCACGCTCAAAAGATTCTTGGTGCAGATGCTTCAGCGCGTGGCTCTCTTCAGGCAACAGTCTTGCCTGCTGCTGTTTCCGCAATTTCTCCGTAGAGATTTCGGCCAGTTTGTCAGCGCGGGATTCACGGACCAGCACGGCAACTTCATTATTGGTTGGCTTGCGACCATGCTCCGCCGTAAATCGTTCGATGGCGGCATCCCGCTGCGCGCTGCGTACGCTGTACTTTTCGAGCAACTGATCCGAGACTCCGCGAATCTCGAAACCGTGATCTCTGCCCTTGGAATCGCGGCGCGACTCAATCTCATATCCTATGCCACATACTTCACGCGCCAGAGCGTTTCGGTAAATCTCCGTCAGATACGCTCGGCGCTCATAGAGTCCCGAAGCTTGCAATGCCTTCCAACGGCCCTCCACGCCGTCATAGGTCAAATTGGCCGTGACAGCATGGGTGTGCAGTTGCGGATCGAGTTCACGGCTGGTGTCGTGCCGGTATGCGGCCACAATCCAGTTTGCCGTTGCCCTGTCCTCGTTCGCACCATTCAGCCGAACCCGAGCGGCTGCATAGTTCTCTGCCTCAGCGAGCGCCTCCCGGACAGCGTTGTCATGGGCAGCAATCAACCGCTCATCTCCGCCGACGAGCGCCTGAATCGAAATCGACTTCGGTGCGGAGAAGGTCAGATCGTACAGGGATCTCCCTTTGCTCTGTTCGCTTCCATTTGCATCAATACGGTCAGCACTGTGGCGAGGGCGGAGGAATTCCCCAGTCTCTGGATGCAACCCCTCTCGAACTGCTTCAAATTGCTCCCGCGTTACCTCTCCACGCAGACCCAGCAACTCCGCGCCCTGGCCATGCCATTCCCCTTGAACACGACGGCCTTCATCGTAATAGTCGCTGTGTTCCAGATGCCGTTAGCATATCCAGCACCACCCGTCATCGCCCGCAAAGTCAGCACAACCCAACGCTAACCCTGTTCGAAATCCGAATGCAACGGCCTGTGCTACGATACCCTTCCATGGAAGACCCAGACGCAGGAACCCGGAGAGTGCATCATGCAATTCCTCATGCACTCGGGGCCATATATGGAGATGCAGTAAAGCCCAATCTAACATCGTGATCTTCCAAAGCTGCCAGATTCTGCGAGCATCAATTGGAGGAAACACGCAGAAAAGCATTCTCGCTACGCTCGCCTAGAAGGAAGTCACCATCCCTAAGCCTGACGGCTTAGCGATGGTGACGCAATCCACAGAGATCGAACGGAATTCGGACAACGCCGAACAGTGTTCGAAGATGATCGAAGATTGTTCGCACTGTGTTCGAGGATCAAAAAACCTGCCGGAAGGGCTTCCGACAGCTCAATCTTCCAACGCTGCGACAATCTGCCGCACACACAGTACGTGCCTGAGCACCGGCATTCAGGTACGAATTCTGCTCGAAGGCGCCAGCGCCCTCTCGCCTGGAAGATGCGCTGAAGATGCTATGCGGGAGTAGTCTGTGTT
>JBEKPI010000305.1:0-9782 GCA_049520855.1 Occallatibacter sp.
CATTGCCAAAGACTATGTCGCCAAGACTGAGAACACGCTGGTCGTCTCGCCCGATAATGCCAGCCGCCAGGAAATCAATAATGCGATCCGCACGGAATTGCAGGCATCCGGCGTGGTTTCCAAAGAGAATCACAGAATGAACGTGCTCACGCCGCGATCCGATATGACCACTGTTGACCGAAGCTGGGCCGCGCGATACCAGCCCAACGACGTGCTTCACTACACGCGCGGCAGCAAGGAACACGGCATTGAAAAGGGCAGCTATTCAACCGTGGTCTCCGTCGACCACAAAGAGAATCAGATCACCGTTCAGAAGCCAGACGGCCAGGAATCCACCTATGACCCAAAGCGATTGCAAGGCATCGCGGCCTACCGCGAGATCGACCGCGAGTTTGCTCAGGGCGACCGCATCCAGTTCACGGCCAACAACCGCGAGCTTGCCGTTTCAAACCGCGATATGGGGACCATCGAGCGGATCGACAGCAACCAGGTCAGCGTAAAAATGGACGGCTCGAAAGAGCGCACTGTCGCTTTCGACGCCACGCAAATGCGGCACTTCGATCATGGCTACGCCGTGACCTCGCACAGTTCCCAGGGGCTCACCGCAGACCGGGTTTTGGTCAATATGGACACGAAAGTCCACCCGGAACTCATCAATACCCGATTCGCTTACGTCTCGGTATCCCGCGCTTCGGAAGACGTGCGGATTTACACCAACGATGTAGCGATCCTGAGTGAACGTCTCAGTACCGACGTGACAAAGACCTCAGCCGTAGACCTTCAAAAGACCCAGGTCGAACCAACCCACAACCAGCAAACTCAGACTAAGGAGCCACCGATGACCAACAGCAGAGAGCATTCGCAAGAGGAACTCCGCCGCCAGATTCTTGCCGAGACGAACATTCACGCACCAGAAAACATCAGCCCCACTGCCGACGCTGAGCATCGGCACAATACTCCAATCCAAACAGCCCTGCCAAATGAAGCATCGGATTACGAGTGGAAGCGCGAGACCGGCGAGGTCCAGAGCTACCAGCATACCCACGCTGGAAGCTGGCTACATATTGACCCACAAGGCCAGTTCTACGACCGGCAAGCGCAGCCGATCACGCGAGAAAACGCGCTTGAGCAGGCGGGCCACACATCGGCTCACTCAATGGGCGACAACGCCCAAGTGCAGTCCAGCAGCAGCAACAATAACGATCAGGGCATCAGTCTCTAGCTTCGACGGGGTTAAAGTAAAGCCTCGAAGCGGTCGAGTGCTGCTGCCATCTCACGTTTGGGCAATCTCACTGTCGGATCATCGGCAAGGAGGCCCAGAGCAGCATGGAGAGCCTTTGTGGTTGTCAATCGTTCCCGGTGAATTTCGTCCACGACCCAGAGTATCCCGTGAACCTCAATTTTGTTTGTCGTGGCGAGCGCCCGGAGCTGGCCGTCGCCGGTCAGGAGAATGCTGCCGGTGTGCATTTCGGCGAGTGCGTAAGCAAAGCCATCATGGACAGACAGCCGGGGACGGCTCGTGATGACCTCTCGCGCACGGAGCACCTGCTGTCCAGGCATGTCCACGACCTGCAACCCGCTTTGGAGCAGCATCCGCTTCTCGCCTGCCGTGAAGCTGAGCAGTTCGTCCTCAAAGAGGGTGTTCGGGATGAGAATCTCATACGGCAGACTCAGGAAGACCCCGAGTAGCGAGGCCTTCTTGAGGTCGATGAGACAACTGCTGTCACTGACGATAATCCGCATCAGCCACCAGCGGTCCTTTCAAACCGGCTTCCACTAAAGGCAGGGGAATTCGCAGCAGTTCAGCAGCCTTGCTGAGCGAGACAAAGTCCTCAGCCAACGCCCGATAGCAGAGCCGCTGGAAGCGAAGTGCGCACTCACGAGTTCCACGTTCGCTCGACGGTTCCAACTCTTCCGGCTCCTGAGTCCGCCATCCACGCGCGATGGTCTGGAAGGCATAGGTCAGGATTGGTTCGCTGATGACGCCAAGCTGACGCAGTCGCATCAGCAGCGCCGCGCCGCTCACGCGGTATAGCCGCTTCAGGTAAATCAATTCCTGGTAGCCGAGTGCGTTCCGTTGTTTCCCTACCTCACGAAGCAGGTGCTCCTTGGGCATCAGGAAGGCCCCGGCAAACAGAGTGGCGGCCTTCTCTTCTTCCTTGTCGCTGAGGCTGTTGGTGTCAATCAGGCGGTGAGCCAATTCGTGGGCCAGGGTCAGACGCCGGCGTTCCAAAGAAAATTCTTTGTTGACGACAATCACCGGCAGGCCGGGATTGTCCTTGCCGCGACCAACCATGCAGGTGAATCCGGATACCCGCTCTGGCAGGGAAACGATGAGTACCTTGAGCCCCTTTTCCTCTAACAGTTCGGTCATATTGGGAATCGGGTCAATCCCCAGATTCCACCTCTTCCGAACTTCGTTGGCGAGCGCCTCCGCATCGGCCGGTTCGCGCAGTGGGCGAGGCGGCACGATGGGGCACTGCCAGACGGAACTCTCCAACTCCAGCACATGCTCAATCTGCAAATACCGCTCGATCCATTCCAGTACCTCAGTCTCGACGTTGGCCCGGTCGGAGGCAGTGGTGCTGGCTTTGGTGCGGAATTCTACGCCAGTCAAAACAATCCCCTGGGTATCCATCAGGTAGCCAACCGAGACTTTGAGGGCTTTGGCCAGGGCAATCAGGACGCCGGAACTTGGAATGTCCTCGTTGCGCTCGTACTTGCCAATAGCCTGAGCGGTGACCCTGTCGTTCATTGCCGCAGCCAAATCCCGTAGGGAAAGGCCAGCCTTACGCCGTGCGAGCTTGATGCGATCCGAAATCATGACCGATTCCTCGCTAGTTTACGGTTGCGCTTCATTAGGATGTATTGTAAACTTGTTTTCATGTGGGGTCAACTGCCTTTCGGGAGGCCAGCTTGGGACCGCTGTCACTCTTGGAGTCGGTTCATCCACTGAGTTTTAAGAAATCTCCATACGGCCGAGTGCCTTAGTTCCTGGATCGTGGCGATCTGGTAAACTAACGCGGACTCTTGTAAATGAGGTTCTTATGGTCACTAAACGGTCGGCCAAAAAGCCGAAGCAGACGTTCCGCGTATGGACTGTCTTCCAACTGAAGAGTGACTTCTCCACAAGCGACAAGTATCTCAGTTCAAGATGGAGAACTGAGATCGAAACTTCTGTGCTGAAGATTCCCGATGCTTTGAATGCGGTCCTGCACATTAAGAAGTTATCCGAGATAGAACCCGCTTGGGTTAAGCAGTTCCGGGGCATTGCAGACCCACCGCTATCCGTTCGTTCAAAGACAGCAGCCGCTCTGATGGTAATCTCTACAGGGAATGCGACTTTTGCGCTCTCTTTCGGCTTTGGAAGGGCGCTCATGGACCCTGACGCGTGGGAGCAAGAGTTTGGCCTGAAAGTGACTCTGAATAACATCGACGACGAAGGTATCAAGCATGTCCAACTCAGTGCTTTTGACTCTCTCCTTCAGAATAAGCAGACGCAAGCAGTACGGAACGCTCGCATCGATGAGTTTGGCCTCGATGTTGAACAAGATGTGATTCGCTCGCTCACTGGCAAGCCCAAAGATGAATTATTGGGAAGACAAGTAGGTGGTAGAGACTCCCTTCGCATCAGTACAACAACATCATTAACACAGTTGCCTACGCTTCTTGATCGGCTTCTTGCTGATTCTGCAAAAGACGACTATCTACAGATATTCTCTTGGGTTGGCAGGATGAAAGAGGTGCGAGACAAATCCCTCAAGGCCGAACTCGACTCTCTATTAGTCGAGAAACTATCAAGTCAGTCGGTAGAACGAGTGTGGATGGCACCACCTACCTGCGAAGATTGGGAAGCCGGACGTACCTTTAATATCCACGGTGTAGCGAATCCGCAAGACGACCTTCGATTGAGCGATGTTCTATGTGAGTGGGAATCGGGAGACAAGCTCAACAGCTTGGAAATTGACGATCTAAGAACATGGAGGGTCATAGCGGCGGACGATAACGAGCAGGAAAGAGAGTCATGGTCTGTCTACAAGACGCTTTACTGTGAAGCCGATCTGAGGGGCGACACTTTCTTGCTTAATAACGCTCTCTGGTATCGCATTGATAAGTCATATCTCGATGAGGTCAACAAAGACATCGAAGACTTCCCCGTTAGCAACATTGCACTGCCAGACTACAATGACGCATCTGAGGAAGCCTACAACAAGAGAGTTAGCAACGATTCGCTACAGTATTGCTTGATGGACCGGAAATGCATTCAACTGAAATCCCGTGGCTTTACCAAAGTTGAGTTTTGCGATTTAGCAAGTAACAGTAAGCAGTTAGTCCATGTCAAGCGGTATAGCGGTTCAAGCGAACTGAGCCATCTATTTGCACAAGGGATTGTGCCAGCCGAGCTATTCTTGAACGTACAGGAGTTCCGTGAAGCGGTAAATGAGTATCTTGGACCGAATCATAAGCTGGCGAATCCGAAGGATCAAATCAATCCCTCCGAGTACGAGGTTGTCTACGCAATCATCAGTAAGTCAGAAAATGAACTTCGGCTCCCCTTCTTTAGTAAAGTCATGCTGCGGCACGCCCGCCGCACGCTGGAGACCATGAAATACAAGGTGAGTCTTTGCAAAGTCAAGAACATTTACAGACCAACACCGCAAACAGTCGAGCGCGCAACAGAAGTTCCGGTTGAAGCATAGACGCTTGTCGAGTGAGAAGTTGCGAGTAAGGAAGATATGCCACGTCGAAGTAGTGCAACAGGCAGCGAACTTTTCATCGTCGATAACAGTAACGAGGACTGGAAGGTCCTACGGTATCTGAACGACTGGTGCCAACTCTCCAAGTCGATTGACATTGCTACTGGATATTTCGAGATCGGCTCACTCCTCGCATTGAAAGACGAGTGGCAGAAGGTCGATCAATTTCGCATCCTGATGGGCGATGAGGTAACGCAGCGCACCAAGGCTGCGTTTGCTGCGGGGCTGCAAAACGTAAAGCAGCGGCTCGACCTCAGCCTTGAGGACGAAAAAGAGAAGAATGCGTTTCTGTCTGGCGTGTCTGCAATCGTCGAAGCGATCCGGTCGGGAAAGATCATTTGCCGTGTCTACCGGAAAGACAAATTCCACGCCAAGGCGTATATCACCCATGCTCGTCTTGAAGTTGTGGGATCGACGGCCCTCGTCGGGTCTTCCAATTTCACGTATCCAGGTCTTACAGAAAACATCGAGCTAAACGTCCAGATCACTGGACAACCTGTTGCCGTACTTCAGGAGTGGTACGAGGAGCATTGGGAGAAGGCCGAGGATGTATCGGCGGAAATCCTGACAACGATTGAGCGTCATACGCAGGAGTTTCTTCCTTTCGATGTCTATACCAAGGCGTTGCAAGAATTCTTCCGCGGCCACGAAATGACGGCGAGCGAATGGGAGGAAACTCGCTCGAAGATGTTCTCTCATCTTGATCGTTACCAGAAAGAGGCGTACTGGGCGCTAATGAAGATAGCGCGCCAGCATAGCGGTGCATTTCTCTGCGATGGCGTCGGCCTTGGCAAGACGTTTGTTGGCCTTATGCTTATCGAGCGACTCATCCTGCACGAAGGCAAACGAGTAGTTCTGTTTGCACCAAAGGCAACAAAGGAGGCCGTGTGGGAGCCTCACCTGCGCGACTGGCTCCACCACATTGGCGGCGTAGGCGGAGGCGCCGATTTCAGCAGCCTTGCGGTATTCAGCCATAGTGACCTCAACCGGAAAGGAGAATTTCCAGCGCGCTTTCGGCGCATTACCGAACTCGCGGATGTAGTTCTGATTGATGAGGCTCACCACTTCCGTAATCCCGGAAGGCAAGGATCAATCAATGGAGAAGACGACGACCGTTCGCGCTATCACAGGCTCTACGATTTGCTCGACGGTTCATTGCGCCCCAAAACGCTTTTCATGCTCACTGCTACGCCGATCAACAACAAGCTAAGTGACTTCCGGCATTTGACTGAGCTTTTTAGCAGAAAGGACGACGCTTACTTCGCTCGAACTTTGGGCGTGAATAACTTGCGTGCTCATTTCAACAAAATGGAGATCGCGCTTCGGAAGCGATTAGGAGAAGATGGCAGCGTCAGTTTGGGTGAGAGCCTGACTGAGGTTCAGGAGACTCTGGCAAGCGATGAGATATTCAGACATCTCGTCGTGCAGCGCAGCCGTTCTTATGCGCGGGCCAGTCAGATGCGAGAAAGCGGAACTGCGGCAGTGTTCCCAGATCGAAACCCGCCAGTCGTTGCAGATTACTCAATTCGGAAGACGTATGGCCGGTTGCTCGATTTACTGGATAAGGCCTTTGAGCGCAAGAAGCCTTTGTTCACTCTCGCTATTTACTACCCCCTTGCCTACTACAAGGGAGACGACAAGAGCATTGACCCCTTCGAGGAAAACCGCCAGAAGCAGGTAGTCGGCCTGATTCGCACGGGGTTCTTGAAGCGCTTCGAGAGTTCCGTCGCAGCGTTTGAACTGTCGTGCAGCCGTCTAATGCGAAAGTTGCTGGCGTTCGTAGAAGTGCACAGCGAAACGGACGGGGACAAGAAGCGCGTTGAGCGGTGGAAAAACCAGAATGCGGAAGTTCTTAACTACGTTGTGCACCGCCAGCTTGAGCTTTGGAACGACGCCGACGATGAAGATCAGGACGAGGACATTGTTCCTCAAGAATTTCTCGATTCAGTAGAGAAATTGAGCCGCGATGAATATGATGTCGTGGAAATGATTCAGGAGACCTTTCTCGATCTCGACCAGATTGTCAGTTTTCTCGAAGAGGTAAAGAAGTTTGAGCCTCGCCACGACGACAAGCTCAAGCGGCTCATTCGGTTGCTCAAATCAAAAGAACTTGAAACTCAGAAGATCCTCATCTTCACGGAGTTTGCTGATACGGCCCGATACCTCTTCCAGCAACTCAAGGTTGCCGGGATCAAGGGACTTGCGGAGGTTGATAGCGGCACCAAAGGAAATCGTGCCGACATCCTCCAGCGTTTCTCGCCATACTACAACGGGACGAACTCGGCCACACTCCACAAACAGGGTAAGCAGGAAATCCGTGTTCTGCTCTCTACGGATGTTCTGTCTGAGGGTCTAAATCTCCAGGATGCAAGTCGCATGGTCAATTACGACATCCACTGGAATCCGGTCCGCCTGATGCAGCGAATAGGCCGCGTGGACAGGCGCATGAACCCGGTGACTGAGGCGGCTCTGATCCAAGATCACCCCGAGGTGGCAGCCTCCCGAGGGAAGGTCTCGTTCTGGAACTTTCTTCCGCCCGATGAACTGAATAAACTGCTAACGCTCTACACCAAGGTTACGCAGAAGACGCTCCTGATCTCAAAGACTCTCGGTATTGAGGGCAAGAAGCTGCTCCGTCCAGAAGACGACTATGATGCGCTCAAGGATTTCAACCACTCGTATGAGGGCACAAAGAGTGCGATTGAAGATATGCACCTTGAGTACCAGGGGCTTTTGCAGGATTTCCCCGAATTGGCCGCACGGTTGAATGGAATGCCCGGCGCATTCTTCAGTGGTCGAACGCGACCAGCCAAGGGAACTCGCGGCGTCTTTTTTTGCTACGCTCTCCCGGCGCTGGACAAGGAAACTAACGAATTCACTGAGGCCGCTGGCACCACCCGCTGGTATCTATACGACTTGGGGAAGAACGCTATCCTAGAAGAGCCGGGCGAGATCATTGAAAGCCTCCGCTGCAAACCGGATACCCCGCGACATTGCATTACGGAGCAGAAGACGCTTACGGACATCCGGGCTACCGTGCTCAAGCACATCAAGGACACCTACCTGAAGCGCGTGGACGCGCCGGTGGGCGTCAAGCCGGCGCTCAGGTGCTGGATGGAAATCAACGAGGACTGAAATCAATGGCAAGTCAACGCGACGCGCTCAGAAGTATCCGCACCTTCCCGCAACTCATCAAGTTCCTCCGCGATGAGCTTGAGTGGCCCATTGAGTCTGCCAACTTTGAAGAACTTACCTTCGACTACACCGCGGAGGAACTGGGCATCGACAGCGCCAACGCTGCCAAGATTCAAGAAATCAAGCGACTTCGTCCGTTGTCCACCAGTCAACCCTGGGGCATCTTCTTCGTGAAGTTTGAGCCGAAGCGGCTCCCCGTGGTGGCCCTGCGGCGTGTTCTCAGCCGCGTGGTGCTGAAGAAGCGCGCTTCCGCCAACAGCGCCGAGAGCAAGGCATGGCAGGCGAACGACTTGCTATTTATCTCCAACTACGGCGAGGGGGCGGAGCGGCAGATCAGCTTTGCTCACTTCTCTCAAGATGGAGAGAAAGCGGACCTGCCTACGCTCAAGGTTCTCGGCTGGGACAACCGCGACACACCTCTTCACCTGGACGATGTCGCTGACACTCTTCAGCAGAAGCTCTCTTGGCCCGGTGATGACAAGAACGCGAAACTCTGGCGCGAGCAATGGAGTTCAGCTTTCACGCTGCGGCACCGGGAAGTCATTACCAAGTCGAAGGAACTCGCAATCCGACTGGCGGAACTGGCTTCCGCAATCCGCGACCGCATCCAAACGGTCCTCAATATCGAGACGGACAAAGGCCCGCTCAGAAAGTTAATGGCGGCCTTTCAGCAATCGCTTATCCACGACCTGACCGAAAGCGACTTTGCAGATATGTATGCGCAGACCATCGCCTACGGCCTGCTTTCAGCCCGCATTGCGTTTCCGAAGCATAACACCGCCGATGCCGTCGCCACGCGCATCCCGGTCACCAACCCGTTCCTCAAGGAATTGATGGAGACATTCCTTCACCTTGGTGGACGCAAGCGCAAGGAGCGCGGGGGCACCGGCATTGACTTTGATGAATTGGGAGTCAGCGAAGTTGTGGAACTGCTCGACGCCGCGAATATGGAAGCCGTGGTCCGCGACTTCGGGGACCGCAATCGGGACGAAGACCCTGTCATCCATTTCTACGAGCTGTTTCTCAAGGAGTATGACCCTCAGAAGCGCGTAAAGCGCGGCGTCTTCTACACTCCGCAACCCGTTGTCTCCTATATCGTCCGTAGCGTCCATGAACTGCTGCAAACAGAGTTCGGACTTGAAGACGGTCTCTCCTCCACTGTAACCTGGGGCGAGATGGCCGCAAAGCACGTCGGGCTGGCTATCCCTGCCGGGGCGAAAGCAGACGATCCGTTTGTGGTCATACTCGATCCCGCCACCGGCACCGCGACATTTCTGGTCGAAGTCATCGATGTAATCTACAAAACCCTTGCGGCCAAGTGGAGGCAGGAGCGCCTCACCGACGCGCAGCAGAGCGCGGCCTGGAATGAGTACGTCCCGAAGCACCTCTTGCCGCGCCTGCACGGCTACGAGCTGTTGATGGCTCCCTATGCCATAGCCCACATGAAGATCGGCCTCAAGCTCTATGAGACGGGCTATCGATTTGGCAGCGACGAGCGCGCTCGCATCTATCTTACGAATGCACTCGAACCAGCAGGCAGTGATAAGGGGCAAATGGGATTCACTGAATGGCTGCCCGCACTTGCCCATGAAGCACAATCGGTAAATGCTATCAAACGCAACCAGCGGTTCACCGTAGTCGTCGGGAATCCGCCGTACGCATCAATCTCTTCGAACCTGACACCGCAGCTTCGAAAGATCGTCGATCCGTATCGGTTTGTAAATGGCGAAAAGATTCGCGAACGGAGTATGCTCCAGTTCGAAAAGAATATTCAAGACGACTACATCAAGTTTCTCGCTTTTTCTCAATCAATTCTCCGCGAAGCCGGTA
>JBEKPI010000306.1:0-7906 GCA_049520855.1 Occallatibacter sp.
TTCAAGAACTTTGGAAACTATGAGGACAACGCCAACCTTGTGATCGTCGGATACGCGGATATTCGCGGCTCAGAAAGGTACAACCAGGCGCTCAGTGAACGGCGAGCACAACTGGCCGAGAAATACCTCGTTTCCAAGGGCGTTCCCGCAGCAGAGCTGAAGATCCAGGCGAAGGGCAAGGATGACCAAATCGCGCCGAAGACAGTGGAAGCGCTGCAGGCCAATGATGTGCAAAAACCAGAGAGATGGATGAATAAGGACGAGAAAGCAACCTGGCTCGCCTACAACCGCCGTGTGGACATCGTATTGGAACCGACGGGCAAGCAGTCGGCGAAAATGTATCCGAACGACGTGACCTCAGCACACCTGCTGTGGCAGCGGTCCATGCCAAGTGTTCGAGCTCTGGCTAAGATAGAAGGCTCTTCGGCCGGCGCTGAAATGGCGAGCTTGAACTCGCACGGCGACTGAGGCTGAAGTGTCGATACGAAGGGCGCGTGGATTTAGACGAAATGCACGCGTCCGTTGTGCGGTTATTGCGTTCTATCGATTTGCAATTTGCACGTCGATCCCACGCACTGGTCCTGGCAATAGGAAACTTCAACTTGGAGGATTTCACATGAAACGCATTCTCGCAGTGGTATTCTGCCTCTCTCTTTGCTCGATTTCTGTTCATGCTCAGAAGATGGCTGCAAAAGAACAGGCAATAAGGGACCAAAGGTTTGTGAATTTCGTCGCACAGACCGACATGGTGGAGGCCAATCTTGGCCAATTGGCGAAAACAGCGGGCGCATCACCGTCGGTAAAAGATTGCGCTCAAACGCTTGTTACCGATCACACAAGCGACTTCCAGGAAATCTCTGACCTCGCTCGCAATGCCGGGCTCAGTGTGCCAAAAGCGATTGACGTCGAAAACATCAGGGCGACGATCAACCCTTTTCAGAAATTGAAAGGAGACGACTTTGATCGGCGCTACATTCAGCTAATGGTAGCTGACCACGCCAAAGCCATCGCCGCTTTTAAGAAGGAAGCGGCAGATGCGGAAACACCAGCTCTGAAGACCTACGCGGACAAGACTCTACCTATTCTCAAAAAGCTTCTAGCGGACGCGAAGGATGTTGAAAAAGCGAAGGCTTCGTAGAGTGCAGGTTGGAGCATGCCGATCTGCCAATAATGGCGCGGGCACTCGACTGTTGCGAGTGTCCGCGGCCATTGTGGGGGTTGCATCGCAAGCAGTTGATCTCCTGTCCGTTGCACACACCGAATCTGTGCTACAAATCTCATTCATTTATGGATTCAGATCGCCGGACGTTGCTGTCACCATGATCAGATCGCTGAAAAGAAGAAGATAGCTTTGGAGAGGTATTTTGTCGCTAAAGAATGACCGCAGTGTATCTGAATCACGAGCTGGCATCACGAATCGTCTTTCTATTCGTCTCACCGTTATCGGAGGATCAAAATCCAGGTATGGTTTCACACTTACGATTTGTCTGTCTGGTTCTTCTCCTTGCTCCCTGTCTTGTTTTTGCCGATCCCGCACCGTTCGATCTGGCTGGCCCCAAGCTGGAAGTCGAGGTGCTTCATGCAGGCAAGACCCTTCCAATCTCCAAAGTTCCCAATCTTGCGGTCGGCGATCAAGTGTCGATCAAAGCTGATCTTCCTTCTGGCCAATCTGTGCATTTTCTTCTTGTGGCGGCATTTTTGCGTGGCGCGACCAACCCGCCTCCCGAAGACTGGTTTTTCTCATCGGAGACGTGGAGTGCCAAGGGCAATGGCGGCCTCAAGATCACGGTTCCCAAGAATGCCCAACAGGTCCTTGTCTTTCTGGCCCCGGAGACCGGCGGAGATTTCAAGACGCTGACCGGCGCCGTTCGCGGTCGGCCAGGAGCTTTCGTGCGAGCGTCGCAGGATCTCAACCAGGCGACACTTGACCGTTCCCGGCTAAAGACCTATCTAGCCGCCATTCAGACAATCAGCCAAACCGATTTCGATCATTTGAAAACGGCTTCACCGCTGCTCGCCCGAAGCCTCTCAATCAAATTTGATTCAGATTGTCTTCAAAAGATTTCTGAATTGCAGGCCCCTTGTCTGATGCAGGGCCGGGATTCGCTGGTGCTCAATGACGGACACAGCACCTCGATTGTTCAGGCTCTTACTGCCGGCGCTCCCGCCGATCTGATTCAGCAATTGAGCAATTCCCCGGTAGCGGGCCTTGGCTATTACAGCCCTTATGTCGCCTCTGTCGTGGACATTGCGCGCATCATGGAGTCCTTCCGAACCGCGCAGTATCAATACATTCCCGCACTTGCCACCGAGCAAGGCAACAAGCTATCCCTCGAACTCAATGCCGTTCCCTCGTTTCAGAATCCAAAGTCCGTTCTCGTCGTCGCTCTACCGGCAGTTGAAGCGCCCTTGATGCCGCCGCTTCATCCGGTCGACCCCAAAGAGGTGTATTGCGCGGAAAAGACGGAGTTGGTTCTGCCCGCCGAGGGTGCTCCGCTGGTGTTTTCAACGGGCTACGCTCATGATATGGTTCTCCGTTTGAAGGGCAAGAATGGCAAGTTCGTAGATTTGCCAGTGAAAGCGGATGCCGAAAAGGGCGGATTTGTCGCAAGCACAGCGGGACTCAGCCCCTCCAACTTCGGCGATGTGCTGGACGGCTCCCTGCATGGATACTGGGGCTTTGAACAGTACAACGGCCCTGAATTCAAGCTGGAAAATGCGCGCCCCCAACACTGGCAATTGGTTGACGACGATCAGCAGTCGTTGATTGCAGGTCACGATGACCTGGTACACATCGAAACGGAAAATGCTGCATGTGTTGACAGTATTCTTCTCCAAAAGCCCACAGGAGAAACTGTAAAGGTTGACTGGAAATCAACTGAACCTAACCAGGTTGCAGTCACTGTGCCGTTGAAAAAGGTTAAGCCAGGCACCCTCAAGTTGCTGGTCAAAGAATACGGCAATAAGGATCCCGACATGGTCCCGTTACAAACTTTTGCTCAAGCGAGTCATCTCGACAGCTTTATCCTCCACGCTGGTGATCTCTCTGGGGTTCTGAAAGGCAGTCATTTGGAGGATATAAAGGAACTCACTGTGAGTGGCGTAAAATTCAAACCGGAACCCCACCCTTCCACCGAAAACGTAGATGAGCTGTCGTTGACCACATCCGATACTAAAGCTGCCAATGCATTCAAAGAAGGAGAATCCACAGCCGCAAAGATCGTTTTGAATGATGGTCGCGTTTTCAATCTCGACACGACAGTAACTTCACCGCGTCCTAAAGTCACGCTGATTGGCTTAAGCGCTCAGCCTCTCGCATCGAACGCCGCCAATAATCTTCAGCTCGCCGACCAGGATGAGATTCCGCAAAATTCTCAGTTGACCTTTTCGATTCATGCCCGGGTTCCTGCTTCCTTCTCCGGCGAGGAAAAGCTTGATGTGGGCACTGCCCATGGCGTGTACCTGACAACTCTCACGCTTGCCAGCGGTCTCAACCTGGAGGATTCACAGATTGCCGTGGCTACGCTCGACACCGGCAAGGCTTTCGCCGCCTCAGCCTACGGCCCTCTTCGCTTTCGCGTGATCGAGAATGGAGTTGCGGGCGACTGGCAGCCTCTTGGAACACTGGTCCGTCTACCTGTGCTTGGAGATCTTAAGTGTCCAGACTTGCCCGATCAGCCTTGCAAGCTCACAGGGTCCAAGCTGTTCCTTGTAGATTCGGTTTCAAACGATCCGCAGTTTGCTCATCCTGTCATGATTTCAGAGGGCTTTCCCGGATACTTTCTCTCGGTCCCCCGTCCCACCAATGGGGAGCTCTATGTAAGGCTTCATGATGATCCTTCTGTAGTCAATTCGATAACTTTTCCCTCGGAAGCATTGAGTCCTGTTTCCATTGCAACTCCTGCAGCTTCCCCAAAGACGCCGGCGCAAACCTCCAATCCGCCAACCGCCGGCAACCAGCCCAGCACTACTTCTCCAGCAAAGGTAGAACAGGGCACGGCAAGCGCGCCTCTTCCCCAGTCCTCAAAAACTGAGAGAACACTGCCAGCTTCAGCGGCAGACAAGACCACAACTCAATCTGCTTCTTCCACTGCGCCTACGTCCTCTGGGCAAGCGCCACAGTCCGGCAACAGAGACGCCCCGTCCGGGGCTTCCAATGCATCTTCAACGCAGGTGAAATCGCCCTCCCTTGCGCAGTCTGCGCCGCAAGGAACTTCCTCGACCGATACGTCGTCTTCTGATGACTCCAAGAAGAACTCGTCATCTCAAGAACCAAAATAGATGGCTACAAAGAGTCATGGCCCGCTGAATCTTCGTATTCAACGGGTCATGATCCGCGATTCTGAGCAAATGAGACCTGATCCTGTCCTGCGTATCTGAAATGGTAATGACGATCAGTCACGCAGGAAGACATTCAGCAATGACTTGTGAACCCGGATTCGGCTGTCGTAGTCAATAAATCCAAGCTTGCGAAATCTGGTCATAAATGCGTTCACGCGAGACCTCGAACTGCCAATCATGTTCGCCAACGCTTCCTGCGAAATCTGTGGGATCAGAGGATCACCGTCCTCGGGATTACTATACTCCGCCATGAGCATCAGAATGCGCGCCAACCGTTTCTCGGCTCTATTGAAGAGTTGATCGACCAAGTCGGCCTGGACCCTCAGATTGCAGGTCAGGAGAAATGAAGAGAACGAACTGGAAAAGGATGGTTCTTCGCGCATCAAGCGGAGAAACTCTGGTCTTGCTATTTGGAGCGCGGTACAGGTCGTCATTGCAGTCGCCGTCGTAACGCGCAACCCCGGCTCATGCGCAATCGCCTTCTCACCAAAAAACTCCCCTGCTGGAACCAGCCGGATCGTCGCCTTTTTGCCAATTGCCGATACTGTGGAGATCTTAACGCGGCCGTCCTGCAAATAATAGACACAATCAGCCGGATTCCCCTGAGAGAAGAATACCTGCATTCCTTTCAACTGGACGATTGTTCGCTCATAATCGGTATTCGCAAGAAATGCCTCAACATCGAATTCATCTTGAATATTCGTCGTCATCGGAAGCACCCATTCTCGCCAGTGCCCGGATGGAGGGCCAGCAGGAAACGCAAGCGAGTCCATAGCAAGGAGTATAACAGCGATTCAACTGAAATAGTAGGCGGAAAACGCCTAATCACACTGTCCCAAACAGAACATCTGTCGCGGAGTCTCTCAATTAACAATGATACTCGAACTGCCATTTCTTCTTGCACAGATCATGAGAAGAATCGGAACGCACAGAGCGATGTTAGCAGCAGTATCGCTATCAGTGCGACAAATTATGTTGGTTTCACTGCGGCTCGGCAATGTCGGCAACGAAGTTCGGATGATCGACAAAATGGCCAGGCTGTCAGACAAATGCCTGCGGCTTCAGAAAAAGGAGCAGTTGCATGGATCGACTGAATCGAATTTTACTCTCGTTGTAATACTCGCTTCCATTGTTGCCGTTTCGGGCTGCAAGAAGAAGATGGCACCCATTCCTCCCGCGGCAACAGCACCCGCCGCTGTCATACCTGCGCCCACTGCGCAGATCACCGCGACTCCCACTAAAGTTATCGCAGGCGGTCAAGTAGTGCTCAATTGGAGTACTACCAACGCGACCAGCGCTTCCATTGATGGCATCAGCGATGTCCTTACTTCGGGCGTGAAAACCGTGATCCCGACCGCCTCGACCAGCTATCATCTGATGGCCAAGGGTCCCCATGACCTCGGTCCTGATGATCTTTGAGATGACACGCGATTATGCCGTTATTGTTCCCCTGATGATCGCCAACTTGACCAGCCTGTTCATCTCCCGGCACTTTCAGAAGCAGCCGATCTATGAGGCATTGTCGTATCAGGATGGCATTCATCTGCCCAGCCACAGCACACTTCACCAAGCCAGCCAGCGCACAGTGGCCCAGGTCATGCAGACATCTCTCGAAGTTCTCTCCGCACGGATGCTTGTCCAGGATGCGGTTGCGCTGACTCGCTCCGGTCAATCCAGGAATTGGCCGGTGACGGACAAGGGGTACCTTCTGGGTATGTTAACCAGAGAGACGCTGGAGTGTGCCTTCGTCGATGGCAGAAAAGGACAGCCGCTGAAAGATATTGTGGAAACACTCCATGTTCCGCACGTCTATATGGATCATGCCTTGCATCTGGCGCTCGAGCGCATGAGCAAGTACCATCTTGATGTTTTTCCGGTTATCCATCGGGCAGATATTCACAAGCTGGAAGGCGTCGTGATGCTCAGGGATGTGCTGGATGCGTATGGCATAACAACGAACTCAAGTGATGCTGGTCTCTCAATCGCGTAGAAATACATTCAGCAATGACTTATGAACCCGGATTCGACCGTTGTTGTATTCAACAAATCCAAGCTTGCGAAAGCGGTTCATAAACAGATTGATGCGGGGCCTGGTACTGCCGATCATGCTTGCCAGAGCTTCTTGTGAAACCGGCGGTATCAGCGTCACATCTCCTTCTGACGGGATTAACTCCGCCATGAGCAAGAGCAAACGCGCCAACCGCTTTTCCGCTGGATTAAAGAGATGATCCACCAAATCTGACTGGGTTCGCAGGCTGTTCTCCAGCAGAAACTTGGAAAACAAATCGGAAAAAGAGTGTTCCTCATGCATCACGCGAAGGAACTCGGATCTCGATATCCGGAGAGCTGTGCAGGGCGTAATTGCGGTTGCTGTTGTCACGCGTTGTCCCTGCGTAGGCTCCATCGCCTTTTCGCCGAAGAAGTTGTTCGCCGATACCAACCGGATCGTCGCTTCCTTCCCGGCTGCGGAAACAACCGAGATCTTCACGCGCCCTTCGTGCAAATAGAAGATGCAGTCGGCCATGTCTCCCTGGGAAAAGAACACCTCGTCCCGGCCCAATTGAACAATTCTCCGCTCTGGCCCGGCATTCGCCAGATAAGCGGCAACATCAAATGCAGATTTGGCGTCCTTCTCCATCGACGGGGTCCGTTTTCGCGTTCCTGGTACCGGAAAAAGTCTTCAACAGCGGCTGCCACGATTATAGAGAAGCGGAGCGGTTCAGGTGAGCACATCTTTGTTTTGAAGAGCGGAATGGAAAAAAATCGAGAAAAGGGATCGACGACGCAATGTGAGCTGCCCCTGACGGCGAGCAGCGAATGATTCTGGCAACCTGAATCTAATCTTTGTCAGGTGTTCACAATCTCGTGTAAAGGGATACTCGAACAAAGTCTGGACCCGCATCACCTGTGTTGTAGAAGATGGGTATGAGAAATGCGTTTCACCGCTCAAACGGTGGCGGTGGGGGCGACCAGTGATGATCGTCCCAACGGAGCGGAGGACTCTTCGGAAGCGTAGAAATCAGGCAAAAAATGCTGTGGGGACTTTTGTGGGTAGACTGCTTCAAAAAAGTGGGCAATTGTGGGTAGTACCCACAATTGCTTCGGGATTGAAAATTGTCGCAAGACATTTAATATAAGCAATATAAAGCATTTACGAGCAATGCTGAAAAGAGCAAAATCCTAGCTCTTAACCGACAGGTTGTAGGTTCGATTCCTACCGCGTCCACCATAAAATCAATAACTTAGAGAATATTATCAACTCCAGATTGTGCCCACTGTGCCCATTTTTGTGCCCATCGCTTTGTAAGTATCCACCGGCAGAGCCGGGGGATTTACGGTTGCTGGCCCCTCAAAGGGGCCTGACCGCAACCGTCCGAAGCAAAAGCAAGAACAAAAGCAAAGGCTCGATGCCTCGTTGACCGCAACAACATTTGCCGAAGCCACGAGGGTGTCCCGCGCTCAGTTGAAAGTTGCTGAGCGGCGGTTAGGTTGATGTTACTACGCCGCCTTTTGGCTGGCGGTCGCAGGCGGGTTGAGGATTGCTTCCAAGGCCCACAGATCGCGA